>NZ_JADBGC010000015.1:0-14290 GCF_014892245.1 Microbispora sitophila | reverse complement strand
CGCCCGCGGGCCCCAAGGGGCCCCGGGGGGGGGGGGGGGGGTGGGGGGGCCGGGGGGGGGGGCCCCCCCCCCCCCGACGCCGGTCAATGCGATCCCCGCGGCGAGCGCCGCCGCAATGGCCGGGCGTCCCAGCCGGACCACCTTGTGCTTGCGGATTCCTCTGTGACCATTGTTCATGCCGTATTGGATTGCGGCCCGGCCGGGAAAGTTCGCCGCAGGTCACCGACTGGTCGTCTCAGCAGTACAGAAGGAAGCGAACGGCCATCGTGCCACCCTTCCCTACCGCGTGAGGACGGCGGCACGATTTCGCCACCACTAGTATCGAAACTCATGGTAGCGAAAGAGGTTATCGTGTGCTCATGCCTCGAGCGACCGCATCCGCCAGACCACCCGGTCGCCCGCGGTCCGGCGTCGACGCCGTGGTCTTCGCCGCGACGCTGAGCACGGTCCACGAGCTCGGGTATACGCGTGCCACCGTCGACCGCATCGCCGCCAGGGCCGGCGTCGCGAAGACGACGATCTACCGCCGCTGGCCGTCGAAGGGCGCGCTGATCGTGGACTGCCTGCTTGACGCGCTCGGCCCGGTGCCGCTGGCGGGCACCAACCGGGCCGAGATCATGTCCTCGACCATCCGCTGGATCGCGGCGAAGATCGGCGAGCCCGGCATAGGCGACGCGTTCGCGGGCGTGTTCAGCGACGCCGTCAGCGATCCGCCCCTGCGCGAGATCTTGTCCGCACGGTTCCAGGACCCGTACCGGCTCCAGCTGCGGGACGCGCTCGGCGAGCCGGATGACCGGGTCCTGTTCTTCATCGACGTCGTCGTCGGAACCCTGCTCCACCGGATGGGCATGACCGGCCGGCCGATGGTCGACGCCGACGTCGCCGCACTGGTCGACATGGTTCTGGGGCACTTCGCCGACAGCGCCGGTCCGGCCGAGACCTGATGACCGGCCTGCTCACGATGCGTACGGCGATCGGCTGCGCGGCTGCGGCGGCGGCCGTGTCCGCGCCTGGCGTCCTAGGATCGGGCCTATGCCCCTGACCGTGGACGACGTCGACCGGTTCGAGGCCTCCAGGCCGCGCCTGGAAGCCATCGCCTACCGCCTTCTCGGCTCCGCCGGGGAGGCCGAGGACGCCGTGCAGGAGACCTTCCTGCGCTGGCAGGCCGCCGACGTCGATCACATCGAGGTCCCCGAGGCCTGGCTGACGAAGGTCCTCACCAACCTGTGCCTCAACCAGCTCACCTCCGCGCGGGCGCGCCGCGAGACCTATGTGGGCCAGTGGCTTCCCGAGCCGCTGCTCGCCGGGGACCCGATGCTCGGCCCGGCCGACACCGCCGAGCAGCGCGAATCGGTCTCGTACGCGGTCCTCACCCTCCTGGAGCGCCTGTCCCCCAACGAGCGGGCGGTCTACGTGCTGCGGGAGGCCTTCGACTACCCGCATCGGGAGATCGCCGAGATCCTCGACATCACCGAGGCCGCCAGCCAGCAGATCTTCCACCGGGCCAAGAAGCACGTCGCGGACGGCAAGGCCCGCACCGAGATCGGCGAGGCCGCCACCCGGCGCATCGTCGAGGAGTTCCTGGCGGCCGCCACCACCGGCCGAATCGAGCCGCTCGTGCGCCTGCTCACCGAGGACGCCATCGCGATCGGCGACGGCGGCGGGAAGATCCCGGCCCGTGCCAAGGCGTTCGCGGGCGCCGTCGCGGTCGCGAAGTTCCTGCGGGGCCTGTTCAAACCCGGCGAGGCCAAGCGCGCCATGGTCGGCGGCGCGTCCGAGGTCTACCTCTGGACCGCCAACGGTGGCCCCGCCGTCGTGGGGGTCGTGCACGGCCGGGTCATCGGCGTCATGTGCCTGGAGGTCACCGCCGAGGGGATCGCCGGGGTGCGCAGCCAGGTCAACCCGGACAAGCTCGAACGCGCGACCGAGCAGTGGGCGACCGCGGACCATGGGGAGCCCCTGTTCTCTGTGTGAGCCGCTTCACATCCCGGTCCTGTCAGGAAACCGCGTGCTGCCCGGTTCAAGTGGCAAATCGCGGAAGACAGGAGCAAGGGGCATGCAGCACCGCATCATCGTCCTCGGAGCCGGATACACCGGAGCCATCGCCGCCGGACGCCTGGCCAAGCGGCTCCACCGCGAGGACGTCGCCATCACCCTCGTCAACGCCGAACCCGACTTCGTCGAACGCGTCCGCATGCACCAGCTGGCGACCGGCCAGGACCTCAAGCCCCGGCCGTTCAGCGAGATGTTCGCGGGCACCGGCGTCGAGTTGAAGCTCGCGAAGGTCACCGGCCTCGATGTCGACCGCAAGACCGTCACCGTCGCCGACGCGAACGGTGCCGGCTCGACCGGGCCCGGGTTCGGCGTCGAAGAACTCCCCTATGACACGCTCGTCTACGCCCTCGGCAGCGGCTGGAACTCCCAGGGCGTCCCCGGGGCCGCCGAGCACGCCTATGAGATCGCCGGGCGGCCCGGAGCGCTCCGGCTGCGCGAGCGCCTGGCCCGCCTCGACGCCGGGCAGACCGTGGTCGTCGTCGGGGGCGGCCTCACCGGGGTGGAGGCCGCGGCCGAGATCGCCGAGGCACGCCCGGACCTCGACGTCGCGCTCGCCGCCGGCGGCGTTCTCGGCGACTGGCTGTCTCCCAAGGGGCGCGCGCACCTGCGGAAGGTCTTCGGCACGCTCGGGATCACCGTGCACGAGCGCACCACGGTCACCGGCGTCGAAGCCGACCGTGTCACCACCGCCGACGGCACGACCATCCCCGCCGCGGTCACCGTGTGGGCCACCGGCTTCGTGGTCCACCCGATCGCCAAGGCGACCACCCTGGAGGTCACCGGCACCGGGCAGATCGTGGTCGACGCGACCATGCGCTCGGTCTCGCACCCGGACGTGTACGCCGTCGGCGACGCGGCCATGGCGATGGGCCCGGGGAACAAGCCGCTGCGCATGTCGTGCGCCTCGGGAACTCCGGCCGCCTGGCAGACCGCCGACGCGATCGCGGCACGCCTGACCGGCGGGAAGCTTCCGAACGCACCGATCCGCTACTTCAACCAGTGCATCTCGCTGGGCCGGAAAGACGGCTTGATCCAGTACGTCACCGCCGACGACCGCGCGGTGCGGGCGGTCCTGACCGGACGGCTGGCCGCCGTTTACAAGGAGCTGATCTGCAAGGGCGCCGTCTGGGGCGTCGCCAACCCGACGTTCGGGCTGCCGGCCCGGCGGCGCCGCGTCACTCGGAAGCCGGCCGCGGCAGGCTCGGCCGCCAAGGAGCCGGCGTAGGAAACAGGCGGCCGGAGGAGAGATGACGGAGCGTCGTCATGGCCCGGGCGGGGGCTCGGGATCCTCCTGACGCAGCCGCAGCTCGGCGGCGACCGCGCGTTCGCGCAGCTGGGCAGCCTCGGCCCGGGCCACGTCGAGCTGCGCGCGCAGGTCGGCCAGCCGGGCCCGTTCCAGCGACAGCTCCGCCTGGATCCGCTCCCGCTCGGCGGTGGCGGTCCGGGCGTCCTGCTCCGCCCGGGCGGCCTCCGCGTCAGCGGCGCCGGCGCGTGCCTCGGCCTGCGTCGCCTCCGCGCGCAGCCGGGCGGCCTCCGCGACGGCCTGCTCGCGGGCCGCCTCCGCCGCCTCGGCTCTGGCCAGCACCCGGTCACGCTCGTCGTGGGCCTGCGCAACGGCCCGGTCGCGCTCGGCCTCCGCACGCGCGACCGCGCGGTCGCGTTCGGCCTCGGCCGCCTGGGCGCGGGCCAGCGCGGCGGCGCTCGACTGCTCGGCCTCACGATGCGCCCGGCGCGCCAGCTCCGCCTCCGCCCGGGCCGCCCGCGCGTCGGCCTGCGCCTCGTCGCGTTCCTGAACGGCCTGCTCGGCCTGCTGCCGGGCCAGGCGGACCTCGGCCGCGGCCTGGTCGACCCGGTCGGCCAGTTCGCGTACGGCCTGCTCGCGGGCGGCCTCGGCGATCTCTGCTCTGCGGACGGCCTGGTCGGCCTCCTGCCTGGCCCGGCGTTCGGTGCTCGCCGCCTCCCGCAGCGCGGCCAGGGCCTGCTCACGGGCGGTTTCCGCGTCGGCAAAGGCGCTGTCCCGCTCGGCGTAGGCCTCCTCCGTCCGGCGGCGGGCCTCCTCCGCCTCCCTGCGAGCCTCGTCGGCGGCCTCGCGAGCCAGCCGTACCTGCTCCAGAGCCTGCTCGCGCTCGGCTCGGGCGATGGCGACGCTCGTGTGCGCCTCGGCCTGGATGGCGCTCAGCTTCGCCTCGACTCCCGCCGGGCTCAGCTCCTGGGCGAGCACCTGCGCCAGCGGCTCGATCGCCGCCGCCAGGCCTTTCTCCATGCGTTCGTACAGGTCCTCCACGCGCGCCAGCGCGCCCTCCAGGCCCGGTGTCGCGCGGCGGAGCTCCCGCTCCCTCTTGGCCGCCGCCTGGCAGTCGCCGTCCGGGCAGTACTCTCGCGGCCTGCCCCGCCGGACCGGCTGCTCGATGGGCGCGCCGCAGTGCTTGCACGCGGTGATGGTCACGGAGCTCGTCACGGCGGCCCAGCGTACCGAATTTCTGGATTTCTGGAAATCAAAATCAGAAAATATTCATCCGTTGCGTTGCCGCGCCACTCGGATCACTTGGGAGATGGGTAATTCTCGCAAGCTATCGAAGCGGGCAATCTCCCCGGTCCCCGTGCCCATCCACTCCCGAAGGCGAGGCGGCCGTCCCCTGACAGCCTGTCTCGCAGATCAACCAGTACACCGAGCGGCGCAACACGCCGTTCGAGCACCAGGAAGTGATCCGCAAGGCATATGAGTTGAAGGAGTTTTCCTAGGTAGAGGCAGATTTCATCGTCTGGGTGGGCGAACGTGGCTGCGCACCAACAAGGTGCTGCTCCCGGGCGTGACCACGCTGGCCCGGCTGGTCGCCCGGGTGCGGGATGAGGCCACCGACCGGCTCCATGACACGCTGCGCGGGGGTGCTGTCGCCGCGGCAGCAGGTGATCCTGGAGATGCTGCTGGAGGTACCGCACCGGCGGATGGTCGACCTGGCGCGGTACGGCATGCAGGCCACGGCGACCACGCTGCGCCGCCACGGCCCCTCCCGCCAGCTCGCCACGTTGCTGGCCACGGTGATCCATCTGGAGGGCAAGTCGGTCGACGACTGTCTGGAGATGCTGGATCTGCTGGTCACCACCGAACTGGTCGGCAAGGCCGAGACCGCGACCGACAAGGAGCGGGTACGCCAGCATCCGAAATTGGCCAAGCACTCGGCCACGCTCGCCGCGGCGGTGGAAACCCTGCTGGAGGTCACCGAGTACGGCGAGGAACTCCGGTTGGATCAGGTGTGGGAGGCGATCGACGCGATCGTGCCCCGGCGGGAGTTGCGGGAGGCGGTCGCGGCGGCGACCGAGATGGTGCCGCCGCCCGACGCCGATGCCGACAGGGAGATGCGGGCGCTGCTGGCCTCGCGGATCGCCACCGTGTCGGGGTTCCTCAAGACGTTGACCACGGTGATCGAGTTCGGTGCCAACACCGACGGCGCGGGGGCGCTCGCGGCGATGAAGCAGTTGCCCCGGCTGCTGGACGGACGCAAGAAGAAGGTCACCGAGGCCGACATCGACCCCGCGCCGGTGACCGGGTCCTGGAAGCGACTGGTGTTCAAGAGCCTGCCGAACGGCAGCACCGTGGATAAGAACGCCTCCACCATGTGCGTGCTCACCTAGTTCCACCGGCACCTCAAGCATCGCGACGTCTATGCCGAGGCCTCGGCGCGCTGGCGGGATCCACGCGGGCAGCTGCTGGCGGGCGCGAAGTGGGAGGCGGCCAAGGGGCCGGCGCTGGTCGACCTGCAGCTTCCCGAGGATCCCGGGCGGTTGCTCGCCGAGCACGCGCTGGTGCTGCATCTGGCGCTCAACGATGTCGCGGGCCGGGCCGGGCAGGACGGGTGGATGTGCGCGTGGATGCGGAGGGACGGCTGCACGTGGCCAAGCTGGCCGCCCTTCCGGAGCCGCCGTCCCTGATCGACCTGCGCAAGCGAGTCCTTGCGATGCTGCCCCGGGTGGACCTGCCCGAGCTGCTGCTGGAGGTGATGGGCCGGGTTCCGGAGTTCGAGACCGCGTTCATCTCGGTGGCCGGCGGCGTGAGCAAGCTCGCCGACTTCCACGTCTCGGTCGCGGCCTGCCTGACGGCTCAAGCGCTGAACATCGGATACGCGCCGGTGGTCAAGGCGGGCACGCCGGCGTTGGAGCGCGGACGGTTGTCGCACGTGGTGCAGAACTACCTGTCGGCGGAGAGCTACACCCTGGCCAACGGTCCGCCCATTGATGAGCAGGGCAAGATAGGTTTCGCCCAGGCACTCGGCGGCGGACTGGTCGCGGCGATCGACGGGATGCGGTTCGTGGTCCCGGTGCCCGCGATCTACACCCGTCCGAATAAGAAATTCTTCGGTCGCTCGCGCGGTGTCACCTGGCTCAACATGATCAACGACCGTGGGGTGGGACTCGGAGATGAGACACGATCAGTGGCGATCAGGTGAGCGATCCACAGTCGGTTGCGACGTCCGGTGCTTCCCCGATGACGACATCTCCTACCGGTGTCCTGCCTGTGGCCTTTCAGCCGCTGACATGGGCGGTGTTGTCGAGCCAGTGCTGGGCGAGGTCGATGTCGCCGTCGACCTTGATGTCGGTGGCGTCGCCGTCGGTGAGAGCTAGTCGTCGGGTCAAGGTCAGTAGCAGCGATCGTGCCGGGCCGGTCACCGTCACATCGGCCTGCTTGGTCGCGGGCTGCCACGCTGCCCCGTCAGGCCGCCGTTCGACGAACCACGCGCCCGCGTCGCCGGTGATGTCGGTGGCCAGCCACAGCATGGTCTGCCCGGTGCCCCGGATCGCATGGGCCGACTTCGGCCGCTGCATCTCCCAGGTGGGGGAGGTGAGCATCGCGAGGTGGTTGCTGATGAGCGCGGCTGCGACGTCGGCGTCGATGTCGGCCGGTCGGTCCGCCGCGCTGGCCGCGTCAAAGCCGTGCACGACCGCCTCGTTGAGCATGCTGGACATCCAGAATCGCGTCCCGGGCCGCTCGTCCCCTGCGGGGTTGAACACCGGCGCGTCGAGCGCGTCATCGGAGCACGCGCGCGCGACCCGCTGCGCGGACTCCGACAGCCACACCTGCCATTTGCGGGGGTCGGCGGGGAGTACGGCGATCTCCGTGGGCAGCTGGGTGGGGTCGGTGATGCGCCGCTCGATGATCTCCGTGACCCAGTTCTGGGTCTGACCCACGTGCTCGACCAGGCCAGTGATGGTCCACTCCGGGGTTGTCGGCACGATGGCGTCAGGTCCGGCCACTGCGGCTGATTCCGCCAGACGCCGGGTGTGTTCGACGATCGCCCGCCGGACATGTTCCGCGCGCAGCTCGGTCATTGGATTGTCCTTCCCGTAGGTTCGTCGTGCTGTATATGACTCGGCGGGCCGGTCGAACTCGTCGGTGAGCTGCGGATCGCATCGCGCCTCCCTGTCGCGAACCCGCGCCTGCGGCGATCCCCTCACCCAACAGCGCCGGGCCGAGCTGGCGCGCGTCTGGTGCGCATGGGTGGCACGTTCACCCTTGTCACGCCGCAGCGGCCAGACCGCCGATGCTGAGTGACTTGGCGGGGGCGGTCGCGGTGGTGGTGACGCGTTGGATCGTCATGCCCCATCCTCTCCGTGCCCGCCGACGACCAACAGATCAAAATATCATCAGCCCAATGGATCCAAATGTCATCGGACAGGGGTGAGCAGCGTCTCCTACGACGCCGTCATTGTCGAGGTCGGCGTGTGCTTCGAGAGACGATCTCCGCAGGGCAGCGCGATGAGAGACTGATCCACAGAGTCACCTCGCGCTCGTGGGGGGCCCAATCGGTCGATTGCGCCCCCATGGGCGGATCCAATCAAACTGCCGTCCGCCACCTGCGGAAACGGCCGGTCGATCCAATGGAATCCGATCCAGGCTTCCGCCTCCCCTTTCCGCCCCCTTAAAGCGGTCGCAGACACCCCACCGGCTACCACAAGGCCGACCTTCGGGAAGGGGACATGATGGCCCTGGTCAAGCAGACCGACTGGAACGGCACGGAGATCCCCTTCACCAGCAACCACTCCGCGGATGCCGGGCGTGGCTGACCTGGTCTATCTGCGGTACTCCACCGACAAGCAGACCGACACCCGCCAGCGGCACGCCCTCACCGCCCTGCTGGCCGCAGGCGCCCCGGTCTACGAAGACCCCGCCACCTCCAGCCGGCAACTCTCCCTCGACCGCGCGGGCTTCACCACACTGCTGCACGAGCCCGCCGTCGGCGACACCATCCGCATCGCCGACGCCGCCCGCCTGTTCCGCTCCGTCGCCGACATCCTCGCCCTGCGCCCAGTGCTCATCCGCCGCGGCCTCCACCTGCGCGTCGAATCTGGACTGCCCTCCGGCATCGGCCTGGCCAGCGACGACCCCGGCACCACATGGCGTCTTGTTCGCGGGGCGATTTCGGCCTGGAGTTCGAACACGACATCGATCTCATGGAGGCGACGCGTCGGCCGATGGGAGAGCAGGCCCGAACGATCTCGGCGGGATCCCAGCGCTGAGCCTTCGCCGTGGGGATGATCTCGGCCATCGCCCGGCGGATGTGCGGCAGCTTCAGGCGCCGGGTCAGCGTGATCGCCTCGTCGAACGCGACGCCGGACGCAGCGGCGACCGCCGAGGCCGGTGCTTGCATGCGTGGCCGAGTCACGGCCGGTGGGGCGGAACTGTCCGGGCGTAGCCGATCTTGGCGTGCCCGGACGTCTGGATCCCGGTGGCGGGGTGGGGCAGTTCCACCCAGAGCGAGCCTGGTTTGCGCAGCGCGGGCGTCGACACGTTGAGCGTCTTGGCCAAAGACGGTACGAGCCGGAACCGGGCGGTGTGGTACCGGGCGCCACTTTGCCGGTGTTGGGCGACTCGGGGCGCTCGCGCCAGGGCTGACCGGTCAGGACGTGGGGCCGGACTACGCCTCAGGACCATGGATGATCTGTTCCAAACAATCGCGGAACAGATCGTCGACGGTGCGGCCGGGCTGGAAGTACTCTGTCACGCCGGCCATCACGGTGGGGTACGCCGCGGCGTACGCGGCCATGTCGAAACCGTCCAGGGCATCCGCGTCGGGGCGGCCGGCCTGTTCCTCCAGGACGTAGCCGACGGTGAAGCGCAACACCGTCAACACGATCAGGCGAGCCTGCCGCAAGGGAATGCCCCGCCCGGCCAGTGTGCTCATCGCCAGTTCGGAGATGGCGGCCATCTTGAGGGACAGTTGGGAGGTCGCGATGATCCTGGCTCCGTCCGGGTGGGCCAGCAGCGCGCGGCGCAGCCGCTCGGCCAGGCCGATCAGCCAGTCCTGCCAGCACTCCTCCGGTGCGGGCGGCTCAAGCTCGGGAAACTGCTGCTCAAGAATCGCCTCGGCGATCGCGGTGACCAGGGCCGCCTTGTTCGGGATGTGCCAGTAAAGGGTCGGCGACTGTACACCGAGACGGGCGGCCAGTTTGCGCGTGGTCACGCCGTCGAGACCCTCGGCGTCCAGTAGCGCGACGGCTTCGGCGACGATCCGCTGCTTGTCCAGAGCCAATTCTGGCACCTCCCTTCCGGAGTCTATCAGTGATAGAGTTCTCTATCGGTGATAGAGACTCCCAGAGGAGGCAACGATGAGACACCAGCACTCGCTTCGCGACCTACTGCACTGGGCGACCCATCGCATTCCAGGGGTTCCCGCGCACATCGAGCGGCCGGCCGGGCATCAGGGCCAGGCCCGCCACGGCCATGGGTGGCGGCGCTCGCTCACGCACCACCGTTCGCACCATCACGGGTTCAACCACTCTCCGGCCCGTCCGCCTCGCGTCCTGGCGGCGTGGCAGACGCGGATCGCCCGCTTATTCGGTCAGGAGCTGGGATGAAGGCAGCGGTGCTCCACGAGGCCGGCGGCATCCCGCGATATGAGGACTTCCCCGATCCGGTGGCCGGCGACGGCGAGGTGATCATCGGCCGGCACTGAACTCGCCCTCGCCGCGTCGAGCCTACGCACTTCCGGTGTGGAGATCTACGGCGCGGCCAAGGGGCTCGACCCGCAGACCCTGGACGAGGTGTACCAGCAGATCGCGAGGTGGACGCGGTCCGGCGAGCTCACCTTCGACGTGGAGAAGGTCCCGCTGAGCGACATCGAGACCGCCTGGCAGCGAACCGACTTCAAAGGCAGGCGACTCGTCGTGATGCCATGACCGGCCCGCACCCACGACACACCAGCGATGATCAACGGTCGGCGTTCCGTCGCCGTCCCCACCCACGACGTCGACGGAACCGTCTCGAGCGGCCCACGAGGCGATCACATAGCGGCCCCAGAGGCAGCTGAGATGGGTGTGACCCAGCAGAGACGGCCGGGTCGTCAACGTCCTCGTCCCTTCACCAGCACGCCCTGGGCGCCACCGAGGCTTGGCGAGCGCGACGGCGTCGGCCGTCTTCGCCCGGATCCGCCGGACTCCGATCGCCGCTGCCTCGACCAGGCGAGGCCGCTGCCCCCGGGCCGATCGACAGGAACCGGGCCTCGGCCGGGTTCGTCTGCTTGGTGTGCGCTCGCCGCGCGGGGCGTCGGGGTAGTGCCCGTCGGCGATCCGCGGACTGCCTGGGGTCGAGCGCGGGTGGCGGGTGATCCGGCCGCACTGCCCGCGGCCGTCGCGGTGACGATCAGCTCGTCGCCGCGGAAGCGGACCCAGACGCGCTCGTCGACGAGCTCGTGCGGGGGTTGGACGTGTCCGCTTGGGCTTCAGGGGCGGGCTGCCGACGATGCGATGGCGAGCCGGTGGATTCGTCGCTCTGCTGATAGTCGGTGAGGTCGCGCAGGTGCCGGATCGGTGAGGCCAGCAGGACCAGCGGTATGCAGATGGCGGCGACGACAAAGATCATCAGCGTGACCCGGCCGCTGAACGCCTCGGCGATCACTCCGGCGATCAACCCGCCGATCGGGATCGCACCCCAGGAGACGAAGCGGACGGTGGCCATCACCCGAGGCAGCAGGTCGGGCGTGCTGGCGATCTGCCGGTACGTGCGGGTCACCACACTGAACACCACGACGCCGGCGGCGAATACCACGTTGCCCGCGGCGAAGGCGGCGAAGCCCCGCCAACCGGTGCCGAGGGGAACGACGAGCGCCCCGGCGACCGCGACGAAGCCGGCGACGATCAGGGCGCGGGCGGTGCCGAGCCTGGCCGTGACCCGGTTCGTCAAAGCCGCGCCGATCAGCGTGCCGACGCCGTCCGCCGCCAGCAGCAGGCCGACGAGGCCGGGCTCGGCGTGCAGTTCGCGTACGAGGTACAGCGCGTAGAGCGCGTGCTGTGCCCCGCAGACCGTGTTGGCCGCGGCGGCGGCCCACATGCACGGACCCATGACCGGGTGGCGCACGACGAAACGCCAGCCTTCGCGGATCATCGCGCGCACCGGTGGCCAGCGGTCGGGGGCCTGTGCGCGGCGTTCGGGCAGGGTCCGCAGCAGCAGGGCTGAGACAAGGTAGCTGGCCGCGTCGACGAGGAGGGTGGGCACCGCCCCGAGCACCTGGACGATGAGGCCGCCAACCGACGGCCCACCGAGCTGAGTAGTGGCGTGGGTGCCGGACGTCAGACTGTTACGGGACTGCAACTGCTCCTTGCTCACGATCGACGGCAGGAAGGTCGAGTTGGCGACGTCGAAGATGACGTTCGCGAAGCTCATCACGAGAGCCACGATCACCAGCTGGGCGACCGTCAGCCGGTTCAGCCACCAGGCCAGCGGGATGGAGATGACCGCCGCCGCGCGGGCCAGGTCGGCGCCGACCTGGACCCTTCGCATAGGGAGTCGCTGCACCATCACCCCGGCGGGCAGGCCTATCACGATCCAGGCGACGTAACCGGCGGCGGCGACCATGCCCATCTCGAGCGCGGAGGCGTCGAGCACCGTCAAGGCCGTCAGCGGCAGCGCCACCGCGCCTACCGCCGAGCCGACCGCGCTGGTCGTGCCGGCCGTCCACCACCGCCAGAAGACGCCCGCCCCACCGCCACTGTCGATTCCCATCCCGGCGCCTCTCCTCGAGTAAGTTCCATAATGGAACGCACTATACTGGAGTACGTGAAGCGCGCCGATCTGCCCGACTCCGACTGCGGTATCGCGCAAGCGCTCGGAGTGATCGGCGACTGGTGGACGTTCCTGGTGGTGCGGGACATCGCGGGCGGCACCACCCGCTTCGACAGCCTTCAGCGTGAGCTCGGCGTCAGCCGTCGAGCTCTGGCCGAACGCCTGGCCAGGCTCGTCGAACATGGGGTGCTCGAGAGGCGGCCCTATTCCGATCGCCCGCCGCGCTACGACTACGTGCTGACGGCGAAGGGTGAAGGCCTGCTGCCGGCGCTCATCGCCCTGCAGGATTGGGGCGCCAGACATGTGATGGGCGATGGGACGCTGACCGCGACCAGCGAGGACGGGTCCGCCGAGAGCCGTCGCGTGCACGAGCTGGTCAACCGGAAAATGCCGGATGTCGTGCTGGAACGTCATGACGGCGAGCCGGTCACGCCCAACGCGCCGGGCGTCTGGACTGTGCTGTACTTCTTCCCCGGCGCCTTTGCCCCGGGCACCCAGGGCTACCCGCCCGGTTGGGCCGACATTCCGGGGACGAGGGGTTGCACTCTGGAGGCTCTCACCTACGCGTCACGGTGTGCCGACTTCGAGGCGGCGGGAGCCACGATCCGAGGCGTGAGCACTCAGCGACCCGACCAGCTGGCCGCCTTCGTCACGCACGCGCGGTTGTCCTATCCCCTCCTGTCCGACCAGGACAGCAGGCTCGCCGCTGGGCTGCTGCTGCCGACCTTCCGAACGGCCGGCGTCGACCGCTTCAAGCGCCTCACCCTGTTGGTCGACCCCGACGCGATCATCCGGGCGGTGCAGTTTCCGATCAGCGATCCGGCCGGTTCAGTGGATGAGATGCTCGCCCTCGTCCGCGGTCGATGACAAGGATCCGCGCGTTCGTCGCCCATCGCCCGCCTGCTCTTCACCGTCGCCTGCGAGATGCTCGGCTCTGCGTTGCTAGCTGGTCCGGAGAGTCACCCGGGCAGGCTGGACGTCGCACCATCTCCTGCTCGCCCACCTGGGACGACCGCCGGGGCGGCCCGCCGGTGCCCGGGAGCGACCTGTCCACACAACCGGGGCAACTGCAGTCACCGGCGGCCGCCTCACCAAGAACGGTAAACGGTAATCTGCGGCCGACGGCCACGCGCGTTTGGCGAGCCGAGGAATCCGACTTCGGGAGTGAATGTATGAGGCGCTCGGTGATTTCCGCGGGCCTGGTTGCGGCGTTACTGGTCTCCTGGCCGACGGGCCCGGCCGAGGCGCGGACGGCCGATCCCCTGGCGGCGTTTGAAGCGCAGTTGGCGGCCAAGCGTTGGGTGAAGGTAAGCGAGGTGCACCAGGTCCATGTACGGAAGAAACTCTTCGAGAAGTCCGATATTCGTGGTGCCGTGCGGCTCGGCGGGCCGGGGTTGACGGCGTACGACCTCACCATCAAGAGCAAACAGCTCGGGGGTCAGATCCGGTCACTTGCCGCGGGTGGGTACACGTACCAGTCGGGAAAGCCGCTGCAGCAAATGTTGCCGGACGGGAAGACCTGGTGGCGGGCGCGGTTCACCGCCAGTGACCGCAACCCGTTCTACTCGGTTCCGCCGATTTTCGAGCCCGCCACATACAAGGCGCTGCTGGCCACCACGACCAAGCGGACCGGCGGGGTTTATCAGGGTGCCATCACCCTGGGAACGCTGTATAAGGCCTCGCCGTCCCTGCGTGCGCAACCTGACATGAAGCCCACCCAGCGAGAGGCCAAACTGAAGGTCCACTGGCGGTTGTGGATGGACCGGAAGGGCCTGCCGACTCGGCTCTACACGACCTTCGCCGATCCGGGCTACCCGACGGGAGCGATGAGCAGCCACACCGACATGCGTTTCTCGTCGTGGGGAACCAAGGTTCAGCTCACCCTTCCGGACAAAGAGCACACCTACCAGCCAAGCTGATCCGCGCCAGCCCCGGGCTTCCGCCCGGGTGGTGCGGCGGTCATCGATCCCATGGACAACTTGTCGCCGACTGCTTCGACACGCCGTGACCGAGAGCTTCTTCGCGACCTTGAGACCGAGTTACTCGACCGGCAATGTCAACGACGCTCGAATTTTGACCCCCTAGCGACGCCTGAAAGTTGACCCCCTGGCGTTGATGTTGGTCGTGGTTGCTACTGATGGTCGTTGCTGGTCTCGGCTGCGGGAACGCGGCCGAGGTCGC
>NZ_JADBGC010000014.1:0-280371 GCF_014892245.1 Microbispora sitophila | reverse complement strand
GGAGCTGACCGGTACTAATAGGCCGAGGACTTGACCATGATGTGCTCGCGTTCACTATGTGATCTCAGAGACAGCAACCGCTTGTGAGTTGGTTGTGTGTTTCGTGGGGTTACGGCGGTCATAGCGGCAGGGAAACACCCGGTTACATTCCGAACCCGGAAGTTAAGCCTGCCAGCGCCGATGGTACTGCACCGGGGACGGTGTGGGAGAGTAGGACACCGCCGGACAATCTTTTGAATACGGAAGGGCCATCCTTGTTGGGGTGGCCCTTCCGCATTTCCCGGGGAGTTTTTCCTCGGGGCTCTGCTGGTGGGGTGTGGTGGGTGGTGTGTTGCCCCGGCCGGGTGTGGCCGGGGTTTTCGCATGTTCAGGGCTGCCGGTCGGCGCCGCCTGGTTGGCGGGGCCGTCTTTGGGGGCGGGAGCTGGCACAGGGGAGGAGCGGAGCGGGCGGGAGGGAGGACCGCAGCGAAGGCCCAGCGGAGCGGGCTTCGCGAGGACCGGACCTTCCGGCCGGCGCAGTGACGTCCCAACCCAGCGGAGCGGGCTTCGCGAGGACCGGACTTTCCGGCCGGCGCAGTGACGTCCCAACCCACACGACGTCCCCGTCTCAACCCAACGCCGTCCCACCCCCAAACGCCGTCTCACCCCAAACCATGTCCCACCCCACGCCGGCCAATACTCCACGCGGATCACCTCGTGCTCATGTCACCGGTCGCTCATATCACCCGCACCGCGTACCACCTCGTGAAGGGGTGGCCATGAGTTCCCGTACGCTGAGGGTCGTGGAATATCGAGCCGTCGAGCAAGCGATCATGGCACGGGGAGTGGAGTGGGATTTCAGTCCCACTCTTGACCGGATCACCGCGCTGATGGAGATCCTCGGCGACCCCCAGAAGTCGTACAAGGTCGTTCATATCGCGGGCACCAACGGGAAGACGAGCACCGCGCGCATGGTCGAGGCTCTGCTGCGCGAGCGTAACCTGCGGGTGGGCCGCTACACGAGCCCTCATCTGCAGTCGATGCGCGAGCGCATCTCGATCGACGGCGAGCCCTTGTCGGAGGAGCGGTTCGCCGAGGTGTACCAGGACATCGCCCCCTACCTCGAGATGATCGACGCCAAGGTGGGCAAGCTGAGCTTTTTCGAGGTGCTGACGGCGATGGCCTTCGCCGCGTTCGCGGACGCTCCCGTGGACGTCGCCGTGGTCGAGACCGGTATGGGCGGCACCTGGGACGCGACGAACGTCGCCGACGGGACGGTCTCCGTCATCACGCCCATCTCGCTCGATCACACGGACTACCTCGGCCCGGACATCGCCACGATCGCCGGTGAGAAGGCCGGCATCATCAAGCCGAAGGCGATGACCGTGCTGGCGCAGCAGGCGCTGCCCGCCGCCGAGGTGCTGATGCGGCGGGCGGCCGATGTCGGCGCGGTGGTCGCCCGCGAGGGGCTGGAGTTCGGCGTGCTGCATCGCGAGCTCGCGATGGGCGGCCAGATGCTCCAGCTCAGGGGCTTGAAAGGCGTGTACGAGGACGTGTTCCTGCCGTTGTACGGCGCGCACCAGGCGGGCAACGCCGCGGGCGCCCTGGCCGCCGTGGAGGCGCTGACGGCCGGCGACGACCCGCTGGGCGAGGAGGTCGTACGGCAGGCCTTCGCCCAGGTGAGCAGTCCCGGGCGGTTGGAGATCGTACGGCGGGGCCCGACCGTCCTGATCGACGCGGCGCACAATCCCGCGGGCATGGAGGCGACGGTCGAGGCCCTGACCGAGGCGTTCGGGTTCACCCGGCTCGTCGCCGTGGTGGCCGTGATGGCGGACAAGGACGTGGACACGATTTTGGACCTGCTGGAGCCGGTGGCCGAGGAGATCGTGGTCACCCGCAACTCCTCTCCTCGCTCGCTGAGCCCGGACGATCTCGCGGCCCGGGCGGAGGCGGTCTTCGGTCAGGATCGCGTCCACGTCGAGGACCGGCTCGACGACGCCATCGACAAGGGCGTCGCGCTGGCCGACCAGGGCGACGAGTTCGGCTCCGGCGTCCTCATCACCGGCTCGGTCGTGACCGCGGGCGAGGCGCGCATCCTCCTCAGGGCCACCAAATGAGCAGCGCCGTGTTCGAAGTGACCCCCGGCATGCGCCGGCTCTGCGCGACCGTCCTCGGGATGCAGGCGATCGTCGTCGCGCTCATCAGCCCGGTCGCGATCACCATCAATCACGTGTCCACGCCGCTCGCGCTGACCGTCGGGCTCGGGCTGGCCGTCCTGTGCGTGCTGGTCGCCGGCATGTTGAAACGCCCGTACGCGTACATTGCGGGCACCGTGCTTGAAATCCTGACAATCGCCACAGGATTCCTGGTCCCGGTCATGTTCTTTCTCGGGGTGATCTTCGCCGCCCTGTGGATAACGGCCATCTTCGTCGCTCGCCGTGTCGAAGGGGCAACGAAGCGCTAAAGTCGGCAACCATGGCCGTCCCTCCCGTACCGCAGGCTCGGACCGCCGTGCCGGTCCGTGCCGTGCGCGTCCCTCTGCTGGTCGACGTCGTCATCGGGTTGCTCACCTTGGTGGCCCTTCCTCTCGCGCTCGTCGCCATCCCGAACACGATCTCCGTGGTGGCGGCGCTGCTGCCGCCGGGCGTGTCGCAGGTCGATATGATCCGCGCACACGGCCTGGCGCTGCCCGCCATGCTGGTGACCGTGCCGCTCGCCGCAGTCGCGGTGCGCAGGCTTCGCGCGGCGCCGATCCTCGTGGCGGGGCTCACGCTGCTCGCGCTCGCCGACGTCGCCGGGGGGTACACCGACACCGTCGCGCTCGTCGGCGTGCTGCGCGTGCTCCACGGGATCGGCGCGGGCATGCTCGTGCCGGCCACGCTGGTCGCGGTGGCCGAGCGTCCCCGGCACCGGGTGCTGCTGCCGATCTGGGCGGGCGCGCTGGCCGCCTCGCTGCTGTCGGCCCAGGCCCTCGCCCTGTGGGCGATCCGTGACGTGTCCTCCTGGCAGGTCACCCTCCAGCCTTACCCGCTGCTCACCGGGGTGGCGCTGGCCCTCGCCGCGGCATACCTGGTGCTCTGGATGATCTCTGGCGACGGCGGGCCGCGGGCCGAGGGGGAGATCCTTCCCGCGGGCCGGCAGACGTCGGCCGAGCGCGGGCGGCTCGCACTGGCCATCGTGCCCGCCGCGGCCATCGCGGTGCTGGGCGTCGGGATCACCTTCGACTGGCCGCCGCACCTGGTCGTCGTCGCCGCGGCGGTCGTGGTGGTGGCGATGCTGGCCCTCGCGGCGCTCGGCACGTTCGAGGGGCCCGGCGGCCGTACGCTCGCGTTCGTCAACGTCGCGGTGGGGCTGGTGGTGCTGCCGACCGCCGCGCAGATGACCTACATCGAGCTCGGCGGCCCGCTGGGCGGTCCCGGCCTCAAGGGCCTGTGGGTGCCCTTCCTGGTGGCCGCGATGACCGCGCTCGTGGGCGCCGTCCTCGCGGGGCGGGCGCCCGAGACGTTCGCGGCCCGGATGACGGTCCTCGGTCTCGCGGCCGTCGTCGCGGGGCTGGCCGCGATCAGGCTGCTGGTCCCGGCGCCGTCGGGCACGCCGCTGGTGGTGCCGTTCGTCCTGCTGGCCGCCGGGTCGGCGGTGGCGCTGGTCGGCGCGTTCCGCGCGGCGGGCCTCGGATCGGCGATGCTGGGCCTGTCGCTGTGCTTCCCGGCCGTGCTCGCGGGCTTCCTGCTCGGCACCGGCATCCAGGTGAACCGGCTGCGCGACGCCGCGGAGACCGCGCGGGGCGACGGGAACGCCCTGGTCGACGGGTTCATCGACGCGTTGCACACGTGGGCGCTGGTCGGCGGGTTCGTCGTGGTCGGAGTGATCGTGCTCTCCTCCGTCCTGACCCGGCGGGCCGCAGCCGCGTCGGCGGACGGCGAGGTGGTGATTCCCGCGCCGACCCCGTCACCGGAGGAGGACGACATCCCCAGGGACGCCGGCCCGGCACACTGACACCGCCTCGAACGGTCCGCCCTGCCGCCGGAGACCCGCCGGCACCGGACTCGCCCGATCGGAGCGGCGTTCCCGGACCGGTAAGCTGCCGTTGCGTCGGAGCTTTCCAGCCGGAGCTCCCCAGACGCTTGACGGGTGGGCCCGCGATCCGCCGGGTCACCGTGTACGGCGAGTCAAACGACCTTAGGAGAAGAGACCGTGTCCGAGCGTACGCTTGTCCTGATCAAGCCCGACGGGGTCCGTCGCGGCCTCATCGGGGACGTCATCGGCCGCATCGAGCGCAAGGGCCTCAAGATCGTGGCGATGGACCTGCGCACGCTCGACGCCGAGACGGCCAAGGCCCACTACGCCGAGCACTCCGAGCGGCCGTTCTTCGGCGAGCTGGTGGAGTTCATCACCGGCGGGCCGCTGGTCGCGATGGTGCTCGAGGGCCCCCGGGCCGTCGAGGCGTTCCGCGCCCTGGCCGGCCTGACCGACCCGGTGAAGTCCACGCCCGGCACGATCCGCGGCGACCACGCCCTGGAGATCGGCGAGAACGTCGTCCACGGCTCCGATTCGCCGGAGTCCGCCGCCCGGGAAATCAAGATTTTCTTTCCGGACCGTTTCTAGTCCTTGCCACACGAGAGGCCCCGGTTTAAACCGGGGCCTCTCGTGTTTTTCCAGGTGGTGACCGAGCTTAGGTCGGGGGACATCGGTTTTTCCGGGGGCTTGAGAGCTCGATGTGCCCAGTGATGAGCACATGCCGTTACGATTCGAATGCGATGCGTCATCCCGCACTCCCGCTGAACCCGGTAACCGCTAACCACCTGAAGGAAGGCTTCCTTCCGCATGGGCAGCAAGCTGACATTCCTGGGCCGTGACATGGCTGTCGACCTTGGCACGGCGAACACTCTCGTCTACGTCCGAGGGCGCGGCATCGTCCTGAACGAGCCGTCCGTCGTCGCCATCAACGTCACGACAGGAAAGATCGTGGCAGTTGGGATAGAAGCGAAGCGGATGATCGGGCGGACGCCCGGAAACATCGTCGCGATCCGTCCCCTGAGAGACGGTGTCATCGCGGATTTCGATGTGACCGAGCGAATGCTGCGGTACTTCATCCAGAAGATCCACAAACGGCGGCACTTCGTGCGTCCGCGCATCATCGTGGCCGTGCCGAGTGGCATCACCGCGGTGGAGCAACGCGCCGTGAAGGAAGCGGGCTACCAGGCCGGGGCCCGCCGCGTGTACATCATCGAGGAACCGATGGCGGCCGCGATCGGAGCCGGCCTGCCGGTCCACGAGCCGACCGGGAACATGGTCGTCGACATCGGCGGCGGCACCACCGAGGTGGCCATCATCTCGATGGGCGGCATCGTGACCAGCCAGTCGATCCGCGTCGGGGGCGACGAACTCGACCAGGCGGTCATCGCCTTCGCCAAGAAGGAGTACTCGCTCATGCTGGGCGAGCGCACGGCGGAGGAGGTCAAGATCGCTGTCGGGTCCGCCTGCGTCACCGGCGAGGACTTCCACGCCGAGGTGCGCGGCCGCGACCTGGTCAGCGGCCTGCCGAAGACGGTCGTCATCAGCGCCGAGGAGATCCGCCGGTCGATCGCGGAGCCGGTCAACGCGGTCGTGGACGCGGTGAAGTCGACGCTGGACAAGTGCCCGCCGGAGCTCTCCGGTGACCTCATGGACCGGGGGATCGCCGTGACCGGTGGCGGCGCTCTGTTGCGCGGCATGGTCGACCGGTTGCGCGAGGAGACCGGCATGCCGGTCCACCTGGCCGAGAACGCGCTCGACTCGGTCGCGCTCGGCTCCGGGCGGTGCGTGGAGGACTTTGAAGCCCTCCAGCAGGTGCTCGTGCCGGAGCCCCGCAACTAAGGAGCGTCAAGCGTCATGAGAGACACCCGCCGTGCCCGTCTCACGCTCGGACTCCTCCTCGCCGTGGCGCTGATCCTCATCACCGTGGATCACCGGGCCGGGAACGACCACGTCCTCGGCCCGGTGCGTGACTTCACGGGCGCCGTGTTCGGAAAGGTCGAGCGCGTCGGCGCCGCCGTCACTCGGCCGATCACCGGATTCGTCGGCATGCTGCGCGACGCGCCCTCCGCCCAGCGCGCCATCGCGGACCTGCGCAAGGAGAACGCGCGGCTGCGGGACGAGGTGTCGGCGCAGCGGCTCGACAAGGCACGGGCAGAGAAGCTGGACCGCCTGCTCGGGCTGGCGGGGCTCGGCCGCTACCGCATCGTGCCGGCCCAGGTCGTCGCGCGGCGTACAGTGGCCGGTTTCGAGGACACGGTCGAGATCGACGCCGGCACCGGTGACGGGATCCGGCCCGACATGACGGTGCTGAGCGACGCCGGGCTGGTCGGCCGCGTCGTCCAGACAGGCCCGGCCGGCTCGACGGTCGCCCTGCTGACCGACCCGGCACTGTCGGCGGGGGCCAGGCTGGAGGGCGGCAACGAGCTCGGTGTCGTGAGCGGCCTCGGCGAGGAGGGCGGCGGCGGCAACCTCATCAGGTTCCGTCTGCTCGACTCGACCGTGCCGATCGGCGTGGGCCGCCGGATCGTCTCGTTCGGTTCTCAGCAGAGCAAGCCGTACGTGCCGGGCGTGCCGATCGGCGTGGTCGAGCGGGTGGACAACACGCCGGGTGAGGTGACCAGGACGGCCTACGCGCGGCCCTTCACCGACTTCTCCGCGCTGGACGTCGTCGGCGTGGTCGTCGCGGCGCCGAAGCGTGATCCGCGCGACGCGGTGCTGCCGCCGAAGCCGCCGCCGCCGAAGCCGCCGCGCGAGGACCAGCGGCGCGGCGACGACGGCCGCGGGCAGGGGCGCGCCTCGCTGGAGGCCGAGTGGGGGCTCGGCGACCGGGGCCGCGGCGCGGGCGACGAGTCGCGGGCCACGACCGAACGGCAGGCGCGCGAGGGCCGGCCCGAGGCCGCGCGGGAGCGGCGCGGTCGGCACGGCACCCAGGCCGTGGACGGGGAGCGGCAACCCCAAGAGCGGTACGCCCAAGAGCAGTACGCCCAGGAGCCGCCCGCCGCCCAGGAACGGCCCGCCGCCGACGAGCCGCGAGGCGCGCCCCGGCAGCGCGAGGGCGCCGCGGCGGACGACGGCCGCGGTGGGGGGAACTGACCGATGGCCCGCAACCTCCTCGCCGCGCTGCTGCTCTTCGTCGCTCTGGTGCTCCAGGTCAGCGTGGTCAACCGGCTGCTGTTCTCCTGGGCGCCCGACCTGGTGCTGTTGACGGTCGCCGCGCTCGCGACCAGGCGTGGGCCCGTGCCGGGTGCGGTGATCGGCTTCTGTGGAGGGCTCGCCTACGACCTGCTGCCTCCCTCCAACCACACGCTGGGCGAGTACGCGCTGGTCCTGTGCGCCCTCGGCTACGCGGCCGGGCGTGTGGGAGAGCGCGTGCCGCTGGTCGCGGTTGCGGCGTGCGCCGTGGTCGCGCCCGGCCTGCTGGCCGGTCTGGGCGCGCTGATCGGCGCCCCGGGGATCACCTGGCCGGTGCTGGCCACGGCATGGCCCCGGGCCGCGATCTGCAATCTCGTGGCCGCTCCGCTGGTGCTCCGGGCGGTCAAGATCACGCACGGCGGTCACCGGAAGCGCGCCGGTGGCGGCGAACTCGTGCCGAGCTGGAGACGGGGGACGGCATGACACGTTTGCGCGGACGCCTGCTCGTCCTGCAGGTGCTGGTCATCGCCATGATCGTGGTGCTCGTCGTCCGGCTGTGGCAGGTCCAGGTGGTGCAGGGGTCGCGGTTCGTCACGGTCGCGACGGAGACGCGCACCCGTGAGGTGCGGGTCCCCGCCCTGCGGGGGGCGATCCTCGACTCCTCCGGCCGCCCGCTCGTGCGCAACCGTACGACGCTGGTGGTCTCCGTGGACCGCGGCCGGCTGGAGCGGATGCCGGACGGCGGCGACGCGGTCCTGCGCCGGCTGTCCACCGTGCTGAAGGTGCCGCTGTCGAAGCTGAAGCAGGAGATCCGGGCGTGCGGCCCCGGCATCAGCCGCCCGTGCTGGCCCGGCTCGCCGTACACGCCGATCCCGGTCGCCGACAACGTCAACCCGCGGGCGGCGCTGCAGATCCTGGAACGCCAGGAGGACTTCCCCGGCGTCACCGCCGACATCCAGGCGATCCGCGACTATCCCGGCGGCAAGGACGCCGCCCAGCTCCTCGGCTACCTGCAGCCGGTGACGCAGAGCGAGCTGGAAAAGCGCGAGGGTCTCAAGGCCAACTACTCGGGCGTCGACCTCACCGGCCGGGACGGGCTGGAGCGCACCTACGACTCCGCCCTGCGCGGCACGCCCGGCCTGCGCAACGTCCAGGTCGACCGGATGGGCAAGGTCATCACGGTCAACCAGCAGTCCGACCCGGTCCCCGGCGACATCCTGGTGACCAGCATCGACGCCAACGTGCAGCGCGTCGTCGAGAAGTCGCTCGACCAGGCCATGCGGGAGGTGCCGAACTCGGACGGCGCCGCCGGTGTGGTGCTCGACGTGAAGACCGGCCGCGTGATCGCGATGGCCAGCCGGCCGACGTACGACCCCAAGGTCTGGACGGGCGGCATCTCGGAGAAGGACTACCGGCGGCTGCTGTCGGACAAGTCGGGCAAGCCGCTCGTGTCGCGAGCGATCGCCGGTGAGTACGCCCCGGGTTCGACCTTCAAGATCAGCTCGGTGTCGGCGATGGTCGCCGACGGCGAGCCCCTGCACGGCACCTACCAGTGCCCGAGTTCCTACAACGTCGAGGGCCGGTCGTACCCGAACGCGGGCGGCATGAGCCTGGGCGCGATCTCGCTGCACGAGGCGCTGGTCAAGTCGTGCGACACCGTGTTCTACAAGGCCGGGTACGAGGAGTGGCTGCGCGACGGCGGCAAGACTCCCAAGGCCAAGGTCAAGGAGCCGATGCCCAACATGGCCAAGGCCTACGGCTTCGGCAAGCGCACCGGCATCGACCTGCCCGGCGAGTCCGCGGGCCGCATTCCGACCCGCGCGTGGAAGCTCGACCTGTACAACTCCACGAAGTCGGAGATGTGCAAGCGGGCCAAGACCGGCTACCCGGAGATGAAGGACCAGAGCCGGGCCGCGTTCGCCAAGCGGCTGGCCAACGAGAACTGCCTGGAGGGCATGATCTTCCACGCCTACGAGGCGGTCAACCTCTCGATCGGGCAGGGCGACGTCCTGGTCACCCCCCTGCAGCTCGCCCGGGCGTACGCGGCGCTGCTGGGCGACGGCAACGTGCGCAGCCCGCGTGTCGGCTGGGCGCTGATGCGTCCGGACGGCACCCTTAAGCAGGAGATCCCGGTCCCGGTCGTGGGGCACCTGCCGGTCAACGACGAGACTCGCACCTATATCCGCAAGGCGCTCAGCGAGGTGCCCTCGGACGGCACGGCCGCGGGCGCGTTCCGCGGGTTCCCGATGAACATCGTCAAGATCGGCGGCAAGACCGGTACGGCAGAGGTCTACGGCAAGGAGGACACGTCGTGGTTCGCGTCCTTCGCGCCCGCGGACAATCCGCGGCTGGTCACCGTGGTCATGGTGGCGCAGGGCGGCTTCGGCGCCTCGACCGCCGCGCCCGCGGTGCGGCGCATCTGGGAAGGGATCTTCGGCCTCGGCAAGGGGGACGACGGCAAGCCGCTCAAGCCGGCGCTTCCGGACGGCAAACCGGTGACGCGGCTGCCGGCCATCAGCCGCGAAACGCAGTGAGGCGGGCCTGCCATGACTGATGCCATCGGAGTACGGCGGAGGTCGTTCGCGAGCCGCGTCGTCGGCCGGGGATCGGTCGTCTGGCGGATGGACTGGGTGCTGTTCGGCGCGGTGGTCGCGCTCAGCGCGGTCGGCACGCTGCTGGTGTGGTCGGCCACCCGGACGTGGTCGTCGATCGAGCCGACGGGCATGGCCAAGAAGCACGTGCTCAACCTGCTCATCGGCCTGGCCCTCTACAGCGCGGTCGCGGTGACCGACTACCGCTGGCTGCGTACGTACGCGCCGGTCCTGTACGGCATCGCCGTCATCGGGCTGATCCTGGTCATCAGCCCGATGGGATCGACGATCAACGGCCACCACTCGTGGATCCTGCTGGGCGGGGGCTTCGCCCTGCAGCCGGCCGAGTTCATGAAGCCGGCGCTGGTGGTGATGCTGGCGCGGTTGCTGACCCCGACGTCGGAGAAGGGGAAGACCAAGGACCGGCCGAGGGCCTCCGGTCTCGCGCTGTCCCTCGCGGTGGTGGGCGTCGCGGCGGCGCTGGTCATGTTGCAGCCCGACCTCGGCACCACGATGGTGCTGATGGCGACGACCGGCGCGATCATCGTCTTCTCCGGGATACGCAAGCGCTGGGTGGTGGCCGGGGTGCTGCTCGCGGCGCTCGCGGCGGCGGCGGTGTGGTCGCTGGGGCTGCTCAAGCCCTACCAGGTGGCGCGGTTCACCGCGCTCATCGACCCGTCGAGCGACCCGCGCGGCGTGGGCTACAACAGCACGCAGGCGCTGGTGGCGATCGGGTCGGGCGAGGTGTTCGGCAAGGGCCTGTTCCACGGCGGCCAGACCACCGGACGCTTCGTGCCCGAGCAGCACACCGACTTCATCTTCACCGTCGCCGGCGAGGAGCTCGGCTTCGTCGGGACGGTCACCGTGGTGGCCCTGCTCGGCGTGGTGCTGCTGCGCGGCGCGCGGATCGCCCGGATGTGCGGCGACCGGTTCAGCGCGCTCGTCTCCGGCGGCATCGTCGCGTGGCTGGCCTTCCAGACGCTCGTCAACGTCGGCATGACCATCGGCATCATGCCGATCACCGGTGTGCCGCTGCCGTTCGTCTCCTACGGCGGAACGGCGACGTTCGCGAACATGACGGCGGTGGCCATTCTGCAGGCGATCCACCTCAGGTCGCGGCCCGTTTGACGTGTGACGCCCGCATGAGAGCCGTCCGCAGGGTGGCGGACCCTCGCTCTCACTGGCGTCCGCACCACCCCGCGAACATCATGGGAACAGAACAGGTTCGGGGGTTGAACGAACCATTACGGAGGAACGGTGACTCCGGACGACGAGGTGCGGGAGCGCGAGCGCGCCCTTGACCTGCTGCGCACGGCCTTCCCCGACTACCGGATCGTGTACGGCGGCGGGCGGTGGGCCGCCGCGGCCGCGGGCGACCCGCCGACGGTGTGGTTCGCCGAGACGCCGGCCAGCCTCTGCGGTCAGCTCTTCACGGCCCAGTTGCGCCGCGGCGGGACGGTCGTTCCTCTCCGCCTGAAGGAGAGCGACTCGCAGTGCGCGAGGTGACCGGTTCGTGACATGTACGGCGTTAGCGTGCGGGTGTCACCACTGGGAGAGCCGATGACGACACCCTCACGCGGCGGGGACCGGTCCGCCATCCAGATCGCCGGCGGCATCCGCGAGCGCACCCTCGCCGCTCTCGGGGAGCCGCCGACGACGGCGGTCTTCCACCAGATCGCCGACGAGATCCATCTGTGCTGCCCGCAGCTGACCCGTTTCAAGTGCCTGCGCCTTGCGTACGGGTGGACGGTCGAGGAGGCGATCGAGCGCTTCCACGCGATGTGCGACCGCGAGCAGATCAAGCGCAGGGGGCTGAGCGAGCGGTCCTGGCGGGAGTGGGAGGCCGGGGCGCGGCCAGACCGCGACTACACCGACCTGCTGTGCCGCCTGTTCGAGACGGGCCCGGTGCAGCTCGGCTTCGCCCGGGACTACACGCCGACGGAGATGCGCCGTCCCGGCGCGTGGCGGCGCCCCGCCGCGCCCGACCTGATCAGCGCCGCCGCGCAGGAGGCGAGCGAGCACGCCGAGCGGGTCGAGACGAGCGAGGTCGGCGACAGCACGCTGGAACGGCTGCGCACGCAGGTGATCTGGCTGTCCCGGAGGTACGTCTGGGAGGCGCCGCTGCCGCTGTTCGTGGAGATGCGGGCGCTGCAGGAGCAGACCCGCCGGGCGCTGGAGCGGCGCGTCCACCCGGCCCAGGCAGGTGAGCTCTACTTCCTGGCGGGGGCGCTGTGCGGCCTGATGGCCAACGCGAGCATGGACATGGGCCGCCGGGTGCCCGCCGACACCCTCGCCCGCGCGGCGTGGACGTACGGCAGGATCGCCGGCCACCGGTCACTCATGGGCTGGGCCCGCGGCATGCAGGCGTCGGTCGCGCTGTGGGACCGGCGCTACGAGGACGCGGCGGGCTACGCCGAGGACGGCCTCACCCAGTTGCCGCGTGGCCAGGGCGGCGCGCGGCTGCACATGCTGCGCGCGCGGGCGGGCGCGATGCTCGGCTGGACCCGCGAGGCCGAGGACGACCTGCTCAAGGCGGCGGACGCGCGGGAGGCGGGAGCCGGGGACGAACTGCACGACGGGTTCGCCGGGGAGTTCGCCTTCCGGCCCGCCAAGCACGCCTACTACACGGCGGTCACGCACCTGCACCTCGGCCAGCCCGCCCGGGCGATCGAGCAGGCACGCACCGCGCTCGACCTGTACGAGCGGGAGGACCGGCAGAACAGGTCGTACGGCTGCGAGGCGATGGCCGGAGCCCACCTCGCGGTCGCGCACCTGATGGAGGACGACCCCGGCGGGGCCGAGCAGGCCCTGACCCCGCTGCTGGCCCTGCCGCCCGAGCGCAGGATCGACAGCCTCGCCGAGACGCTCCAGTCCACCCGGCCCATGGTGCGCGGCTCGCTCGCCGAGCGGCTGGAGTCGTTCTGCGCGACCGGCCTGCCCCAGTCGGCCGCCCAGGCGCTGCCCGAGGCACTGTCCGAGGCACTGCCGGGGGCCCCGTCCGAGGCGCCGCGCAGTGAGGGGGGTCTGCGATGACCGTCTCCACCGTCGCAGGCACCCCGCCCGCGCTCGCGGAGGCGTGCCGCCAGGCGGGGCTCAGCGCCGACGGCGCCCGGTTGCTGCGCAGTTTCGCCAACACGGTGTACCACCTGCCCGGGGAGGGGGTCGTCGTCCGCCTCGCGGAGGCCGGCACCCCGGGCAAGTACGACCGCCTGGTCACCTCGCTCAAGGTCACCCGCTGGCTGCACGAGCAGGGCTTCCCCGTCACGCTGCCGCTCGACGTGCGTCAGCCACTGGCCGTCGAGGGCTGCCTGGCGACCTTCTGGCACTACGAGCACGGCGCGGACGACGGAGACCCCGTCCCGCTCGGCCTGCTGCTGCGGTGGCTGCACTCCCTGCCGCCGGTCCCGTTCGCGCTGCCGACCTACGATCCTTTCGGCCGCGTGCGGCGGGCCGTACGGGCCAGTCTCGTGCTGGACGGCGAGGAGCGGGAGTGGCTGCTGGGCCGGTGCGCGGCGCTGGAGGAGGCGTATTACGAGCGGGTCGAGTTCGCCCTGCCGTACGGGCTGGTCCACGGGGACGCGCACCGGGGCAACCTGATCCGCACCGCCGACCGGATCCTGCTGTGCGACTGGGACTCGGCCAGCGCCGGGCCGCGCGAGATCGATCTGGTGCCCACTCTGCAGGGCGCCAGGTTCGGCCTGTCCGACGCGCAGCGGGACGGCTTCGCCCACGCGTACGGGTGCGACATCAGGGACTGGCCGGGCTATCCGGTGCTGCGCGACATCAGGGAGCTGCAGACGCTGACGGCCGTGCTGCGCATCGGGCACCGGGACGACGCGGCGCACGCCGAACTGCGCCACCGCCTGGCCTCGCTGCGCGCGGGCGACGACCGGATCTGGCACCCCTTCTGAGGACGGAAGATCCGCAGGGGCCACTCCCGGGAGCCGATACCCTGGATGCATGTCTGTCGAGTCGTTGTTTCCCCGCCTGGAGCCGCTGCTGCCCAAGGTGCAGAAGCCGATCCAGTACGTCGGGGGCGAGCTGAACTCGACGGTCAAGGACTGGGACGAGGCGACCGTCCGGTGGGCCCTGATGTACCCGGACGCCTACGAGGTCGGCCTGCCCAACCAGGGGGTGCAGATCCTCTACGAGATCCTCAACGAGCTGCCCGAGACGCTGGCGGAGCGCACCTACGCGGTGTGGCCCGACCTCGAGGCGCTCATGCGGTCCGAGGGCGTCCCGCAGTTCACCGTGGACGGGCACCGGCCGGTTCGCGCGTTCGACGTCCTCGGGGTGTCGTTCGCGACCGAGCTCGGCTACACGAACCTCCTCACCGCGCTCGACCTGGCGGGGATCCCGCTGGAGTCGGCGGACCGCACCGACGAGGACCCGATCGTGCTGGCGGGCGGCCACGCCGCGTTCAACCCGGAGCCCATCGCCGACTTCCTCGACGCCGCCGTGCTCGGCGACGGCGAGCAGATCGCCATCGCGATCTCCGAGGTGCTGCGCGAATGGAAGGCCGAGGGCTCGCCCGGCGGCCGCGACGAGCTGCTGATGCGCCTCGCCTCCACCGGCGGGGTGTACGTCCCGAAGTTCTATGACGTCGAGTACCACCCGGACGGCCGCATCATGCGCGTCGTCCCCAACCGCGACGGCGTGCCGACGCGCGTGTTCAAGCACACGGTCATGGACCTCGACGAGTGGCCGTACCCGAAGAAGCCGCTGGTCCCGCTCGCCGAGACCGTGCACGAGCGGTTCAGCGTCGAGATCTTCCGGGGCTGCACCCGGGGCTGCCGCTTCTGCCAGGCGGGGATGATCACCCGTCCGGTCCGGGAGCGGTCGATCACCACGATCGGCGACATGGTCGAGGCGGGGATCAGGGAGTCCGGCTTCAGCGAGGTCGGACTGCTGTCGCTGTCCAGCGCGGACCACTCCGAGATCGCCGACGTCACCAGGGGTCTCGCCGACCGCTACGAGGGCAGCCAGGTCGGCCTGTCCCTGCCGTCCACCCGGGTCGACGCGTTCAACATCGACCTGGCGAACGAGCTGTCCAGGAACGGCCGCCGTTCCGGGCTCACGTTCGCGCCCGAGGGCGGCTCCGAGCGGATGCGCAAGGTGATCAACAAGATGGTCACCGAGGAGGACCTGATCCGTACGGTCACCACCGCCTACTCCAACGGCTGGCGGCAGGTGAAGCTCTACTTCATGTGCGGGCTCCCGACCGAGGAGGACGAGGACGTCCTCGGCATCGCCGACCTGGCCAAGAAGGTCATCAAGGCGGGCCGCGAGGCGACGGGTTCGCGCGACATCCGCTGCACGGTCTCCATCGGCGGGTTCGTACCCAAGCCGCACACCCCGTTCCAGTGGGCCGCCCAGTGCGACCACGAGACGGTGGACCGCCGGCTGCGCGCGCTGCGCGACGACCTGCGCTCCGACAAGGAGTACGGCAGGGCCATCGGCTACCGCTACCACGACGGCAAGCCGTCGATCGTGGAGGGGCTGCTGTCGCGGGGCGACCGCCGGGTGGGCAGGGTCATCCGGGCCGTCTGGGAGGACGGCGGCCGGTTCGACGGCTGGAGCGAGCACTTCTCGTTCGAACGGTGGATGGCCGCGGCCGAGCGCGCCCTCGCCGACGAGCCGGTCGACGTGGACTGGTACACGACGCGTGAGCGGGACGAGCACGAGGTGCTTCCCTGGGACCACCTCGACGCCGGCCTCGACCGCGAGTGGCTGTGGCAGGACTGGCAGGACGCGCTCAACACGGTCGAGGTCGAGGACTGCCGCTGGACGCCCTGCTACGACTGCGGTGTCTGCCCCACGATGGGCACGGAGATCCAGATCGGCCCGACGGGCAGGAAACTGCTGCCACTCACCGTGATCTGACGCTCACGGCTTATTCTGAAAGACGATCGACCGACACCGGAAGGACGACGGAACTCTGAAACCCGTTCCCGACGGGCCCGCGCCCGAACCCACGGTGCAGCGCCTGCGCGTGCGCTACGCCAAGCGGGGCCGCCTGCGTTTCACCAGCCACCGCGACATCTCCCGCGCCGTCGAAAGGGCGGTGCGGCGAGCGGGTATTCCGGTGGCCTACAGCGCCGGCTTCAGCCCCCACCCGAAGATCTCCTACGCCGGCGCCGCCCCCACCGGAGTGGCGAGCGAGGCCGAGTATCTCGAGATCGGGGTGAACCGGCCGTGCGACCCGCGGCGGGTTCGCGACGACCTCGACGCCTCGCTGCCGCCCGGGCTGGACGTGCTCGACGTGGTGGAGGCGCGGGACGGGAACCTGGCCGACCGGCTGGAGGGCTCGATGTGGGAGCTGCGGCTCCCCGGGGCCGATCCGGGCGAGGCCGAGCGGGCGGTGAAGGAGTTCCTCTCGGCCGGCCTGGTGGAGGTCGAGCGCCTGACCAAGAAGGGAATGCGGCGGTTCGACGCCCGCCAGGCGGTGCGTTCGCTGGCCGTCGTGGAAGGGCCGGGAATTACGGCAGGTCAGGAGACCGTTCAACCGTGTGTCATACTTCGTATGGTTGTTCGGCACGAAACACCTGCCGTCCGGCCCGACGACGTGCTCATGGGTTTGCGTCTCGTGGCAGGCTTCGCGCCGCCGTCACCCGCAGCGGTGACCAGGCTGGCGCAGGGGCCGCTCGACGCGATGACCGGTGAGCCCGCCGACCCGTTCGCCTTCGACCGGGCAGGCGGAGACCTATAAGACTTGCCGCCGAGGCGCCGACAGGAAGCCCGGCGGACCGCGAGAGACGAGAGCCTCCGCGCGGCGCGGAAACGTGCCCGGAGGCTGACGGGAGAGCGCCCGCATGCTCGACAACGAGCCCACTGACGGGGCTATGAGCCTTGACGGTGACACGACAAGAGAAGAACGCGGCCAGGCCGGGGGAGACGTGGTTTCCTCCGGTCCGTCCGGCGTGTCCACGACCCCGCGCCGCCGGTCGGCGAGCCGCCCGGCCGGGCCTCCGCCCGAGCCGGACGACCTGCCGCCGCCGGTGACCACGGTGGCCGCGGCCAACAAGCCGAAGGCGGCCAAGAGCACCGTGGCCGCAGAGAGCACAGCCGAAAGCACCCTGCCGAAGGCAGCCGAGAGTACTGTGCCGAAGCCTGCAGAGCCCGCCGAGACCCCCGCGCAGGAGGAGCCGGTCGCGAAGGAACGGCCCAAGCGGGTCACCCGCCGCCGTACCAAGACCGCCGAGGTCCCGACCGCCGAGGCCCCCGCCGCCGAGGAGCCGGTTGCCGAGACTCCGCCGGCGGAGACGGTGACGGCCGCGGCGGGGACGGCTGTGGCGGAGACGGCGCCGGTCGCGGACGACGAGCCGGCCGCGCCCACCAGGCGTCGCCGGACCCGCAAGAGGACCGACGAGACCGAACCGTCCCCGGAGCAGGCGGAGAAGACGGCGCAGGCCGTTCAGGCCGAGGAGCCCGCCGCTCCGAAGCGCCGCCGCCGCGTCCGCGCCGAGGAGCCGGAGCCGGAACGATCCAGGGTGATGAGCGCCGCCGAGGCGGAGGTCGCCGCCGCGCTGCGGCTCAACCTCCCCGACGAGGAGCCGCTGGACGACGAGCCGCTCGACATCGAGGACGTCGACTTGGAAGACGTCGACACCGAGGAGGACGGCGGGCGGCCGGACGTGGTGGCCGACCCCTTCGGTCTGTCCGTGCGGCAGCCGTCCGTGCCCTCGGTGACCTTCCAGGCGCCGTCGGCGCTGTTCCAGCCGCTCTTCCAGGCCCCCGACCCGTTCGCTGTGCCCGCGCAGAGGCCGGCGTCGCCCGCGGCCGAGCCGGTGGCGGCCGAGGACGAGGAGGCGGAGGAGCCGGAGGAGACGGCCGAGTCCGGCGAGGACGAGTCCGAGGCCGAGGGCGGCACCCGCAGGCGGCGCCGCCGCAGGGGCGGACGCGGACGCGGTACCCGTGCCAGGGACGGCGAGGACGGCGAGGAGCAGGAGAGCGAGGGCGAGGAGCCGCACGCCGCGTCGGCGGAGGAGGACGACCGCGAGCAGGCGGAGGACGACTCCGAGGGACAGGCCGGCACCAGGCGCCGTCGTCGCCGCCGTCGCCGTGGCACCGAGGAGGCCGAACTGGCCCCCGACGACCCGCCGAACACCGTCGTCCGCATCCGGGCGCCCCGCGCCACCAGGTCCACCTCCGTGGACGAGGTCCAGGGCGTACGGGGATCGACCCGGCTGGAGGCCAAGAAGCAGCGCCGCCGTGAGGGCCGTGAGCTGGGCCGCCGCCGTCCCCCGATCATCACCGAGTCGGAGTTCCTGGCCCGGCGCGAGTCGGTCGAGCGGATCATGGTCGTGCGCCGCCAGGGCGGCCGCACCCAGATCGCGGTGCTCGAGGACGGCATCCTCGTCGAGCACTACGTCGACCGGGAGTCCAGCCAGTCGTACGTCGGCAACGTCTACCTCGGCAAGGTCCAGAACGTGCTGCCCTCGATGGAGGCGGCGTTCGTGGACATCGGCAAGGGCCGCAACGCCGTGCTGTACGCCGGCGAGGTGAACTTCGACACCGCGGGGCTGGAGGGTCAGCCCAAGCGGATCGAGGCGGCGCTGAAGTCCGGGCAGTCGGTGCTCGTCCAGGTCACCAAGGACCCGATCGGTCACAAGGGCGCCAGGCTGACCTCGCAGATCAGCCTCCCCGGCCGCTACCTGGTCTACGTGCCGGACGGCTCGATGACCGGGATCAGCCGCAAGCTGCCCGACAAGGAGCGGGCCCGGCTCAAGCAGATCCTCCGCAAGGTCATGCCGGAGAACGCGGGCGTCATCGTGCGCACCGCCGCGGAGGGCGCCTCGGAGGAGGAGCTCAGCCGCGACGTCGCCCGGTTGTCGGCCCAGTGGGAGAACATCCAGCGCAAGGCCAAGTCGGCCAGCCCGCCGGAACTGCTGTCCGGCGAGCCCGACCTGACCATCCGGGTGGTCCGCGACGTCTTCAACGAGGACTTCAGCTCCCTGGTCGTCGAGGGCGACGAGGCGTGGACGACGGTGGATGAGTACGTCCGCTATGTCGCCCCGCACCTGGCCGAGCGGCTGTCGAAGTGGGAGGAGGAGACCGACGCGTTTTCCGCCTACCGCATCGACGAGCAGATCGCCAAGGCGATGGAGCGCAAGGTGTGGCTGCCGTCCGGCGGCTCCCTGGTGATCGACCGGACCGAGGCGATGACTGTCGTCGACGTCAACACCGGCAAGTTCACCGGGCAGGGCGGCAACCTCGAGGAGACCGTCACCCGCAACAACCTGGAGGCGGCCGAGGAGATCGTCCGCCAGCTCAGGCTGCGGGACATCGGCGGCATCATCGTGATCGACTTCATCGACATGGTCTTGGAGAGCAACCGCGACCTGGTGCTCCGGCGGCTGCTGGAGTGCCTGGCGCGGGACCGGACCAAGCACCAGGTGGCCGAGGTCACCTCGCTGGGTCTGGTGCAGATGACGCGCAAGCGGGTCGGCCAGGGCCTGCTGGAGGCGTTCTCCACGCCGTGCGAGTGCTGCCACGGGCGCGGGATCATCGTGTCGACCGAACCGGTCGAGGCGAAGCCCGAGCCGCGCGGCACGCAGGGCAAGATGGCCATCGAGAAGGCGGTGGCCGAGAAGCTGGCGACGAGCGAGGGCTCCGTCGCCGCGGCGTCGGGCTCGGTGCGCGAGAGCGTCACCGACGCCATCGACGCCGAACCCACCAACCCCGACGAGGGTGACGGCTCCGCGTCGTCTTCCCGGGGACGGCGACGTTCCCGCAGGAAGACGGCGGAGTAACGACTTCGTCACCCGGCGGTCCGCTCGGTTCGACCTGGGTACCGGATATCCGGTACCCTAGTCAACCGGTGCGCCTGGTGTCGGCGTGCCTGGCTTCGCGCGCCTGCCCGGATCGCCGGTCGTGTATCGACAGCAGCTGGATGCGGGGCGCGGCATCTCAGCATTTAGCCAGTAGAAGGGTTCCGCGGTGTACGCGATCGTTCGTTGCGGCGGCAGGCAGCAGAAGGTCTCCGTCGGGGACGTCCTCGAGGTGGACAAGGTCGCCGGAGAGGTTGGCTCCTCGGTGTCGCTGCCGGCGGTGCTCGTCGTCAACGACGGCGATGTCACCACCGACGCCGCCACGCTTTCCCGGTTCCAGGTGACCGCCGAGATCCTCGGCGAGACCAAGGGGCCGAAGATCCGGATTCTGAAGTACAAGAACAAGACCGGATACAAGAAGCGCCAGGGTCACCGCCAGCGGTACACCCAGGTCAAGGTCACCGGCATCAACCCCGGACAGTAGTTTCCCGGGGGACGACCCCCGCTTACCCCCGAAAGGGAGTGAATCATGGCACACAAGAAGGGCGCCTCGTCCACCCGGAACGGCCGTGACTCGAACGCTCAGCGCCTCGGTGTGAAGCGTTTCGGCGGTCAGCTGGTGAACGCCGGCGAGATCATCGTCCGTCAGCGCGGCACGCACTTCCACCCCGGCGACAACGTCGGCCGCGGTGGCGACGACACGCTGTTCGCCCTGGCCACGGGCCGGGTGCAGTTCGGCACCAAGCGCGGTCGCCGCGCGGTGAGCATCGTCCCGGCCGCGGAGTAGATCCGCCCCGGACACCAACAAGCAGCGCGATGAGGCGGATCGAGCATTCGGTCCGCCTCATTCGTTTTTCCATACAGCAGTGAGGGGGAGCGGCTGATGGCCGACTTCGTGGACCACGTCGTCCTGCACATCAAGGCGGGTGACGGGGGCAACGGCTGCGCCTCCATCCACCGGGAGAAGTTCAAGCCGCTGGGCGGGCCCGACGGCGGCAACGGCGGACGCGGCGGCGACGTCATCCTGGAGGTGGATCCCAACACCTCCACCCTGCTGGAGTACCACCACCGGCCGCACCGCCGGGCGGGCAACGGCAAGCAGGGCATGGGCTCCAACAGGGACGGCGCCAACGGCGAGGACGTCGTCCTGCCGGTGCCCAACGGCACGGTCGTGAAGGACGCCGGGACCGGCGAGGTGCTGGTCGACCTGGTCGGCGCCGGCACCCGGTACGTCGCCGCCCAGGGCGGCTTCGGCGGCCTCGGCAACGCCGCGCTGGCCAACGCCAAGCGCAAGGCCCCCGGGTTCGCGCTGCTCGGCGAGCCGGGTGACGAGGCCGAGATCGTGCTCGAACTCAAGACCGTCGCCGACGTCGCGCTGGTCGGGTTCCCCAACGCGGGCAAGTCGTCCCTGATCGCGGCGCTCTCCGCGGCCCGCCCCAAGATCGCCGACTATCCGTTCACGACGCTCATCCCGAACCTCGGCGTGGTGACGGCGGGCGAGACGGTCTTCACGGTCGCCGACGTGCCGGGGCTCATCCCGGGGGCGTCCGAGGGCCGGGGGCTCGGTCACGAGTTCCTCCGGCACGTCGAGCGCTGCTCGACGATCGTGCACGTGCTCGACTGCGCGACGATCGAGCCTGGGCGCGACCCGGTCACCGACTACGAGGTGATCGAGGCCGAGCTCGCGGCGTACGGGTCGCTGCAGGACCGGCCGCGACTGGTCGCACTGAACAAGGTGGACGTCCCCGACGGCCGGGACCTGGCCGACATCGTCACGCCCATGCTGGAGGAGCGCGGCCTGCGCGTCTTCGAGATCTCCGCGGCCAGCCACGAGGGCCTGCGGTCCCTGGCGTACGCGATGGCGGAGATGGTGGCGGCGGCGCGGGCGCAGGCCCCGGTGGAGGAGCCCACGCGGCTGGTCATCCGGCCCAGGCAGCTCGGCGAGACCGGGTTCGCCGTACGCCGGATCGACGAGAACCGTTTCCAGGTGACCGGCGAGAAGCCCGAGCGGTGGATCCGCCAGACCGACTTCTCCAACGACGAGGCCGTCGGCTACCTGGCCGACCGGCTCGAACGGCTCGGCGTGGAGGGGGAGCTGATCAAGGCCGGCGCGACGGCCGGCGCCGAGGTGATCATCGGTCCGATGGAGGGCGGCTACGTCTTCGACTGGCAGCCGTCGCAGGGCACGGAGGCGACCATGGGCCCGCGTGGCACCGACGCGAGGCTCGGCTGATCGGGGAGATGACGTGACTGGCAGGGAGCGGATTCGCGAGGCCGCACGGCTGGTGGTCAAGGTGGGGTCGTCGTCGCTGACGACGTCCCGGGGCACGATCGACGTCGACCGGGTGGACGCGCTGGTGGACGTGCTGGCGGCCCGGCGCACGGCCGGCACGCAGATCGTGCTCGTGTCGTCCGGCGCGATCGCCGCCGGGCTCGGGCCGTTAGGGCTGCGCGACCGGCCGAAGGATCTGGCCACCCAGCAGGCGGCCGCCTCGGTCGGGCAGGGCGTGCTGGTGGCCCGCTACACCTCGTCCTTCGCCAGGTATGGCCTGCGGGTGGGACAGGTGCTGCTGACGGCCGACGACATGATGCGCCGCTCCCACCACCGCAACGCCCAGCGGACGCTGGCCCGGCTGCTCGAACTCGGCATCGTCCCCGTGGTCAACGAGAACGACACGGTGGCCACCGACGAGATCCGGTTCGGCGACAACGACCGGCTCGCGGCGCTGGTGGCCCATCTCACCCACGCCGACGGCATGGTGCTGCTGTCGGACGTCGACGCGTTGTACGACGGCGACCCGCGCAGGGACGGCGCCCAGCGGATCGCCGAGGTCCGGGGGCCCGAGGACCTGGAAGGCGTCGAGCTGGGCACCTCAGGCCGAGTCGGCACCGGCGGCATGATCACCAAGGTGGAGGCGGCCCGCATCGCCACCGGGGCGGGCGTCCCGGTCGTGCTCACCGCGGCGGCGCACGCGGCGCAGGCGCTCGCCGGGGCCGACATCGGCACCTGCTTCCATCCGGGGGGCCGTCACCCCGGCACCCGGCTGCTGTGGCTGGCCCACGCGACGACCGGCCGGGGCCGCCTGCACCTGGACGCGGGCGCGGTCGAGGCCGTGGTCGAACGGCGCAAGTCGCTGCTGCCCGCCGGAGTCGTGAAGGTCGAGGGCGACTTCGCCGCGGGCGACCCGGTCGACCTGTGCGCGCCGTGGGGCGCCGTCGTCGCCCGCGGTCTGGTCAACTATGACGCGGGGGAGGTCCCCGACCTGCTCGGCCGCTCCACCAGGGAGCTGGCCAGCACACTCGGCCCGGAGTACGAGCGCGAGCTGATCCACCGGGACGACATCGTGATATTGGAGCCTGTTCACCACCACAAGTGACGGAGCGCGAGGCAATGTCTGAGGCAGAGGAATTTCGCAAGGTCGCGCGGGCGGCGAGGGACGCCGCGACGGTGCTCGCGCCGATGCCGCGCGCGCCGAAGGACGCGGCGCTGCGTGCCGTGGCCGACGCCCTGGAGGCGGCCACGGACGAGATCGTCGCGGCCAACGCCGTGGACGTGGAGCGGGCCAGGGAGAACGGCACCTCCGAGGCGATGATCGACCGGCTGCGGCTCGACGCCCGCCGGATCGCCACGATCGCGGCGGCCGTCCGCCAGGTGGCCGACCTGCCCGACCCGGTCGGCGAGGTCGTGCGCGGCAGCACGCTGCCCAACGGCCTGGAGCTGCGTCAGGTGCGGGTGCCCCTCGGCGTCATCGGCATCATCTACGAGGGCCGGCCCAACGTGACCGTGGACGCGGCCGCGCTGTGCCTCAAGAGCGGCAACGGCGTGCTGCTGCGTGGGTCGTCCAGCGCGTACTCCTCCAACACGGCGCTGGTGCGGGTCATGCAGGAGGCGCTGGCGGCGACCGAGGTGCCCGCGGACGCCGTGCAGCTCGTGCCGGGCCAGACCCGCGAGTCGGTCAAGCACCTGATGCGTGCCCGCGGGCTGGTGGACGTGCTGATCCCGCGCGGCGGCGCCTCGCTGATCAACAGCGTGGTCGAGGAGTCGACCGTGCCGGTGATCGAGACCGGGGTGGGCAACTGTCACGTGTACGTGGACGCCGACGCCGACATCGACACCGCCCTGAAGATCCTGGTGAACGCCAAGGCGCAGCGGCCCTCGGTCTGCAACGCGGCCGAGACGCTTCTCGTGCACGCCGCCATCGCCGACGAGTTCGTCCCCAGGGCGCTGACGGCGCTGAAGGACGCGGGCGTGACCGTCCACGGGGACGAGCGGGTGCGGGCCTACGGCACCGACGTCGTGGCCGCCACCGAGGAGGACTTCACCACCGAGTACCTCTCGCTCGACATCGCCGCCGCCGTCGTCGACTCGCTGGACGACGCGGTCGCGCACATCCGCACGTACGGCTCCGCCCACACCGACGCCATCGTGACCCGCTCCCAGCAGGCCGCCCGCAGGTTCGTGGCGACCGTGGACTCGGCGGCGGTCGCGGTGAACGCCTCGACCCGGTTCACCGACGGCGGGGAGTTCGGCTTCGGGGCGGAGATCGGCATCTCCACGCAGAAGCTGCACGCCCGGGGCCCGATGGGGCTGCCGGAGCTCACCTCCACCAAGTGGATCTACACCGGCGAGGGTCACGTACGGGTCTGACCGTCAGACGCGGGCGAACACGGGACGCGAGCCGAGGCCCGCGTCCCTGGCCCGCAGGGCCGCGTCCACCCGGCTGGGCGCGGCCAGCTTCGTCAGCACATTGCTCACGTGGTTGCGCACGGTCTTGGTGGCCAGGCACAGCTCGCGGGCGATCTCGGCGTTGGACCTGCCGTCGGCCAGCCGTTCCAGGATCTCGTGCTCCCGCTGGGTGAGGCCGGGGAACGGGCTGCGGACCTGCGGCGTGGTGAGACGGTCGAGGAGCCGGGGCGCCAGCCCGCCGCCGAAGACCACCTGCCCGAGCGCCACGGACCGGACCGCCGCGGCGATCTCCGCGGGCCCCGATCCCTTCAGCAGGTAGCCGGACGCGCCGGCGCGCAGCGCGCCCAGGAAGCCCGCCTCGCCGTCGTCGGCGCCCAGCGCGAGCACCCGTACGGCGGGGCAGCGGCGGCGCAGGGAGCCGAGGGCGCCCAGCATCGCCAGGTCGGCAAGCAGCACCTGCGGCGACAGCCTCACGCACAGGCGCAGGGCGTCGAGGTCGTCGCAGGCGGTGCCGACGACGGAGAGGTCGGCCGCCTGCTCCAGGGCGTACCGGATCCCCTCGACGAACAGCGGGTGATCGTCGGCGACCACGATGGTGATCGCGCCGGAGGAGTCAGTCATCGTCATCTGTCTTCGTCTCGCCGGTGTCAGCGCGGCCGGCGGTCCGGCCGGTGTGTCGATGAACAGACTGCCGGGGCGCGCTTGTGGGCCGGTTGGCATCGGCTTGTACGCGATCCGAACGGCGCGCCTCCCCCTATTGGGGCGGCCGGGCCGCTATGGTTGGCGCTCCTATGGCTGGACGTCTCGGGCGGGTCGGCCCCTACGCGCTTCTAGAGCGGCTGGGCCGGGGTGGCATGGGTGAGGTGTACCTCGCCGTCGGCCGCCGGAGCGACCGCGTCGCGGTGAAGATGCTCCGCGACCCCATCGAGAACGACCCCGACGCCCGATTACGCCTCGAACGCGAGGTGCGGGCGCTGCGCCGGGTCGAGAGCCCGTACGTCGCCCAGGTGCTCGACGCCGACCTGTCCGGCGACCGGCCGTACCTCGTCATGGAGTACATCGAGGGGGAGAACCTCCTCGACGCCGTACGGCGCCGCGGGCCGCTGTCGGAGTCCCGGCTCATCGCGCTTGCGCAGGGCCTCGCGTCGGCTTTGGCGATCATCCACGCGGCGGGGGTGGTGCATCGCGACGTCAAGCCGGCCAACGTCCTGCTGGGCGAGGACGGGCCGGTGCTGATCGACTTCGGCATCGCGCAGGTGCTCGACGCGACGCGGGTCACGATGACCGGGACGTTCCTCGGCACGCCCGGCTACTGCGCCCCGGAGGTCTTCGCCGACGAGACCGTGGGGGAGCCCGCGGACGTGCACGGCTGGGCCGCCACGGTGGCGTTCGCCGCCACCGGACGGCCGACCTTCGGCCGGGGGACCGCCCAGTCGCAGATGTACGCGGTGCTGAACGGCAAGGCCGACCTGGTGGGGGTGCCCGCCGCCCTGCTGCCGCTTGTCCGCGCCGCCCTGCACCGCGACCCCGCCCGCCGCCCGACCGCCGCGTTGCTGGCCGATCGCCTGTCCCGGCTCGCTCGGGCCGCCGGGGAGTCCTCCCGCGCGCCGGGTGAGCCGTCCGTCGCCGAGGCCACCACGCGTGCGCCCGCGGAGGCGGCCCGGACGCGTGTGGCGGCCGACGCCAAGCCGGTGGCAAGGAAGGCCGCCAAGACGGAGGAGAAGCCGGTCAGGAAGGGCGCAGAGACCACGGTGCGGGAGCCGGCGAAGGCGGCCGAGCGGGCCGCCCGGCGTGGCGGCCCCGGCTCCGCCGCACGCCCCCGGCGGGAGAGGGCGGCCACGGCCCTCGCCGCCGCGCCGGAGGGGGCGGAAGGGGCGCTCGGCATCCCGACCGGGAACGCCGCCCTGGTTCTGGTCGCGCTGCTCGCCGTTCCGTGCGTGGTGGCGTCGGTGGTCTACCCGCTCGCCACCTTCGCGATCACGTCGGCCCTCGCGGTGGTGATCAGGGCCGTGTGGACCAGCCACTGGCTCGTGCGCAGCCGCGATCCCGGTCGCGCCCGCGCCTGCCTGCGGGCGCTGTCGTTCCCGCTCACGCTGGCCGGCTCGCTGCTGTCGGCCGTCGTGTGGCCGGGGCTGCCCGCCGCCGCGGCGGCGTTCGCGGCGCTGTGGGTGGGCGCCGGGGCACGCCTGGAGCCCGAGTGGTGGTCTCAGCCGGTGCCCGTCACGATCGCCGGCGTCGCGTTCGGCGTCGTCAGCGGTGCGATCATCGGCCGGGAGATCGAGCGCGCGGGCGCGGCCATTCCCGGCCTGCGGCGGGAGGGCCTGCGCGCGCTCGCCGTTCTGGGTGGCTTCGTCGCGCTCTGCGCCGCAGCCGTCCGTGCCGTGGCCTTCTTCTTCTAGTGGTCGTGGCCGTGCCGGGCCGGCCCGGTGCTCGATTCTCGCGGCTCAGTTCTCGCGCCGGGCGAAACGGTTGAAGATGCGCTCGCCGGCGTTGACCGCGCCCTCGGCTACGTCGCGCAGCACGCCGATGAACGGGTCCTGCGACTGCGCCCAGGACTCGCGGTAGGAGTTGGCCGCCGCCTTGATCTCGTCGGTGATGCTGGCGTTGGCGTCGTCCTCGCGGCGGGGGTAGGTGCCGGCGATGATCCGGTCGTACTCTCCGCCGCGACGCCAGCGGTCGAGTTCGGCGACGCGGGTCACCGCGAACGGGTGGGTCGTGCCGAGCATGTTGAGGACCTTGAGGAGGCCGTCGCGCACGTCGCCCGCGGTGTCGTACTCCCTGGCCTGGTCGAGGAACGCCTCGATGTTCATCTCGTGCAGGCGGGAGCCGCCGGCGAGCTTCATGAGCGCACGCAGCGCGGCGTCGGGGTCCTGTCCGGCGAGCAGGCCGCCGCGGTCGGCGGACATCTCCGCCTTGCGCTGCCATTCCTCCAGGGCGGCGACGATGACCCGCAGGCCGATGTAGCCGAGCGGGATCCAGGCCACCCGGGTGGCCAGGCGGGTCAGGATCGCGAGCATCGTGCCGTAGACGGCGTGGCCCGACAGGATGTGCGAGGTCTCGTGGCCGATGACGAAGCGCAGTTCCTCCTCGTCCATGAGGTCGAGCAGCCCCGTCGAGACGATGATGAACGGCTCGTCGAAACCGATCGCCATCGCGTACGCCTTCGGGTCCTGCTGCACGTAGATCTCGGGGATCCGGTGCAGGTCGAGGATGTAGGCGCTGTCGCGGCCCATGTCGTGCAGGGCGCGGAACTGGGTGTCGGTCGTGCGCACCGCGGAGGCCAGGAACATCAGGCGGAGCCTGCGCTCGCTGAACAGGCCGGACGTGCGCTTGAGTACCGCGTCGAATCCGGAGAGCGAACGCATCGCGACCAGCGCGGAACGGTCGGCGGGGTGTTCGTAGGCTCGCGAGCTGATGCCGGGCAGCTGCACGCGATTGCGATCGGGAGTGGTCATGTTCCGCATGCTATGTCTCACGGGCCGGACGCGCGCGGACGCCGCGGGGAGCCCGTCCGTCACCGGAGGGCCGGTTTCCGGTGTGGTCCGGTAGGGGCGTTATCGTCCGTTGCATGCGTAACGGGACGGCGATCCGGCGACTGGGCGTGATGGGCGGGACCTTCGACCCGATCCACCACGGCCACCTGGTGGCGGCCAGCGAGGTGGCCCACCACTTCAACCTGGACGAGGTGGTGTTCGTCCCGACCGGCCGGCCATGGCAGAAGGCCGAGCAGAACGTGTCCTCCTCGGAGGACCGCTACCTGATGACGGTGATCGCCACCGCGTCGAACCCCCGCTTCTCGGTCAGCCGCGTGGACATCGACCGGCCCGGCCCCACGTACACGATCGACACGCTGCGTGACGTCAGCGCGGCGTACGGCCCGGACGTGGAGCTGTACTTCATCACCGGCGCCGACGCGCTCGCGCAGATCCTGAGCTGGCGCGACGTCGACGAGCTGTTCACCATCGCGCACTTCGTCGGCTGCACCCGGCCCGGTCACACGCTCCAGGACCCCGGCCTGCCGGCGGGCAAGGTCAGCCTGATCGAGATTCCGGCCCTGGCGATCTCCTCCTCCGAGTGCCGCGATCGCGTGGCCGCCGGCGAGCCCATCTGGTATCTGGTCCCCGACGGCATCGTGCAGTACATCAACAAGCGCGGCCTCTACCGAGACCCGGCGTACTGACCGGCGCCCATGTCCGCCGCGACTCGGGCGGCGGACAAGCGCAACCTCCCTGAAAGCCGATCGCAAGAGGCCTGTCCCAGACTGCCCTCGCCGGTGAACGCGGCGAATGCGGGCTTCTCAGGAGAGGGTGTATTCCATGGCCGTCAAGTCTTCCAGTGGACGCACGATCGCTGCTCTGACCGTCGGTGTGCTCGCCGGGTCCCTCTTCGCGGCGGGCGGCATCGCCGCCGCGTCCTCGGACTCCGACGTCATCCACGCCTGCGTCAGGAACAGATCGGGCGACGTACGCATCGTCGCCGAGACGACCACGTGCAGGACCGGCGAACGCAAGCTTTCGTGGAACGAGAACCTCTCGCAGGGACCGGCCGACCCGGTCAAGCCGAGCGTCCTGACTGCGGACTTCAACTTCCCCGGCAGGGGGCACAAGTTCCTCTACTGCCCCAGCGGGAAGACCGCGACGGGCGGAGGATTCCTCTTCGACGAGACCGGGGAGACCGGCCGGGAGATCATCGCGAGTGTTCCTTCCGCGGGCAAGGAGGACACGCCGAATGGCTGGCTGGTCATCGCCAGGAAGGCCAGGGGCAAGGTCTACGTGGTCTGTGTCTGATGTCCGCTCGGCAGGGCTCGGGAGTCCTATCGGCCGGCGTCAGGCGACCGGGAGCTCGTCGTGGCCGCCGGTGATCGTCGCGCTCCGTCTGACCGCGGGCGTCCAGGGCACACGCCGCACGCAACGGCGAGCGCGCCGGCGATCGCCGCCGCGTACAGCACCGGACGGTAGGAGGTCAGGGCGAGGAGCCCGGCGCCGAGCGCCATCCCCACAGCGGTCGGGACGAACAGCACGCTGTTGGCGGTCGCGGACACCGTGGCCAGCAGGTCGCGGGGCGCGATCCGCTGTACGGCGGTGAAGGCGGCGACCAGCACCCAGGGCAGCCCCAGCCCCGACAGCAGGCTCGCCGCCGTCACGACGGGCTCCCAGGGGACCGCACGCAGGGCCACCGAGACGGCGAAGAGGAGTCCTCCGGCGGCGGACAGCCGTGCCTCGCCGGCCCGGCGCAGCAACGGCCCCGCGATCAGGCCGCCGAGGACCGTGCCGCCGCCCTGGACCGCGGACAGCACGCCGGTGAAGGCCGGCTCCCGGTGCAGGCCGTGGTCGACCACGGCGAAGACGATTGCTCCGTTGACGCCGGAGACCAGCATCAGCGCCGCGCCGGACAGCACGAGGCGGCGCAGGAGCGGGTCGCGGAACAGGAAGCGCGCCCCCTCCGCCGTCCGGGCGACCCAGCCACGCGTCACTCGGGCGCGCCGGGCGGAGGCGGCCGGCAGGCGCAGCGTGCCGAGCAGCCAGGCGCCGGCCGCGAAGGTGGCCGCGTCGAGCGCGACCACCGCGTCGCCGCCCGCGGCGGCGAACAGCCCGGCGCCCAGCAGGGGCGCGGCGAGACGGGTGCCCTCCGACGCGCTCATGCGCAGCCCGTTGACCTCGGCCAGCAGCGTCTCCGGCACGGCCGCGGGCAAAACGGCCGCCTCCGCCGCGTCGAGCACGACGAAGCTCACGCCGTAGAGCAGGAGCACCGCGAACAGCAGCCAGACCTGCGCGGGGGAGCGGACCAGGAAGAGCAGGCAGAGCGCCGCGCCCATCACGACGTTGGTCCAGACGAGCACGGGCCGGGGGCCGAGGACGTCGGTCACCGCGCCGAGCACCGGCCCGGCCGCCGTCGGCGCCCAGAAGCAGAAGGAGGCGAGGCCGGCGAGGCTGTCGGAGCCGGTCAGCGACTTCACCCAGATGCCCGCGACCAGGGACATGGCCATGGTGCCGAAACCGGAGACCACGACGGCGCTCAGGTAACGGCGGGCGTTGCGGTCGGCGAGGGCGGCTCTCATGCCGGGGATCATCGCGGCAGCCGACCCCCAAGTCAATGCTTGGGTGTTGTGATGGTGTTTACTTTCCGCCATGGCGGAGGCGGATCCCAGGCTCAGGGCACTCGCGCATCCGGTGCGGCTGCGCATGCTCTCGCTGATGTGGGGCGCGCCCATGTCGGCGGCCGAGCTGTCCCGCGAGCTGGGCATCTCGCATGCCCTCGCGAGCCACCACCTGCGCTGCCTGGACGAGGCAGGGCTGGCCGAGCTGGCCGACGTACGGGTCCGGCGCGGCGGCCGGGAGCGCCGCTACCGGGCGGCGGGAGGGACGCCGCTGACCGAGCAGCGGGACGGTTTCCCGCTGCTCGCCGAAGCGCTGGCGCGGTCGCTGCGCGAGCGGGCCGGGCTCCGGCGCGCGGGCGAGGAGGGGGTGACGGCCGACGCGGAGCTGTGGGTCGAGCCCGAGCTGTGGCACGACGTCCGCGGCAGGATCCTCGCCGCGATCGTCGACCTGCACGAGGGCGCGGCGGCCCCCCGTACGCCGGGAACGATCCGGGTCGGCGCCACTGTCGCCGCCTTTCCGCTTGCGGAATCCATGGGCCCGGAAGGACGTTGAACTCCTGATCCCGGGCATAACACCGGAATCGACAGGGTGTGCCGGTAGGGTCTCCCCGGGAAAGCCGGTTGTACGGGGCACTCGGAATGTGCACCCTGGAAGAGCCCGTCAACGGAGGACAGAACCGAATCGTGACAGCATCCGAGAGATCGATCCAGCTCGTGCGGGTGGCGGCCGAGGCCGCCGCCGAGAAGCTGGCCGACGACATCATCGCCTACGACGTGAGCGAACAGCTCGTCATCACCGACGCCTTCCTTCTCTGCTCCGCGTCCAACGACCGGCAGGTCCGCGCGGTCGTCGACGAGATCGAGGAGCGCCTGCGCGTGGAGGCCGACGCCAAACCCGTACGCCGTGAGGGCGAACGGGAGGGCCGCTGGGTCCTGCTCGACTACCTCGACATCGTGGTGCACGTGCAGCACGAGGAGGACCGCCACTTCTACGCGCTGGAGCGCCTGTGGAAGGACTGCCCGTCCATCGAGCTGCCGGAGAGCGTCAAGCGGGTCGCCGCGCAGCGCGGGCACGGAGCGGCCCGGTGACGAACGCCATCATCGGGGCGGCGCGATGAGCCGTCGCCTCGTCTGCCTGCGGCACGGGCAGACGCTGTGGAACGTCGAGAAGCGTTTCCAGGGACACACCGACATCGCATTGGACGAGACCGGCATCGCGCAGGCGGCCCGGGCGGCCTCTCTGCTCGCGGCGCTGCGGCCGACCATGCTCGTCTCCTCGGACCTGCGGCGCGCGTACGACACCGCCGCGGCCCTCGGCCGGCTCACCGGCCTCGACGTCGCCGTGGACAAGGACCTGCGCGAGCGCGGCGGCGGCGAGTGGGAGGGCCTGACCCGCGACGAGATCAGGGCGGGCTGGCCGGTCGAGTACGAGGCGTGGGAGGCCCCCGGCGGCGAGGATGTGGCGCACGTCGCCGACCGTGTCGCCGAAGCGATCGAGCGCTGGGCGTCCCGCCTGGACGAGGACGGCCTGCTGGTCGTCGCCTCACACGGAGCCGCGCTGCGGCTCGGCATCTGCCGTCTGCTCGGGCTGCCGCAGGAGCTGTGGTCGGCGCTCGGCAGCCTGGGCAACTGCTCGTGGTCGGTGCTGGAGGAGGGCCGCCGCGGCTGGCGCCTGCTGGAGCACAACGCGGGCACGCTGCCCGAGCCGATCAGCAGCGACGACAGCCCCGCCGCCACCGCCGACGGCTGAGACGCCTGTGACCGGTGACGATTAGGTAAACGGAAGAGCATACCTATATGCTCTCCGAGCGCCGCGCCGGGAGCACCCGGAGCGGTGGCAAGGGGCTATAGCGCAGCTGGTAGCGCACCTCCATGGCATGGAGGGGGTCTGGGGTTCGAGTCCCCATAGCTCCACACATCACGGCTGGAACTTTCACGCTCGTCTCCCGCATGACCTGCGGTCCCGCTCGGGGCCCGGGCGCGGACGTTGACTCATCTGTGACCACTGCCTGACTCTCTCGTCGGATGCCTGCATCGCCCGAGATTGGACAACCGGCGTGAGACGTCACCGTGCCCCTCTCCGTGTTCTCGCGGCCGCCGTGGTGGGCTCGGCCGTCATCCCCGCCACTCCGGCGCACGCGGCGACGTGGGAAACGGTTGTCGACACCGGCTCGTTCTCCAGCTACTCCGCCCTGGAGTCGGAGTGGAATTACCTGTATCCGTGGGGGTCCGACCACAACGGCTCCGCCCGGATGTACGGCTCGGCCGGCGACCACAACCACATCTCGCTGTCCGGCGGGGTGCTGACGCTGACCGCCACCAGGATCACCTGGGATGAGGGCACCAGCACCGCGAACCCGCACCCGGCCATCCACTACCACTCCGGCGCCATCCACGCCCGCGATCAGGTCGTGGTGAACGACCAGTTCCCCAACTGGGAGGTCAAGGGCGACTTCCAGGCGCCGTCGGCCCGCGGAACCTGGCCGGCCTTCTGGCTGACCGGCGTCAACAGCTGGCCGCCGGAGAGCGACATCCTGGAGTTCAAGGGCGACGGCCGCAACTGGTTCAACACCTTCCGCACCTCGTCCGACGTGGACAGCACGGTCGTGGGCGTGTCGTCGCCCGGCTCCTGGCACACCTACCGCGCGTGGATCACCAAGGTGAGCGCCACGGACGTGGACATCCACTACTACATCGACGGCCAGTGGAAGACCGTCCACCACGCCCGTGGCTTCGTCGGCAAGCCGATGTGGCTGATCGTCAACCTTCAGATGGAGGGCTCGTCCGGCTCTCCGGGCCCGAGCGCGAGCACCTATTACCGGGCCCGGAACGTCTACGTCGGCCGCTCCCGCGCCTGACGCGAGCGCCGGAGGATCACAGGCTCTTGAGGTAGGCGAGCGAGGGCATGAAGAAGTACTCGCCGCCCTTCATCGTCACGGTCTGGGGGACCTGGTGCTGGGGACCGCTGAGCTTCGTGCTGCCCCACGCCTTCGGATAGCGCACCTTGACATCTCGCTTGCCCTGGCCGATCACGGGGTCGTGACCGGTGCCCTGGGCGGGGAAATCGGCGTTGTCGGCCCAGCTCTGCTGGGTGAACTCGAACTGGTTCTGCAGGCTGGAGTTGAACGCCATGAACAGCAGGCCCACCCCGCCGGTCGGCCGGGTCGTCGCGGGCGCGTCGTCCCACGGCTTGTCGGCGCGCCTGCCGTACGTCTGGCCGCGCCGGGCCATCATGACGCCGAGTGCGCGCTCCAGCCCGCCGTCCCGCGAGTCCCGAGGGTTGGCCTTGCGGATGTGCGCGCTGACCGGGCACTTGGATCCGGGGTCGTCGCGGTAGCTGAAGTCGTTCTGCACCGGGTGGCCCTCGGAGCTGGGCTTGCCGTGCAGCCGCAGCGGCGTGCCGTTGCGGAACCGGCCCACCAGCATCGCGCCCGCGAGCGGCCGGTCGTCTCCCTTCAGGCCGAGCGCGTCGGCGAGGGCCTCCTCGGCCTCGCGGAACGCGCGGACGTTCTGCTCCAGCTTGCGCAGGACGAGGTAGCTGCCGAAGTGCCGGCTCGGGTGGGGAGCGAGGGGGTCGGGGACGAGCACGTGGCTCAGCGGGAAGAACGGGTTCCAGTTGGTGCCGGACTCGGCGGCCACCTGGTCGGCGAGGAACAGCGGCTGGCTGCGGCCGTCCACGTATCCGAAGTGCTCGATGCCCCGGCCCTGGGCGTCGCGCAGGCCCTCGCCCTTCTCCTCACCGACGATCTTCGCGGTCTTCGGCAGCAGGGCGAGGACGCGCTCACGGGTGGCGGCGACCGGTTCGGGCGTGGCGTCGCCGATCAGCACGATCGCGTGGATCTCCTCCTGGTAGTGCTTCTCCCAGGCGCCGACCGCCGGATCGCTCAACGTGTCCTTGCGCCGCTTCATCCCCGACTTGAACGCGTTGTCGGTGAATTTCGTGGTGGAGTCGCCCAGTTTCAGATAGCCGATTTTGCTGATACCGACGCCTACGTACGGCGTGCCGGTTTTCTTCGAGCGGTTGAAGTCGCGGACCTCCTCCAGGTGCTTCCTGGCCGATTTCATGAGCGGGACGAGGGAGCGCAGGAAGCGCCTGCCGTCCGGGCCGTCGCCGAAGTGCACGAGCAGCAGGGACATGCTTTCCCTCACGTGCGCCTGCAGGATGTTCGGCTGCAGGTTGTCGAGCATGGCCTTGGTGTCTGCGTCGAGTTTCGCCGAGTCCCAAGCGAGCGGCTTGCCGTTGGACAGGTCGACCGGCATGTCGGTTCCTTCCCCGTAGTGGAAATGTCGGGCCCCCACCGATAAGAGTCATCATCTACGGAAAAAGTTCGGCGCGCTTCGATTTTGCCCATACGCGATGGACCAGGTCAGGCCTATTCCGCACCACCGGGGTAGTGATCGGTCATGACGAAGAGACGGCCTGTCGGCGTTGAAGAGGAGTTCCTTGTCGTCGATCTCGAGACCCGGCGGCTGACGCCGCTGGCGGAGTCGATGCTGGAGCGGCTGCCGGACGAGGGGTTCGCGGCCGAACTGCAGCGCTCGGTGGTGGAGACCAACAGCACCCCGATGGAGGACCTGGGCGACGTGCGGGCCGAGATCGTGCGGCTGCGCCAGGCGCTCGTGTCGGCCGGCGAGCCGCTGGGGGTGGGCGTGATCGCCTCCGGCACGACCCCGATCACCGGTATCGAGGGCTACACGTTCACCCCCGGGGAGCGCTACGAGTACCTGTCGGAGTCCTACCGGTTCCTCGCCCAGGAGCAGCTCATCTGCGGGGCGCAGGTGCACGTGGAGATCGACGACAGGGACGTGACGGTGCTCGCCGCCCAGCGCGTGGAGGCGTGGCTCCCCCCGCTGCTCGCGCTCAGCGCCAGCTCGCCCTACTGGATGGACGAGGACAGCGGGTATGCCAGCAGCCGGGCGCTGACCTGGCAGCGCTGGCCGACGGCGGGACCGCTCGGCCCGTTCGCCGACGCCGCCGAATATGACAGAACGGCCGAGGACCTGGTGGCGTCCGGCGTCATCGAGGACCAGGGCATGGTCTACTTCGACCTGCGGCTCAGCGCCCACGTGCCGACGGTGGAGATGCGCATCTGCGACTCCTGCCCGCTCGCCGACGACGTGGTGCTGCTCGCCGGCCTCTTCCGCGCCCTCATGACGAGGGAGATGGAAGCCGTGGAGCGGGGTGAGCCGCCGACCGGCGAGCAGCGCCTGGCGCTGCTGCGGGCGGCCAACTGGCGGGCGGCCCGCGACGGGCTGGAGGGCGATCTGCTGTCGCCGGTGACGAGCCGGCCCGCGCCGGCCCCGCGGCTCATCACCTGGATGCTGGAGGAGTTGCGGCCGACCCTGGAGAAGCTGGGCGACTGGGAGATCGTCTCCGAGCTCGCCGACGCCGCGCTGCGCCGGGGCAGCTCCGCCTCGCGCCAGCGAGGGGCGTACGCGGTCAACGGGAAGCCGGAGGACGCGGTCGACCTGCTGCTCGCGGAGACACGGCAGCGCTAGGAGGGCGTGCGACAGGGCGGGCGTGCGGGCCGATACCCTACTGGCCATGTCTGCGATCCCCGCCCTGAGCGCGGCATGAACGGCGCCTATTCGGGCTGGCTGATCGGTGCCGCCCTGCTGCTGGCGCTCGTCGGCGTCGTCACCGCCGTACGGGACCGGCCGATGGGGCCGGTGCTGCTGGCCGGGCTGGGACTGCTGGAGCTCGCCGTGCTCGCGCAGGCGGGCTTCGCGCTCGCCGGGCTCGGCCACGTGGTGGAGAAGGCGACCTTCATCGGCTACCTGGCGGGCACCGTGGTGATCCCGCCCGCCGCCATGTGGTGGGGCCGGGCGGAGCGTACGCGCTGGGGCCCGGGGGTCATCGCCGTGGCCGCCTTCACCGTGGCCGTCATGACCGGACGGCTGCTGCAGATCTGGAACGCGGGCGCATGAGCGCCCCTTCCGGACAGGACCGGGGCGGCGAGGCCGTACGCTCCGGGCCGGGACGCGTGCTCGTGGCCGTGTACGGGATCTTCGCGCTGGCCGCGACCTCCCGCGCCGCCGTGCAGATCGCCACGAGATTCGCCGAGGCGCCGCTGGCGTACGCGCTGTCGGCGTTCGCCGGAGTGGTCTACATCGTGCTCACGGTGGCGTTGGCCCGGGGCGCCCGGCGCGTCGCGGTGGCCGCCTGCCTGGTCGAGCTGGCCGGGGTGCTGGTCGTCGGCACGCTGAGCCTGGCCGACCCCGCCGCGTTCCCGCAGGCCACCGTGTGGTCCGGGTACGGCAGCGGGTATCTGTTCGTGCCGCTCGCGCTGCCCGTCATCGGCCTCCTGTGGTTGCTGCGCGGAGTCCGCCGCTCGTAACGGTCCCGGGGAGCAGGGAACAAATGAGAGCTATGAGGGCTTTGGTATGGTGTCAATCGTAGGATGACCGGATGAGGGGAGATGTTGCGGCGATGAGTGCCGTCGTGACGCGGAGGGGCGTGCTGCGAGCACAGGGCGGATCGATGGCGTGGCTGATCGCCGGGGGCATCGCCCTCGCCGCGTTGAACCTGCGCACCGCGGTGACCAGCGTGGGGACCGTCCTCGACCAGGTGAGCGCCGGGTTGGGTCTGTCGGGGGCGATGACGGGGCTCCTCACGACGCTGCCGGTGATGAGCTTCGCCCTGTTCGGCGCGCTGACGCCGGCCCTGTCGCGCAGGATGGGGGAGCACCGGCTGCTGCTGGCCGCGATCGTCCTGCTCGCGGCGGGGCAGGCCGTGCGCTCCCTCGTCGGCTCGGCCGTGCCGTTCATGGCCGCCAGCGCGGTCGCGCTGGCGGGCGGCGCGGTCGGCAACGTCGTCATCCCCGCGCTGATCAAGAGGCACTTCCCCCGGCGGGCGGGTGCGATGACCACCGTCTACTCGACGGCCCTCGCGGCCGGGACGATGGTCGCCGCGGCCGCGACCGTTCCCGTGCAGCAGGCCGCGGGAGGCAACTGGCACGTGGCACTCGGGGTGTGGGCGGCTCTGGCCGCCGTGGCCGCGATTCCGTGGCTCGCGCTCAGGCGCGGTGAGCCGGAGCGGCGCGACACATCCGCGAGGGCCGGAGCCGACGGCCTCCTGCGCAGCAGGCTCGCCTGGGCCGTGGCCGGATACTTCGGCTCGCAGTCGCTCATCGCGTACGTGATGTTCGGCTGGCTGCCGCTGCTGCTGCGGGACAACGGCTACACCGCCGGCCAGGCCGGCCTGGTCCTCGCCGTGTTCACCGGGCTCGGGATCCCCGTCTCCATGGCGGTGCCCGCGCTGGCGGCCCGGCTGTCCGGCCAGCGCCCGCTCGTGATCGCCTTCGCCGTCCTGTACGCGGCCGGCTTCGCGGGCCTGCTCACCGGGCAGGCGCTGTGGGCGTGGTCGATCCTCGTGGCCGTCGGCGGGGGCACGTTCCCGCTCGCGCTGGCGATGCTGGCCATGCGGACCCGCACGGCGGCGGGCACCGCCGCGCTGTCCGCCTTCGGACAGAGCGCCGGCTATCTCATCGCGGGCGCAGGTCCGATCACGTTCGGCCTGCTCCACCAGGTGAGCGGCGGGTGGGCGCTGCCGTTCGGGCTGCTGTTCGCCGCGCTCGCCGTTCAGGTGGTCACCGGCTGGTACGCGGCGGCCGACCGCACCCTGGAAGACGAGGCTCCGCCCGCGCCCGGTGGGCGGCGCAGCGACCACGTCTCGCGGGGCGTGCGCGACCTCGTCGCGGGACGGATGCGTCGGTCGGCCGACACGGCGCGGCGGGCGCGGTCGGGCGACGGGGGCAACGGGGGCAACGCGGCCCGGCCGCGCCTGGCCCGTCCGGCCGGACGCCACGAGAAGCGCCGCAGGTCGGCCTCCCGCTGAGGCCGCGCACCCGGGTTTACGTCCATCTCTCAGGGCAGGCGTAGCGCAGAAACCCACGAGAGAAGGAGAAGGCATGAGCTCGATCGAACAGTCCGTCGATGTGAATGTCCCGATCCGCACCGCGTACAACCAGTGGACGCAGTTCGAGAGCTTCCCGGAGTTCATGGAGGGCGTGGAGTCGGTCAAGCAGATCGGCGACACGCGCACCGACTGGGTCGTCGAGATCGCGGGCGTCCGCCGCGAGTTCGAGGCGGAGATCACCGAGCAGCACCCCGATGAGAGGGTGGCCTGGCGCTCGGTGGACACGCCGCGGCAGGCCGGCGTGGTCACCTTCCATCGGATCGACGACAACACGACCCGGGTCACGCTGCAGATGGAGTACGACCCCGAGGGCTTCCTGGAGAAGGCGGCGGACGCCCTGCAGATCGTCCGCATGCGCGTCAAGGGCGACCTGGAGCGTTTCAAGACGTTCATCGAGTCGCGCGGCGGCGAGACCGGCGGCTGGCGCGGCGAGGTTCCCGGCCCGCACCAGCAGGGCGGCACGCGCCTCGGCGGCTCCGGCACGGGCTACGACATCGGCGAGCCGATGCCGCCCCAGACCGTGAATCCCGAGTATCCGCGCGAGACGCCGCTGCCGCCGCCCGGCACCGGCCCGATCCCGCCCGCTCCCGGCACGGGTCCCGTCCCCGGCACCGGCCCGGTGCCGCCGCGTGACACACCCGGCCCGGTGATCTGATCCATACGACGAGGCCCGTCTCCCGCACCCCGGGAGGCGGGCCTATTCGTTATTCGTGAGTGATCGAAAATTTATTTCGTTCTGATATGATATCGAATCTGTCTTATAGCCTCACGGGCGTACCCGATCAATGCAGTGAAAGGGATGTCGCCTGTGTGTTACGAGCCAGATGCCGTGCCGCCCGTCCACGGTTCTCCGGTCACGACCGTCACGTCCGAGCGCCTCGTGCTGACCTCGGCCGACGGGGCGAGGTTCGCGGCTCACCTGTCCCGCCCCGGCCGCCCGTCCGGTCCTGCGGTGCTCGTCCTGCCGGACAACCGCGGACTGTCGGGATTCTACGAGCGCCTCACAGAACGGCTCGCCGAGCAGGGGCACACCGCGCTCGCCGTCGACTATTTCGGGCGTACGGCCGGGACCGATCCGCGGCCCGACGACTTCCCCTTCATGGAGCACCTGGGCAAGGCGCACAAGGACGGGCTGTTCGCCGACATCGCCGCCGGCGCCGCACATCTGCGGGCCGAATGCGACGAGGAAATCGTCTCCCTCGGCTTCTGCTTCGGCGGCAGGCTCGCGTTCATGACGGCCCGGCCCGCCTTTGGGCTCGCCGGCACCATCGGCCTGTACGGATATCCGGACGTGCTGTTCGGCAAGCCCGGCCCCACCCAGATGGCGGGCGAGCTACGCGGGCCGATCCTGGGGTTGTTCGGCGGCGCGGACGAGGGCATCTCCACCGACGTGGTGCGCGCGTTCGACGAGGCGCTGGAAGGCGCGGGCGTTGCGCACGAGTTCGTCACCTATCCGGGGGCGCCGCACGGCTTCTTCGAGCTGGGCCGCCCGGAGCTGGCCGAGGCCTGCGCCGACGCCTGGTCACGCATCCTCGACTTCCTGAAGCGGACAGCCCGAGGCGACCTGACCTCGCCTCGGGCTGCCACGATGCAAGACTAAGCCTTCCGGCTCCCGCCGCGCGCACCGGCACCCCCGAAAGTGCCGAAATGGTGATGCGGCGAGCCGTGCGGACCCGTTACGGTGCCCGCGTGACATTGATCGTCTCTCCGCCGCCCGCTCGCTAGCGGGCGGCGCCATCCGGTGAGCCGGGCCAGGGCGGCCCGGCCGGTGGCCCCTGCCCGCCTGCGGGAATCGGGCCCACCTCACTGGAGAGACGTCGATGAATCACGCTCCAGCCCTGTCCGTACGGCAGGGCCTTGTCTACGTGTCCACCGCCGCGGTCGCCTGGGGAACCGGGGGAGCGGCGGGGGCTGTCCTGCACGGCGCGGGGCAGCTGAGTCCCGTCGCCGTGTCGTTCTGGCGCTTCGCCTGCGGCGCGGCGCTCCTGCTCGCCGTCGCCCGCAGCCGCCCCTCCTGGCGGGCGGTGCTGCTCGTCGGCCCGGCGATGGCGGTGTGCCAGGCGGCCTACTTCGCGGCCATCGCCGAGGCCGGGGTCGCGGTCGCCACGATGATCACTATGGGCGCCACCCCGCTCCTGGTGGCGGCCGGTGGCCGGGTCTTCCTGGGCGAGCCGCTGGGCCGCACCGGCCTCGGATGCGCGGCGCTCGCCGTCGCCGGTCTGGCCATGCTCACGGGAGGCGCGCAGACGGTCACCCCGGTGGGCGCCGGCTACGCGCTGCTGTCGGCGTTGGCCTACTCCCTCGTCACCCTCACGACCCGTCGGATGCCCGCCGACGGCGTGGCCGTGTGGGGGTTCGCCGGAGGCGCGGCCTGCCTGCTCCCGCTCGCCGCCGCCGGAGGGCTGCTGCCCGCCGGGCACACCGTGACGAACGTGCTGCTGCTCGGCTACCTGGCGGCGGTGCCGACGGCGCTCGCGTACGGGCTGTTCTTCGCGGGACTGCGCGTCGTGGGCGGCACCACGGCGGCCGTCCTCTCCCTGCTCGAACCGCTGGTGGCCGCCGTCATCGGCGTCGTGCTGCTGGGGGAGCGCCTGTCGGCCGTACAGGTGGGCGGGGCGAGCGTGCTCCTGTTCGCCCTCGCCTGGCTCGCCAGGGGGGAACTTCGCCGCGCCCCGCGCTAACGCAGGGGCCGAACGACCTGTTAGCGATACCATGAGCTGGGGGCAGTGCGCGTACGCGGTCACCAAACGGAACGTTCCCCACCGGGCTCGTGACGCAACAGTGATCACCACGGTATTGACACGGCTCGCTGTTATCGCAAACAGTCAGGAAACCTGATCCGGAATGAGCGGGGCGCGGCGGATGACGAAGGTCCGGCCTGGAGAGAGCCCGACCGAACGCCCGAAGGCGGCGGTCATGGAGGACGTCGCGGAGCTGGCAGGAGTGTCGGCGATGACGGTGTCGAGAGTGCTGAACGCCCCGGAGAAGGTGCGCCCGGAGACCCGGGCGCGCGTTCTCGCGGCGGTCCGCGAGCTCGACTACCGGCCCAATTCGGCGGCGCGGGTCCTGGTGACCGGCCGCTCAGGTGTGCTGGGGGTCGTCTGCTTCGACACCACCCTGTACGGCCCGGCCTCCACGTTGTTCGGCATCGAGCAGGCGGCCAGGGACAGCGACTACCTGGTCAGCATCGCCAGCCTGCCCGCGCTCAACCGCAGCTGGATCACCAGGGGAATCGACCGCCTGCGGTCCCAGTCGGTGGACGGCGTCATCGTCGTCGCGCCGCACGAGTCGGCCGCCGAGGGGCTCCGGCACCTTCCCCCGGGCCTCCCGGTGGTCGACGTCGGCGGAGGCACGGATCTGCCGGTGCCGGTGGCGGCGGTGGACCAGTACGCCGGCGCCGCCCGCGCCACCCGCCACCTGCTCAGTCTCGGTCACCGCACCGTCTGGCACCTGTCGGGCCCGCCCAACTGGATAGACGCGAGCGGCCGGGTAGCCGGCTGGCGGTCGGCGCTGGAGGCGGAGGGCAGGGAGGTGCCCGAGCCGCTGGTCGGCGACTGGACCGCCCACTCCGGCTACGAGATCGGCAAGCGGCTCGCCCGTGAGCCCGACGTGACGGCGATCTTCGTGGCCAACGACCACATGGCGATGGGCGTGCTGCGGGCCCTGCGGGAGACGGGCCGGCGAGTTCCTGAGGACGTGAGCGTCGTCGGCTTCGACGACGTCCCCGAGGCGGCCTACTTCTGGCCGCCCCTGACCACCGTACGGCAGAACTTCGGCGAGGTCGGCCGGCAGGCGTTCCAGCTCCTGCTGGACCGCATCGCCGGGGTGGAGGGCGAGGCGAGGCGCATGGTGGAGCCCGAACTCGTGGTGAGGGAGAGCACCGGCGTCAGCCCCTGAAAAGCGGACACACGTGAGAACGGCGGCAGGCGTGTCCACGCCTGCCGCCGCTCGGGAGGAGCCGCCCGGGGCGATGGCGCACCCCGGGCGGCCGCTTGTTACGGCTTCACCTCCAGCGTCACCGTGGTGGCCGACGGCCGGAAGCGGGCGTCGCCGGAGTAGGAGACGGTGAGCTCGTGCGTGCCGGCCGGCAGGTCGAGGCCGAGTTCGGTCTTGCCCTGGCCACCGGGGTTGACCGTCCCCTCGCCGAGGATCGTCGCGCCCTCGGACACGGTCACCTCACCGGTCGCGCCCTCCGGGTCCACGCTGTAGTGAACCTGGACCTTCTTGCCCTGCTTCACCTGCTTGGGCGACGCGTGAGCGGTGACGGTCGTGTCGGCCCGGGTGTCCTTGCCGAGGCGGATGAACGTCACCGAGTGGGCCGGGAAGTCGTAGGTGAAGGCAGAGGAGAATCCGCTCACCTCCCGCTCGACCGGGGAGATCTTCGTGGGCTCGGCGAGCGAGTTCACGGCGGCGGGGTCACCGGTCAGCGAGGTGACGAGGGCCTTCGGGGCGATCTTGGCGCCGCCGAGGTCGACCGTGCTGCGCACGGCGGTGTCCTGGGCGTTGACGGCCTTGACCACCACGTCGCCGGTGTCGCTGTCCTTCGAGACCACCTGGTAGAGCGGCTCGACGGAGGCGTTGTCGGTGAAGTCGTTGATCTTCTGGCCGTCCAGCCAGGTGGTGATGTGCCGCCCGGAGACCTGGATCTTGATCTTGTAGTCGCGACCGGTCTGGACCGTGGTGCTCGACGTCGCGATCGACGACTTGGAGCCGTTCGTCGCCTTCTCGATGGCCGACTGGGTGTTGTTCCAGCCGCCGATGTTCCACCAGTAGAAGTTCCCGGTGTCCTTCGCGCCGAACATCACCAGGAAGCCCTCGGCGCCGCCGGTCTTGCGTGCCGTGACCTCCAGCGTGTAGTTGGACCAGTCCGTCGAGCCGGCCGTGGAGCGGGCGTCGGTCACGTTGGCCGTCTGGACGTACGCGCCGTCCTGCACCGCCCACGTTCCCTGGCCGGGGGTCCACTTGCCCGTGCCGTTCGAGAAGTCGTCGCTGAACAGGACCGTGCCGTCGGCCCCGGTCACCTTGACGTCGTCGTAGCGGACCTGGGTGCTCCAGGAGCCGAGGCCGATGGCGCCCTTGATGTCGTCGACCGGCAGCGGGCTCGCCTTGTACGTGCTCGGCAGCACGGTGTCGCCCACGTTGCGGGAGAACAGGCGCTGCACGTAGTAGCTGGGGGAGCCGTACACCTGGTCGTTGTCGAACCAGATGAGGTCCGGCGTCCAGTTGACGTAGTCGACGTTGGACAGCAGCGGCGCGTACGACGCCAGCTCGACGACGTCGGAGTTGCGCTCGATGCCGGTCAGGTACGACGCCTCGGTCAGCGCGTTCCAGTACGTGTTGCCCTTCGAGGCGTACTCGCCGACGAACACGTGCGGGCCGCTGCGGTCGTAGGTGTCGTAACGGTGGTTGTTGGCCAGGAACCAGCTCGGGTCGTTGTAGTAGTGCTCGTCGACCAGGTCGGCCTTCTGGTCACGTGCGAACTGCCACATCCGGTCGAACCAGGAGCCCTGGGACGTCTGGCCGGCGTTCGAGAGGATCTTGATGTCCGGGTACTTGGCCCGGATCGCGCTCGCGAACTTGGGGAAGTTCGTGAAGAACTCGGTGTAGATCTCCTCGTTGCCGAGGCCGATGTACTTGAGGTCGAACGGCTTGGGGTGGCCCATGGCGGCCCGCTTGGCACCCCAGGTGGAGTCGGCCGGGCCGTTGGCGAACTCGATCAGGTCGAGCGTGTCCTGGACCCACCGCTGGAGCTTGGCCTCGTCGGTCAGCGGCCGGTTCTCGTTGCAGCCGTTGACGCCCACCGAGAGCACCGGCAGCGGCTCGGCGCCCAGGTCCTCCGCGAACTGGAAGTACTCGTAGTAGCCGATGCCGTACGTCTGGTTGTAGCCCCAGAAGTTGAAGTTCGTCGGCCGCTCCTCGACCGGGCCGAGCGTCTCCTTCCACTGGTAGATGCGGCGCCGGTCCTGGTTGAGCGAGTACGGGTCGTAGGTGCCGACGTTGGTCACGCACCCGCCGGGGAAGCGCAGGAACCGCGGCTTGAGCGCGGCGATCGTCTCGGCGATGTCCTTGCGCATGCCGTTCTCGCGGCCCTTGAAGGTGTCCTCGGGGAACAGCGAGATCATGTCGAGGTCGACCCGGCCGGTGCCGCCGGCCAGCACGACCAGGCGCGCGGCGTCCGTGGTCTCGCTCGTGGTGATCGTCGCGGTGTACTTCTTCCAGTCGGCCGACTGGGCGTCGATCGTGGCGGTGCCGTAAACCTTGGAGCCGTCGGCGCTCTCGATGGACGCGGTGATCGGGCCGCCGCCGGTGCGCCGGGCGAACAGCGACAGGTCGTAGGTCTTGCCGGCCTGGACCGCGATGCCCTTGTTGAAGCCGGCGTTGCTCACGCCGTAGCCGGTGCCCGGGTTCGTGATGTCCAGCCGCAGGAAGTTGCGGTTGTTGCCGTTCAGCGGCTGGTCGCCGGACACCGCGGCCGTGCCGGCCGCGCCGCCGCGCCCGACTTTGGTCCACGCGGTCAGGCCGTTGTAGTTCCGGTTGTCCACCGAGTTGAACTCGAAGGACCGGTTCTGCACGAGCTCGGCGTACAGGCCGCCGTCGGCCGCGTGGTTGATGTCCTCGTAGAAGATGCCGTACAGGTTGGGGCTGACCTTGGTGCCGGCCGCGGTGGTGTCCACCTTGAGCTCGCCGACGTCCTTGGCATAGCCCTCGACCTGGAACTTCGTCCCCTGGCCTGCGGCGACGAGTCTGCCGTCGCTGACCGTGATCCGCTTGTCCCCGGCCGACAGGTACACCTTGCCGCCGCCGGCGTCGCGGAGCTGGAACGCTCCAGCCGTCGAGCCGAGGCGCAGTGTGGAGTCGTCCGCGACCTGCAGGTAGCCCTTGCCGTTCAGGTCCTTGAGCGCCACCGTGCCGTCGCCCTTGTCCTCGGCGGTGACCGCGAGGCTCGTCATGCCCTGGGCGTCGGAGGCGACCACCTGCCCGTCCTTGGCGGCCGACAGGTACGGCGCGGAACCGGCCGCGCGCAGCGTGAACGCACCGGACGGGACGATCGTCTTGCCCTCGGCCGCCTTGACCGCGAAGTAGTCGAAGTCGGCCGCGATCGGCGTGCCGTTCTGCGCGGACAGCGCGAACAGCCCGACCTGCTTGACGTCCAGTGCGGCGGTGACCTTGGACGCCTGCACCCAGGCCGAGCCGTCCCAGTACGACGAGGTGAACTGGTTGCCCGACCTCGTCAGCTTGAGAATCTCGCCCGTGGATCCGGAGCGGCTCGCGAAGGCCGCGGTGAAGGCCGCCTTCACCTCGGTGTCGGTCTCGATGACGTTGCCCCCGGACGAGCCGACGTGGGCGAGCCCGGCGCGGACGTAGTTGTCCCAGTCCTGCCAGGCGAAGATGCCGGCACTCTGGTAGTCGAGCGCGACCGGGGCGCTGAACTTCGTGACGACCTCGAAGTCCCCGGCGGGGACGTCCATGAGGAAGATGTTCTTGGCCGAGTTGTCGGTCTGGTAGGTGTCGCCCTTCAGCGAGTGGAGCCGCAGGCTGCCGGGCTGCTCGCTCAGGGACCACTGGGTGTTGTCGGGGTTGAGAACCTGCCAGTCGGGACCGAGCGCGGCGGCGTCGAACTGGTCGACGGACGCGCCGGTGGGGATCGGGTCGGCGATTTCGGCCTGAGCCGGCGTGGTGGAGAGCACGCCGCCCACCACACCGCTCACCATGGCCGCCGACAAGGCCAGTGACCAGGCCTTTCTGCTCATTCGGGGGGCTCCTCCGGTTTCTGTTAGCGTTAACATCAGGCGATGGTCGCGAAGTGAGCGCTAACAAGCTGGATTCGGCCACCAGTTAAGGGCCATGCGGCATGTCCGTCAATAGGACGTTAACGCGATGTTTCGGTGTGACCGGACCGTAACCGGCCACCACCTTGACGGGGGGTCGTGTTAACGCTCACAGTCTTCCCAAGCAGTTGAGAGGAGCGCCAGTGGGACCCAACGTCGACCGCCGCCCGCCCGTCATGGCCGACGTGGCCAGGCTGGCCGGAGTGTCGCACCAGACGGTCTCGCGGGTGCTCAACGACCATCCGAACGTCCGCGCCGAGACCCGCACCCGGGTCATGCGGGCCATCGACCAGCTCGGTTACCGCCGCAACCTCGTCGCCCGGGCCCTGGTCACCAAGCACTCGCGCACGCTGGGCGTGGTCAGCTTCGACACGACGCTGTACGGCCCGGCAAGCACGGTATACGGAATCGAGCAGGCGGCGAGGGACGCGGGCTACTTCGTGAGCATCGTGAGCCTGCGGACCATCGACAGGGCCGGCGTGAACGACGCGATCGGCTACCTCGCCGAGCAGGGCGTGGACGGCATCGTCGTCGTCGCCCCGCAGCGGTCGGCGGCCCGGGCGCTCGACGACCTGCCGGCGGGCATGCCCGCCGTGGCCGTCGAGGGCTGGCACCAGGGCGAGGTCTCCGTGGTGAGCGTCGACCAGGTCGAGGGCGCCAGGCTGGCGACCTCGCACCTGCTCGACCTCGGGCACGAGACCGTCTGGCATGTCAGCGGCCCGGCGGACTGGCTGGAGGCCGAGGGCCGGATCGAGGGCTGGCGCGCGGTGCTGACCGCCGCGGGGCGGCCCGTCCCCGGCATGCTGACCGGCGACTGGAGCCCTCGATCGGGTTACCACGCCGGCAAGGAGCTCGCCGCCATGGCGGGCGACGTCACCGCGGTGTTCGTCGCCAACGACCAGATGGCGCTCGGCCTCCTGCGCGCGTTCACGGAGGAGGGGGTGAAAGTCCCCGAGCAGATCAGCATCGTGGGCTTCGACGACATCCCTGAGTCGGAGTTCTTCTCCCCGCCGCTCACCACCATCAGACAGGACTTCGGGGCCGTAGGCAGGCGCAGCATCGACGTGCTGCTCCGGCAGATCGAGTCGGGCGAGGGGCTGCCTCATGAGCGTCTCGTCGTGCCTCCCCAGTTCGTGCTCAGGGGAAGCACAGCCGTCGCCGCGCGCTAGCCGCACGGAAACACATTGGATGATCAGCGCTGTGCCGTAGGTGTTAGCGCTAACAGGTAGAAAGGATCCCCCACAGTGTTGAAGAGGATCTCGGCACTGATCCTGGCCGGAGCCACGGCCCTGACGATGGCCGGTTGCAGCAGCAGTGGCGGCAGCGGCGGTTCGTCCGGCGGTGGCGCCGACGACGGAAAGATCGTGATGGGCTTCGCCCAGGTCGGCGCGGAAAGTGGCTGGCGCACCGCCAACACCAAGGACATCCAGGAGTCCGCCAAGGCGGCCGGCATCGAGCTGAAGTTCTCCGACGCTCAGCAGAAGCAGGAGAACCAGATCAAGGCCATCCGCTCCTACATCCAGCAGAAGGTCGACGTGATCGCCTTCTCGCCGGTCGTGGAGTCGGGCTGGGACACCGTCCTCAAGGAGGCGCAGAACGCGAAGATCCCGGTCATCCTCACCGACCGGGCCGTGGACTCCAAGGACACCAGCCTGTACAAGACCTTCCTCGGCTCCGACTTCGTCGAGGAGGGCAAGAAGGCCGGTCAGTGGCTGGTCGACCAGTACAAGGACAGCAAGGACGACGTGAACATCGTCCAGCTGGAGGGCACCACCGGCTCCGCGCCCGCCAACGACCGCAAGGCCGGCTTCCAGCAGGTCATCTCCGCCGACCCCAAGTTCAAGGTCATCGCTTCGCAGAGCGGCGACTTCACCCGCGCCAAGGGCAAGGAGGTCATGGAGGCCTTCCTCAAGTCCAACCCCAAGATCGACGTGCTGTACGCGCACAACGACGACATGGGCCTCGGCGCCATCGAGGCGATCGAGGGTGCGGGCAAGGTCCCGGGCAAGGACATCAAGATCATCACGGTCGACGCGGTCCACGACGGCATGCAGGCCCTCGCCGACGGCAAGATCAACTACATCGTCGAGTGCTCCCCGCTGCTCGGCACCCAGCTCATGGACCTCGCCAAGAAGGTCGTCAAGGGCGAGCAGGTGCCCCAGCGGGTGGTCACCGAGGAGACCACCTTCACCCAGGAGCAGGCCAAGGAGGCCCTGCCCAACCGCAAGTACTGATCGGGTTCCGGGCCGCCCCCGTCACGGGGGCGGCCTCACCCGCGACGACGAGTTACGAGCATGAGAGGGGCGCCGCATGGCCGCACCCGCGCCGATCCTGCGGATGAGCGGGATCGGCAAGCAGTTCCCCGGCGTGAAGGCACTGGACGGCGTCGATTTCCGGCTGCTGCCGGGCGAGGTTCACGCGCTGATGGGAGAGAACGGCGCCGGCAAGTCGACCTTGATCAAGGTGCTGACCGGGGTCTACGACATCGACGCAGGAGAGATCGAGCTTGAGGGCAGGCGGGTCGCCTTCTCCAGCCCGCTCGCCGCGCAGCAGGCGGGCATCAGCACCGTCTACCAGGAGGTCAATCTCTGCGCGAACCTGTCGGTGGCGGAGAACATCTTCATCGGACGCGAGCCGCGCCGCTTCGGCCGGATTCAGTGGAAGGCGATGCGCCGCCGGGCCGCGGAGATCCTCTCCCGCCTCGATCTCGACCTCGACGTGTCGGCGCCCCTGTCGTCGTACTCGCTGGCGATCCAGCAGATGGTCGCGATCGCGCGGGCGGTCGACATCGACGCGAAGGTACTCATCCTCGACGAGCCCACCTCCAGCCTGGACGCCGGAGAGGTCGCCCAGCTTTTCACGGTGATGCGCAGGCTCAAGGAGCAGGGCATCGCGATCCTGTTCGTCTCGCACTTCCTCGACCAGATCTACGAGATCTCCGACCGGATGACGATCCTGCGCAACGGCACGCTCGTGGGGGAGTACCTCACCAGCGAGCTGAGCCAGGTCGAGCTGATCGGCAAGATGATCGGCCGCGAGCTGGCCGACCTGGAGAAGCTGGAGGAGCGCCCGCCGGCCCGCGAGGGTGCGCCGCTGGTCCAGGCCGAGGAGCTGGGCCGCACCGGCGCCATCCAGCCGTTCACGCTCACCATCCACGAGGGCGAGGTCGTCGGCCTGGCCGGGCTGCTCGGCTCGGGCCGTACGGAGATCGCCCGGCTGCTGTTCGGCGCCGACCACGCGGGCACCGGCTCACTGAAGATCGGCGGCGAGCAGGTCAGCCTGCGCACGCCGCGCTCGGCCGTCGCCCGCAAGCTCGCCTTCTGTTCCGAGAACCGGCGCGCCGAGGGCCTCATCCCCGACCTGACGGTCCGGGAGAACCTCATCCTCGCGCTGCAGGCCTCCCGCGGCTGGACCAGGCCGATCCCCCGGCGCAAGCAGGACGAGCTGGTCGACAAGTACATCGCCGCGCTGAACATCCGCCCGGCCAACCCCGACCAGCTCATCAAGAACCTCAGCGGCGGCAACCAGCAGAAGGTGCTGCTGGCCCGCTGGCTCATCCTGGAGCCCCGTCTGCTCATCCTCGACGAGCCCACCCGCGGCATCGACGTCGGCGCCAAGGCCGAGATCCAGCGCCTCGTCGCCGAGCTGTCGGACGGCGGAATGGCCGTGCTGTTCATCTCCGCCGAGCTGGAGGAGGTGCTGCGGCTCAGCCACAAGGTCGGCGTGCTCCGCGACCGCAAGCTGGTCGCCCAGATGGACAACGAGGGGCTGACGACCGACACCCTGACGGAGACGATCGCGAGCGGAGCCCGATCATGAGCCGGATCCTGAAGCACCGCCTGTTCTGGCCCCTGGTCATCCTGGTCGCGTTGCTGGCACTGAACCTCGTCTTCACGGACAACTTCTTCAAGATCCAGATGAAGGAGGGGCACCTCTACGGCAGCCTGATCGACATCGTCCGGTTCGGCGCGCCGCTGATCCTGGTGTCGCTCGGCATGACGCTGGTCATCGCCACCAGCGGCATCGACCTGTCGGTCGGCTCGGTCGTGGCGATCGCCGGCGCGCTGGCCTGCCTGCGCATCAGCGGCCTGTCCGACCAGAACTCGGTGGGTGGCGTGCTCGGGGCCGTGGGCCTCGCGCTGGTGCTGTCGGTGGTCCTCGGCGCGTGGAACGGCTTCCTCGTCGCGGGGATCGGCATCCAGCCCATCATCGCGACGCTGATCCTGATGGTCGCCGGGCGCGGCCTGGCCCAGCTCATCACCGACGGGCAGATCACCACGGTCAACAGCTCGCCGTACAAGCTCATCGGCGGCGGATACTGGCTGACGCTGCCGTTCGGGATCATCGTCGTGGCGGTCGTGCTCGCGCTCACCGCGTTCCTCACCCGGCGCCTGGCGCTCGGCCTGCTCATCGAGTCGGTCGGCGGCAACGCCGAGGCGAGCCGCCTGGCCGGCATCAGCGCCCGCGGCGTGCTCATGATGGTGTACGCGTTCTGCGGGCTGTGCGCCGGCATCGCGGGCCTCATGATCAGTTCGAACGTCTCCAGCGCCGACGGCAACAACGCCGGCCTGTGGATCGAGCTGGACGCGATCCTCGCCGTCGTCATCGGCGGCACTCCGCTGTCCGGCGGCCGGTTCTCGCTGAGCGGCACCGTGCTGGGCGCCCTCATCATCCAGACGCTGACCACCACGATCTACTCGATCGGCGTTCCGCCGGAGACGACGCTGCTGTTCAAGGCGCTCGTGGTGACGATCGTCTGCCTGATCCAGTCCCCGGCCTTCCGCGCGAAGGTGTTCCACCGCCGCAGGCGCCCGATCGCGGCGCGCCCGGCGGCCGAAGAGAAGGTGAGGGTCTCGGCATGACGAGCATCACCGGCCTGCGGGACCTCCGCCGCCGTACGGTCCCGCCGAAGTACATCCCGGTCCTGGTGACCGCGGGCCTGTTCGTGGCCATGTTCGTGGCGGGCGGCATCCGCTACGAGAACTTCGCCACCGGGCAGATCATCCTCAACGTCTTCATCGACAACGCGTTCCTGCTGGTCGTCGCGGTCGGCATGACGTTCGTGATCCTCACCGGCGGCATCGACCTGTCGGTCGGTTCGGTGGTCGCGCTCGCCACGATGCTGAGCGCCAGCCTGCTGAAGGACGGCTGGCCGGCGTACGCGGTCATGGCCCTGGTGCTGGTGATCGGCGCGGTGCTGGGCCTGGCCATGGGCGCCATCATCCACTACTTCGAGATCCAGCCGTTCATCGTCACGCTGGCCGGCATGTTCCTCGCCCGCGGCCTGTGCTACACGATCAGCACCGAGTCGATCCCGATCGAGAACCCGACGTTCACCGATATCGCCCAGACGCGGATCAACCTCGGCGGCGACCTGTCGGTCTCCCCGAGCGCGGTGATCGCGGTGGTGGTCGTGCTGATCGCGGCGTACGTGCTGCACTACACCCGGCTCGGCCGCAACGTCTACGCGACCGGCGGCAGCGAGCAGTCGGCCCTGCTCATGGGTCTGCCGGTGGCCCGAACGAAGATCGCGGTCTACACGATCAGCGGGTTCTGCTCGGCCCTCGGCGGCCTGCTGTTCGCCTTCTACTCGCTGTCGGGCTACGGGCTGAGCGCCGTGGGCATGGAGCTGGACGCGATCGCCGCGGTCGTCATCGGCGGCACGCTGCTGACCGGCGGAAGCGGCTTCCTGCTCGGCACCGTGCTCGGCGTGCTCGTGCTGGGGCTGATCCAGACGATCATCAGCTTCGAGGGCACGCTCAGCTCCTGGTGGACCAAGATCTTCATTGGTCTGCTGCTGTTCGTCTTCATCCTCCTGCAGCGCGTGTTCTCGGGGGGATCGCGCCGCAGAACTCCTTGATGTGCGGAAACGTCCTATCCCTTCTATCGGCCGCATCCAGCTGTGCGGCCACCCCCAACCAAGGAGATGCATATGAGGTTGCTACGAATCGGGGGCGTGGTGTCCGCCATCGCGCTCGCCGCGACCATGACCGCCTGCGGCTCCAGCCAGAAGACGGTGGACGTCGAGGCGTCCGCCTCCTCCGCGGCCGGCAACGCCGGGGCCCTGATCGGCGTCACGATGCCGACGAAGTCGTCGGAGCGCTGGATCCACGACGGCGACAACGTCAAGCAGCAGCTCGAGGCCCTCGGCTACAAGGTGGACCTCCAGTACGCCGAGAACGACATCCCCACCCAGGTCAACCAGATCGAGAACCAGATCACCAAGGGCGCCAAGCTCCTGATCATCGCCTCGATCGACGGCACCGCGCTCACCTCGCAGCTGCAGGAGGCCGCGGACAACAAGATCCCGGTCATCGCCTACGACCGGCTCATCCGCAACAGCCCGAACGTCGACTACTACGCCACCTTCGACAACTTCAAGGTCGGCGTGCAGCAGGCGACCTCGCTGCTGAAGGGCCTCGGCGTCGACAGCGGCAAGAAGGGCCCGTTCAACGTCGAGCTGTTCGGCGGCTCGCCCGACGACAACAACGCCACCTTCTTCTGGAACGGCGCGATGTCGGTGCTCAAGCCGAAGATCGACGACGGCACGCTGAAGGTCAAGAGCGGCCAGACCGACTTCAAGCAGGCCGCCATCCTGCGGTGGGACCCCGCCACGGCGCAAAAGCGCATGGAGGACATCCTCACCAAGACCTACACCGGCGACGCCAAGGTCGACGGCGTGCTCTCGCCGTACGACGGGCTGTCCATCGGCATCCTGTCGGCGCTCAAGAGCTCCGGCTACGGCACCAGCGGCCAGCCGTACCCGGTCGTGACCGGCCAGGACGCCGAGCTGGCGTCGGTCAAGTCGATCATCGCCGATGAGCAGTACTCCACCATCTTCAAGGACACCCGCAAGCTGGCGGAGCAGACCGTGAAGATGGCCGACGCGGTGCTGAAGGGCCAGAAGCCCGAGGTGAACAACACCACGGACTACAACAACGGCAACAAGGTCGTTCCGTCGTACCTGCTGGACCCGGTGATCGTCGACAAGGACAACTACAAGGACGTCCTGATCGGCAGCAACTACTACACCGAGGACCAGCTCAAGTAGGGATCCGGGCCCGGGGAGCAGTCCCCGGGCCCTCCCTGAGCGGGGGGCACATGACCGAGCACATCTTGCGGATGAGCGGGATCACCAAGACATTCCCCGGGGTGAAGGCCCTGCAGGACGTCAACCTCGCGGTCCGGCGGGGTGAGATCCACGCGATCTGCGGCGAGAACGGCGCCGGCAAGTCGACGCTGATGAAGGTGCTGTCCGGGGTCTATCCCCACGGCCAGTACGAAGGCGAGATCACCTTCGAGGGCAGGCGTTGCGAGTTCGGCGGCATCCGCGACAGCGAGCGCGCCGGGATCGTCATCATCCACCAGGAACTGGCGCTGTGCCCGCAGCTGTCGATCGCGGAGAACATCTACCTCGGCAACGAGCGGGCCACGCGCGGCGTCATCGACTGGAACCGCACCAACTACGAGGCCGGCGAGCTGCTGAAGCGGGTCGGCCTGCGCGAGAACCCCACCACGACGGTCTCCGACATCGGCGTGGGCAAGCAGCAGCTCGTGGAGATCGCCAAGGCGCTGTCGAAGGAGGTCAAGCTCCTCATCCTCGACGAGCCGACCGCGGCGCTCAACGACGAGGACTCGGCCCACCTGCTCGACCTGCTGCGCGGGCTCAGGGACGAGGGCATCACCTGTGTGATCATCTCGCACAAGCTCAACGAGGTGACCGCGATCGCCGACTCCGTCACGATCCTCCGTGACGGGCGCACGATCGAGACGCTGGACATGGCCGCCGACCGCGTGACCGAGGACCGCATCATCTCCGGGATGGTCGGCCGCGCCCTCGACAACCGCTTCCCGCCGCGCACGCCGGAGATCGGCGAGGAGGCGTTCCGCATCGAGGACTGGACGGTCTACAGCCCCAGCCAGCCCGGAAGGAAGGTGGTCGACGGGGCCTCGCTCATGCTGCGGCGTGGTGAGATCGTGGGTCTGGCCGGGCTGATGGGCGCCGGCCGCACCGAGCTGGCGATGAGCGTGTTCGGGCGGACGTACGGGGTGCACATCTCCGGCAGGATCTTCAAGGGTGGCCGGCAGATCGAGATCCGCACCGTGCAGGACGCGATCAGGCACGGCGTCGCCTACGCCACCGAGGACCGCAAGAGGTACGGCCTCAACCTCATCGAGGACATCAAGCGCAACATCAGCGCGGCCTGGCTCAAGGGCCTGTCCAGGCGCGGCTGGGTCAACGAGTATGAGGAATACCGGGTCGCCCAGCAGTTCCGCGCGAGCATGAACATCAAGGCGCCCGGCGTCGACAGCGTCGTCGGCAAGCTGAGCGGCGGCAACCAGCAGAAGGTCGTGCTCTCCAAGTGGATCCTGACCGAGCCGGACGTGCTGATTCTCGACGAGCCGACCCGGGGCATCGACGTCGGCGCCAAGTACGAGATATACATGATCATTAACCGTCTGGCGGAGCAGGGCAAGGCCGTGCTGGTGATCTCGTCCGAGCTGCCCGAGCTGCTCGGCCTCTGCGACCGCATCTACACGCTCTCGGAGGGGCGCGTCACCGGCGAGGTGCCGCGCGAGGAGGCCACGCAGGAACGCCTCATGTATCTCATGACCAAGGGACAGGAGTAGCTCGCATGAGCAGCATCACGCCCGCCGACGTGGAGGTCGGCGCCAAGGGCGGCGGGGGAGCGCCGGGGCGGCCGGGCCGGGTGTCGCTCGGCGGGCTGTCGCTCAACCTGCGCTCCAGCGGCATCTACATCGCCTTCGCGCTGATCATCGTGTTGTTCTCGGTGCTGACCGACGGCGCACTGCTGCAGCCGCAGAACATCTCCAACATCATCGTCCAGAACTCCTACATCCTGATCCTCGCGATCGGGATGATCCTGATCATCATCGCGGGGCACATCGACCTGTCGGTCGGCTCGGTGGTCGCGGTCACCGGCGCGCTGGCCGCGGTGCTGATGGTGAACATGGGCGTGCCCTGGCCGGCGGCCCTGCTGATCACGCTCGTGGCAGGCGCGCTGATCGGGGCCTGGCAGGGGTACTGGATCGCGTACTTCGGCATCCCCGCGTTCATCGTCACGCTGGCCGGCATGTTGCTGTTCCGGGCGCTGACCCTCACCGTCCTGGGCAACCAGGGCATCGGCCCGTTCCCCGACCAGGTCCGCACGCTGGCCAACGGCTTCACCGACGGCTGGCTGGGCAACGTCGGCCTCGGCCCGCTCGGGGGCGCCGACCTGTTCAGCCTGCTGGTCGGCATCGTCGCGATCGCCGGCATGGTCCTCGCGCAGTGGCGCACCCGCAGCGCCCGCAAGGGCTACGGCCAGGCGGTCGACTCCCTGGTGCTGTTCGCGCTGAAGATGGCGGCCGGAGCCGCGCTGATCCTCTTCCTCGTCGTGCAGCTCGCCCGCTTCAAGAATCTGCCGTGGGTGCTCGTGCTGCTGGCGGCGCTCGTGCTGGCGTACTCGCTGATGGCGAACCGCACCGTCTTCGGGCGGCAGATCTACGCCATCGGCGGCAACCTGCAGGCGGCCGTGATGTCCGGCGTGAAGGTCAAGTCGGTGGTCTTCTGGATCTTCGTCAACATGGGGGTGCTGTCGGCGATCGCCGGTGTCATCTTCGCCGGCCGGCTCAACCAGGCGGGCCCCACCGCGGGCAACAGCTTCGAGCTGGACGCGATCGCCGCGGCCTTCATCGGCGGCGCGGCCGTGCAGGGCGGCGTGGGCAAGGTGGTCGGCGCGATCACCGGTGGTCTGATCATGGCGGTGATCAACAATGGCATGTCGCTGATCGGCTCGCCCAGCGAGCGGGTCATGCTCGTCAAGGGCGCCGTGCTGCTCGCCGCGGTGGCGTTCGACGTGTGGACCAAGCGCAGGGCCGGCACCGCACGCTGATGGACGGCGACATCGATGGAAACCGGTTTCGGGCCGCCGGCCGCATCGCCGGCGGGCGGCCCCCGCTCCGGGCGTGGCCGGCGCAAGAGCCTCTGGAGGTTGAGTGTGAACGCTAACAATGACCGTTATGTGGTTGGTGTGGATTACGGCACGTTGTCCGGCCGCGCCGTGGTGGTGCGGGTGAGCGATGGCGCGGAGCTGGGCAGCGCCGTGCACGAGTACGCCCACCGGGTGATCGAGGACGCGTTACCGGGTTCCGGCGTCCGCCTCGGACCGGACTGGGCCCTGCAGTCGCCCGCGGACTGGATCGACGTGCTGCGGCACGCGGTGCCCAAGGCGCTGGCCGCCGCGCAGGTCCCGGCCGAGCAGGTGATCGGCATCGGCACGGACTTCACGGCCTGCACGATCCTGCCCGCCACGGCCGACGGCCACCCGCTGTGCGAGGAGTTCCCCGAGCGGCCGCACGCCTGGCCGAAGCTCTGGAAGCACCACGCGGCACAGCCGCACGCCGACCGCATCAACGCGCTGGCCGCCGAGCGCGGCGAGGCGTGGCTGCCGCGGTACGGCGGCAAGATCTCCTCCGAGTGGGCCTTCGCCAAGGGCCTGCAGTTGCTGGAGGAGGACCCGGAGCTGTACGACCGGGCCGACCGCTGGATCGAGGCCGCCGACTGGATCATCTGGCAGCTCACCGGGGTGGAGACCCGCAACGTCTGCACCGCCGGGTACAAGGCCGTCTACCAGGACGGCGCCTACCCGTCCGAGGACTTCCTGGCCGCGCTCAATCCCGCCTTCGCCGGTTTCGCCGGCAAGCTCGGCCAGGATCTCGCTCCGCTCGGCGGACTCGCCGGTCACCTGACCGCGCGGGCCGCCGAGTGGACGGGACTGCCCGAGGGGATCGCGGTGGCGGTCGGCAACGTCGACGCCCACGTCACCGCCGCGGCTGCCGACGCCGTGCGGCCGGGCCAGATGGTCGCCATCATGGGCACCTCCACCTGCCACGTCATGTGCTCCGACCAGCTCGCCGAGGTCCCCGGCATGTGCGGCGTGGTGCGCGACGGCATCGTCCCCGGGCTGTGGGGCTACGAGGCGGGCCAGTCCGCCGTCGGCGACATCTTCGGCTGGTATGTGGACAACTGCGTGCCCGCGTCGTACGCGGAACGGGCCGCCGAGGCGGGCGTCGGCCTGCACGAGTACCTGACCTCGCTCGCGGCCGCGCAGAAGGTCGGTCAGCACGGGCTGGTCGCGCTCGACTGGCACGGCGGCAACCGCTCGGTCCTGGTCGACCACACCCTGTCCGGAGTGATCGTCGGGCAGACGCTCGCCACCCGCCCGGAGGACGTCTACCGCGCGCTCATCGAGGCCACCGCGTTCGGCGCCCGCACGATCGTGGAGACGTTCGAGGCGTCGGGGGTGCCGGTCGAGGAGTTCGTGGTCGCCGGCGGCCTGCTCAAGAACCACTTCCTCATGCAGACGTACGCCGACGTGCTGCGCCGCCCGCTGTCGGTGATCGGCTCGGACCAGGGGCCGGCCCTCGGCTCGGCCATCCACGCCGCCGTCGCCGCGGGCGCCTACCCCGACATCACGGCCGCCGCGGCGGCGATGGGCAAGCGCGAGGCGGCAGCGTACGTGCCCGACACCGAGCGGGCCGACGCCTACGACCGGCTGTACGCCGAGTACCGCAGGTTGCACGACCACTTCGCGGACGGCGAGATGCTCCACCGGCTCCGCGCGATCAGGAACGAGGCCAGCGCATGATCGATGAACTTCGCAGGGAAGTCTGCCGGCTCCACGCCGAACTGGTGCGATACAACCTCGTCGCCTGGACGGCCGGCAACGTGTCGGGCCGGGTGCCGGGCGAGGACCTGTTCGTCATCAAGCCCAGCGGGGTGTCGTACGACGACCTGACCCCCGAGTCCATCGTGGTCTGCGACCTCGACGGCAACCTGGTCGAGGGCGACCTGTCCCCGTCCAGCGACACGGCCGCGCACGCCTACGTGTACCGGCACATGCCGGAGGTCAACGGGGTCGTGCACACCCACTCCACGTACGCCTCGGCGTGGGCGGCCCGCGGAGAGGCGATCCCGTGCGTGCTCACCGCGATGGCCGACGAGTTCGGCGGGGAGATCCCCCTCGGGCCCTTCGCGCTCATCGGCAACGACGACATCGGCAAGGGGATCGTCGCGACCCTGACCGGTCACCGCTCCCGCGCCGTGCTGATGCAGAACCACGGCGTGTTCACCATCGGCGAGTCGCCGAAGGCGGCCGTCAAGGCCGCCGTGATGTGCGAGGACGTCGCCCGCACTGTGCACGTCTCCCGGCAGCTCGGTGAGCCCCTGCCGATCGCGCAGGGCGACATCGACCGCTTGTACGACCGGTATCAGAACGTCTATGGACAGAGGAGTCACCTGTGAAGCTATGGTTCCTGACCGGTAGCCAGGGCCTGTACGGCGAGGACACGCTGCGGCAGGTGGCCGAGCAGTCCCAGCGCATCGCCGAGCAGTTGGGCGAGGCGCTGCCGTTCGAGCTCGAGTGGCGGCCCGTGCTCACCGACGCGGCGGCCATCCGCCGCGTGTGCCTTGAGGCCAACGGTGACGACGACTGCATCGGCCTGATCGCGTGGATGCACACGTTCTCCCCGGCCAAGATGTGGATCGCCGGCCTGGACGCGTTGCGCAAGCCGCTGCTCCACCTGCACACGCAGGCCAACGTGGAGTTGCCGTGGAGCTCCATCGACATGGACTTCATGAACCTCAACCAGGCCGCCCACGGCGACCGCGAGTTCGGCTACATCCAGACGCGCCTCGGCGTGCCGCGCAAGACCGTCGCGGGCCACGTGAGCGACCCGTCGGTGGCGGGGCGCATCGCCACCTGGGCTCGCGCCGCGGCCGGCCGGGCCGAGGTCGGCTCGCTGCGCCTGGCCCGCTTCGGGGACAACATGCGCGACGTCGCCGTGACCGAGGGCGACAAGGTCGAGGCGCAGCTGCGGTTCGGGGTGTCGGTGAACACCTACGGTGTCAACGAGCTGGTCGAGGCCGTGGACGCCGCCGCGGACGCCGACGTGTCCGCCCTCGTCAAGGAGTACGAGGACCTCTACCGGATGGCCCCCGAGCTGCGTGCGGGCGGGGAGCGGCACGAGTCGCTGCGTTACGCGGCCCGCATCGAGCTGGGCCTGCGGCACTTCCTGGAGGGCGGCGGCTTCAAGGCGTTCACCACGAACTTCGAGGACCTGGGCGGGCTGCGCCAGCTTCCCGGCCTGGCCGTGCAGCGCCTCATGGCCGAGGGCTACGGCTTCGGCGGCGAGGGCGACTGGAAGACCTCGGTGCTGCTGCGCACGCTCAAGGTCATGTCGGCGGGCCTGCCCGGCGGCACCTCGTTCATGGAGGACTACACCTACCACCTCACCCCGGGCGAGGAGCTCATCCTCGGCGCGCACATGCTGGAGGTCTGCCCGACGATCGCGGCGGACACCCCGGCGTGCGAGATCCACCCGCTGAGCATCGGCGGCCGGGAGGACCCGGTGCGGCTGGTGTTCGACGCCGCCCCCGGCCCCGCCGTGGTGGTGGGCCTGTCCGACATGGGCGAGCGGTTCCGGCTGGTGGCCAACGAGATCGACGTGGTCGCCCCGCTCGAGCCGCTGCCCGCCCTGCCGGTCGCCCGCGCGGTGTGGCGGCCCCGGCCCGACATGCGCACCTCCGCCGAGTCGTGGATCACGGCGGGCGCCCCGCACCACACGGTGCTCTCCTCGGCCGTCGGGTCCGAGGAGCTGAACGACTTCGCCGACATGCTCGGCGTCGAGTTGCTCGTCATCGACGAGGCGACCACCTCCCGCCAGTTCGTCAAGGAACTGCGGTGGAACCAGGCCTACTACCGGCTCGCGCAAGGATTTTGATGCTCAGTAAGTTCGTGATGGGCGGCCTGGCCGCCCTCACACTCGGAGCCGCGGCACTCGTCCCGTCGGCCGCCTCGGCGGCGGACGAGGGCCTCGCTCTGTGGTACAAGCTCGACGAGACCTCCGGCACGGTGGCGGCCGACTCCTCCGGCAACGGCAGGAACGGCACGCTCAACGGTGACGCGAGCTGGGGCGACGGCCTCCGGCTCGGCGGCACCAACGGGTACGTGAAGGTGCCCGACAACCTCATGCGCGGCATGACCTCGATCACGGTCGCGCTCGACGTCTGGATCGACCCCACGCAGGCCACGCCGTACTTCGTCTACGGCTTCGGCAACTCGAGCGGGTCGAGCGGCAACGGCTATCTGTTCACCACGGGCAACACCTTCCGCACGTCGATCGCCTCGGGCAACTGGTCGACCGAGCAGAACGTCAACGCCGGGGTGAACCTGCCGCGCGGCGGCTGGCAGCACATCGCGTACACGCTCGGCGGCGGCGTCGGGGTGCTGTACCAGAACGGCGACGAGGTGGCCCGCAACACCGCCGTCACGCTCACCCCGGGCTCGATCGGCGGCGGCACGACCACGGCCAACTACATCGGCCGCTCGCTCTACTCGGGGGACAAGTACCTCAAGGGGAGGGTCAAGGACTTCCGCGTCTACGGCCGCGCCCTCGGCGCGTCCGAGATCGCCCAGCTCGCGGGGCCGGTCAACGCCGAGATCGTCAAGCAGGACGCGGCGGCGCTCGACCTCGGCGACACCGGCGCGGTCCGGTCCGACCTGACGCTGCCGGCCAAGGGCGCGTCCGGGTCCACGATCACCTGGGCCTCCAGCGACCCGTCCGTCGTCAGCACGACCGGCGCGGTCACCCGGCCGCCGGCGGGCGCGGCGGACGCCCACGTCACCCTCACCGCCACACTCACCAAGGGCACGGCGACCGAGACGAAGACGTTCGACGTCACCGTCGAGGCGATCTACACCGACAAGCGGGCCGTCGAGACCGACGCCGGCAAGCTCGTCGTGCACAACATCGACGACGTCCGCGGCAACCTGACGCTGCCGACGAAGGGCGAGAACGGCACCACCATCACCTGGCGGTCCAGCAAGCCTGACACGCTCAGCGAGACCGGCGAGGTCAACCGTCCCACGCCGGGTGCCAACGCCGTGAAGGTGAACCTCAAGGCCACGATCTCGCGCGGCAGCCACCAGGCCGTGCGCATCTTCAAGCCCGAGGTGCCGGCGCTGCCCGCCAAGGAGCCGTACAAGGGCTACCTGTTCGCCTACTTCACGGGCGAGGGCTACTCGAACGGCGAGCAGATCTACAACGCGCTGAGCAAGGGCAACGACCCGCTGCACTGGCAGGAGCTCAACGGCGGCCGGCCGGTCGTCACCTCCGATGTCGGCGAGAAGGGCCTGCGCGACCCGTTCGTCATCCGCTCGCCCGAGGGCGACCGGTTCTACATGATCGCCACGGATCTCAAGATCTACGGCAACGGCGACTGGGACCGCGCGCAGCGCAGCGGCAGCCGCTCGATCATGGTGGCCGAGTCGACCGACCTGGTGCACTGGACGAACCAGCGGCTCGTCCAGGTCTCCCCGCCGGAGGCCGGCAACACGTGGGCGCCGGAGGCGTACTACGACAAGACCCTCGGCGCGTACGTGGTCTTCTGGGCGTCCAAGCTGTACAGCAACCCGCAGCACACGGGCGACACGTACAACAAGATGGTGTACGCGACCACCCGCGACTTCTACACCTTCTCCGAGCCGAAGATCTGGAAGGACCCGGGCTACTCGGTCATCGACTCGACGGTGATCGAGCACAACGGGACGTACTACCGCTTCACGAAGGACGAGAGGAACAACAGCTCCTCCAGCCCGTGCAGCAAGTACATCATCGAGGAGAAGTCCACCTCGCTGACCAACACGAACTGGGACTTCCTGAAGGAGTGCATCGGCTCCGGCGCGCTGTCGCGCGGTGAGGGGCCGACGATCTTCAAGTCCAACACCGAGGACAAGTGGTACCTGTTCATCGACGAGTACGGCGGCCGCGGCTACGTGCCGTTCGAGTCGACCGACCTCGAGAAGGGCGACTGGACCGTCCCGGCCGACTACCAGCTTCCGAGCCGTCCGCGTCACGGCACGGTGCTGGGCGTCACGCAGGCCGAGTACGACCGGCTGCTCTCCGCTCTCGGCTGATCCGGGCCCTCGGCTGATCCGGTCTCGCTGACCGCTCGCGGGCCCTTCCCCTCCAGGGGAAGGGCCCGTTTTCCTGTGCGTCAGGCCGCCCGCCGGGACAGCGACCGGGAGGCGAGGGCGGCCCGGGCCGCCGCGAGTGCGCTGTTGATCGACACCTCGGCGAGCAGGCCGGGCGCCGCCACCTGGTCGCCGGCCAGCCAGACGCCGTCGCCGCGCTCGACCGCCGGCCGGTCGCGCCACGACGTGCCGGGCAGGTCGAGCGCTCCGCTGCGCCCGGCGGCCACGGCGTCGCGGCGCCAGGTGACCCGCCCGCGCCAGCCCGGGAGGGCGAGGTCGGCGATCCGCTCCAGCCGCCCGAGCGCAACGGCCTTCGGCTCGCCGGGACGCATCGGCATCTCCATCTGGACGAGGCTTTCCCCGGCAGGGGCCAGGGACGGGTCGGGCAGCGAGTAACGCTCCAGGAAGCCGCCCTCGTCCAGGTCGCTGACGAGGAACAGGTCCCGCGGGTCGGCGCGTACCGCGAGGTCGAGCAGGACCGCGCGGCCGCTCTCCCAGCGCAGCGAGTCGTCGCCCAGCAGGCCGCGGGCGGCGTCGAGGGAGGTGGCGACGATCACCCGTCCCTCCGGCAGCCGGTCCGCCCTCGACCCGGTCTCGATGCGTACGCCGAGGTCGCGCGCCCGCGCGGCCATCCGGTCGATCACCCGTTCCCAGCCGCCGACCACATAGCGAACCGACGGGTAGCGCGGGGCGAACGCCCGCTGGAGCCGCTCCCAGGCGAAGGCCGCCGACAGCCGGCCGGGGTCGGCGTCGTAGGTGACGACTCCCAGCAGCCCGGCGGCGGCCCGTGCGGCCTCGGCGCCGAAACGGCGGGTGGCCCAGGAGCCGAAGTCCTCGTCCACCGGCGCCTTCAGACCACGCCGGAGGATCATCCGCAGCAGCCCGGCCGGGGGCCGCCCGGTCAGCCTTCCGCCCCGGCGGAACCGCGCCCGGGCCAGATGCCCCGGCCGCAGCGGAGCGGACGGCCGGACCAGTCCCCGCTCGTCCAGCCACCGCCAGGGCAGGCCGTCGGAGTAGAAGACGTGGGTGCCGTCGTTGGCGACGTACGGCGTGGCGGTGGAGCGGGCGCGCCCGCCGAGGGTGTGGTGCGCCTCGTGCAGGACGACGGCCGCGCCGCCCTCGGCGCAGGCGATGGCGGCGGTCAGCCCGGCGAGCCCGCCGCCCACGATCGTGATGTTTTCTCTCATGCACTCCCGGACGCATCCCGGGCCTCGATCCGTGACATCTTGTCCGGGTTGGCGATGAGATAGACCGTGTCCACCAGACCATCGGTGATCACCAGTGAGATGACCGTGACGGGACGGCCATCCAGGCGGGCGACGATCGCGGGCCCGCCGTTGACCTCGGTGGTCTCCATGTCCATCTCCATGCCCGGGGGAGCGCCGATGGAGGCCAGGAAGCGCCGGCGGCCCTCCGCGCTCGCGATCGCGACGAGGAAGCGGGCGACCGGCATGGCGCCGGCCAGCTCCCGCAGCGGCGCCCGCGCCTTGCCGCCGCCGTCGCCGACCATGCGGACGTCCGCGGCGAGCAGCGCCGTCAGGCCTTCGATGTCCCCTTCCGCACAGGCCGCGGTGAAGCGCTCGGTGATCCTGCGCCGCTCGCGCCGGTCCACGTCGAAGCGCGGCCTGCGCTCGCGCACGTGGTCGCGGGCGCGTCTGGCGAGTTGCCGTACGGCGGGCTCGCCCCGGCCGAGGATTTCGGCGATCTCGGCATGGGAGAAGCCGAACGCCTCCCGCAGGACGAACACGGCCCGTTCCAGCGGGGACAGCGTCTCCAGCACGACGAGGAGGGCCAGCTCGACGCTGTCGGCGCGTTCCGCGTACTCCCCGGAGTCCGGCGGGGTGACGACCGGCTCGGGCAGCCACGGCCCGACGTACGCCTCCCGCCTGGCCCGCACCCGGCGCAGCCGGTCGATGGCGAGGTTGGTGGTGACGCGCACGAGGTAGGCCTTCGGGTCGGCCACCGACGAGGCGTCCACCTCCGCCCAGCGCAGCCACGCCTCCTGGACCACGTCCTCCGCGTCCGCGGCGCTGCCGAGGATGCGGTAGGCCACACCGACGAGCAGGCTCCGGTGCGCGGTGAAGACTTCGATGGTCATGTCACGCCAGACGTATCATGAGCGCCGTTGTGTGACATCGGCTTGTCCGGTTACCGTCCCCGCGCGGACTCCTATACACTGACTGCGTCGCAAGGGGCTATAGCGCAGCTGGTAGCGCACTTCCATGGCATGGAAGGGGTCTGGGGTTCGAGTCCCCATAGCTCCACCGTCGGCAAGTCCCGTCCGATCATCTGATCGGGCGGGACTTCGTCGTTTCGGCCCGGGTCTTCTCAGGAGAACGGGCGGCTGGTCATGCTGACAGGGTGGCAACCGACGACGATCTGCTCTGGGACGCCGCGGACAAGAGCGCGGGAACGGTTCCGCGATTACGACGCATGGCGGTGGCGGCCGTGTGCCTCGCCCTGCTCCGCCTGGTGCTGGGGCCGGATGCCGACGCCGGGTGGGTGGTACGGGCAGGCGCGGGCTACGCGCTGGCGGAGATGGCGTACTGGTTATGGGACCGGCGACGCCTGGTCGAGGTGCGGATCGTCGGCGGCGAGACCGGGGGACTCACCAGGCTCCGCATGCGACGCGCCGGCGGACGGATCGCCGAGTACGACCCGCGCAGGGTGAGCCGGGTCCTCATCGTCCGCGACAACGTCAACGCGGACTCGGCCGTGCTCCGCCTCACCCTGGGAAGGGGCCGGCTGTCCTTCGGCCGTCCTGGGCGTCCGCCGTCGCCGGCGGCGTGGCGGACGGCGTGCCCGAGGGCAGCGGTCGAAAGCAGGGGCGCGCGGTGGGGGATGCCGGGGATCCCCGACTGAGGTGGCGGCGTGCTTCTCAAGGCACGCCGAGGAGGCGGAGGGCCGCCGTGGTGGCGGCGGCGAGGACGACGATCAGGGGGAACGGCGCTTTCCGCAGCGTGAGGATCCCGGCGACGAGCACCCCGGCGGGCCTGGCCCATCCGGCGAAGCCGTGCCCCTCGGTGAGGGCCGAGGTGGCCACCAAGGCGATGAGCAGCACGGTCGCGGCGACGGACAGCAGGTGGCGAAGGCGGTCGGGCAGCCGGAGCCGGTGGCGCAGCACCGGCCCGGCCAGGCGGAACGCGTAGGTTCCCGCGGCCAGCGCGACGACGGCGAGCAGGGGCATCAGCGGACCTCCGGGTCGGGCAGCGGCGCCGGTGCGCGCGTGGCGAGCACCAGGCCGGTCAGGGCGAGCAGCACCGGCACGCCTGCGGGCAGGAACGGCGTGGCCGCCACCGCGACCACCGCGCCGAGTGAGGCGGCGTTGCGGACGTTCCGTTCGGCGAGCGCGGGCAGCACGAGGGCGAGCAGCACCGCGGGGAAGGCCGCGTCCAGCCCCAGGGCGGCCGTGTCGCCGATGCCGCGCCCGGCCAGCGCGCCGAGCACGACGGCCGCGTTCCAGCTGACGAACAGACCGAGCCCGCAGGCCCAGAACGCGGCGTGACGCCGGCGGGGATCGCCGTCGCGCAGCACGAACGCCACCGCCTCGTCCGTCATGAGGTGCGCGCCGGTGAGCCGTGTCCACCACCGGCCGCCGAGGACGTCGCCGATCGCGAAGCCGAACGGCAGCAGGCGCGCGTTCAGCACCAGGCCGACCGCGACTGCGGCGATCGGGGCGCCGCCGGACAGCACCACGCCGACCGCGGCGAACTGCGCCCCTCCGGCGAACACCAGCAGGGACATGACGACCGGCACCCACGGGGGCAGGCCGCCGGACACGGCGATCGCGCCGAACGCGGCGCCCACCATCGCGTCGGCGAGGCACACCAGGGCGATGTCGCGGAGCGTGCCGCGATCGAGTGTTCGCCAGAGCGAATGCATGTCCAGTAGAGTGAACAACGACAGTGGTGTTCGTCAAGTCGAACAATCGGAAGTGTGGAGCGAACACGTGGCTGAGAGGCCGTCCTTCGACCTGATCACGCTCATCGCGGCGTCGATCCGCAGGGAGCGCGAGCGTGCCGGCCTGTCGCTGACCGAGCTGGCCAAGCGCGCGGGCATCGCGAAGTCCACGCTCTCCCAGCTGGAGTCGGGCGTCGGCAACCCCAGTGTGGAGACGCTGTGGGCGCTCGGGGTCGCGCTCGGCGTGCCGTTCAGCCGCTTGGTGGACCCGCCCCGGCCGGCCGTACGGGTGATCCGGGCGGGGGAGGGGCCCGCGACCTACTCCGAGCAGGCCAGCTACTCGGCCACCCTGCTGGCCTCGTGCCCGCCGCACGCGCGGCGCGACCTGTACCGCATCTCGGCCCAGCCGGGCCGGCCGCGCACCTCCGATCCGCACATGGCCGGCACCGTCGAGCACCTCCTGATCGGCACCGGACGGGCGCTGGCCGGGCCCGCGGAGGAACCGGTCGAGCTCGGGCCTGGCGACTACATCGCCTATCCCGGCGACGCCCCCCACGTCTTCGAGGCCCTCGAGCCCGACACCACCGCGGTCATCGTCATGGAGCACATCTAGCCCTCCTGCGGCTCCCGGCGGCGGGCGAGGGCCGTACGGACGGCGACGCCCGCCACGGTCGCGGTGGCGCAGGCCGCGAGTGCCAGGGGCGGCACCAGCGGAGTGAGGGCCCCGAGGGCGGCGAGGACGAGCACCCCCGCCAGATGCGACCTCGGGACGCGCCCCCAGACGGCCCGCTTGAACAGCGCGTGCCCGGTGAGGAAGAGCGCGGGGCCGCCCAGCACGGCGATCGCCGTCCCGGGCGCGGTGTGCCCGCCCGGGTGGTGGATCACGAGTTCGTCGGCCACGGCCGACACGACGACGCCCGCGACCATCGGCAGGTGGAGAAAGGTGTAGGCCGAGCGGGCGAGCCGCCCCGGGTCGTCCGCCGCGGCGATCACCCGGCTGCCCGCCTCGGCGCTGCTGCCGAAGTAGGTCCACCACAGGCCGACGCTCGCGCCGAACGCGGTGAGGAGGGCCGTGCCCGCGGCGCGCGACGGGTGCGCGGCGAAGGTCGCCCCGGTGACCAGGATCGACTCGCCGAACGCGATGATCAGGAAGAGCTGGCAGCGTTCGGCCAGGTGGGCGCCGTCGATCGACCAGTCCGTCGTCGCCGACCTGCCGAGGCCCGGGGTGACGAACCCGACCCAGGGTGCCAGCAGGTCGGTCCCCACCGCGGCCGCCCACAGCAGTTCCCTGGGCAGACCGTGGGCGAGGCCGCCCGCGATCCAGAACGCCCCCGACAGCACCGCCCAGGCGAGCACGCGCGCCAGGTTGCGCCGCAGCGGTCCCCGCGGCGCGGCTGCCACCGAGGACGCCGTACGGACGACCTGGACGGCCACGTACGCCGCGGCGAACATCAGACCGTGCTCGCCGAAGGCCCGGGGGAGGGCCGCCGACATGACCAGGCTCGCCAGCATGACGGCGACCAGCACGATCCGCACCGAGGGGCGGTCGGGGTCGAACCAGTTGGTGTGCCAGGCGGTGTAGATCCAGGCCCACCAAACGGCGAGCAGCAGCAACAGGGTCTGCGCCGCGCCGTGCCACGACAGGTGCCCGAGCAGCAGGTGGGAGAGCTGAGTGACCGCGAACACGTACACGAGGTCGAAGAACAGCTCGGTGAACGTGACCCGCTGCTCCCCGCCGCGCGGGCGGAGCGTGCCCGTGTGCATCGTCACGGCGGCCCACGCTAGAGATCTTCCGCCCGGAAGGGAAGAAGATATCTTGATATACCACGATCGGCTGACGTACGTTCGAGCGAGTGAGAGCGGAAGAGCTGCGCAGCCATCGCTGGTACGGCACCGACAGCCTCAGGTCGTTCAGTCACCGGGCGCGGACCCGGCAGCTCGGCATCGCGGCGCAGGAGCACCTCGGCAAGCCCGTCGTCGGCATCCTCAACACCTGGAGCGAGCTCAACCCCTGCCACATGCATCTGCGTGAGCGGGCCGAGGACGTGCGGCGCGGCGTCTGGCAGGCCGGGGGCTACCCGGTGGAGCTGCCGGTCATGGCGGTGGGGGAGACGTTCCAGAAGCCGACCGCCATGCTCTACCGGAACCTGCTCGCGATGGAGACCGAGGAGGTGCTCCGCTCCTATCCCGTCGACGCGGCCGTGCTCATGGGCGGGTGCGACAAGACCACCCCGGCGCTCGTGATGGGCGCGATCAGTGCGGACCTGCCGGTCGTCTTCGTGCCGTGCGGGCCGATGCTGCCCGGCGACTGGCGCGGGCAGCGGCTCGGCAGCGGCAGCGACATGTGGAAATACTGGGCCGAACGACGGGCGGGAAAGCTCGGCGACGAGCAGTGGGCGGAGATCGAGGAGGGCATCGCCCGCTCGCCCGGCCACTGCATGACGATGGGCACGGCGTCCACGATGACCTCGGTGGCCGAGGTGCTCGGGCTCACGTTGCCGGGCGCCGCCTCGATCCCGGCCGTGCTGTCGGCGCACACCCGGATGGCGGCCGCGAGCGGCCGTCTCGCGGTGGATCTGGCCTGGCACGGTCCCCGGCCGTCGCAGGTGCTGGACGAGAGGGCCTACCGCGACGCGGTGACCGCCGTGCTGGCCCTGGGCGGTTCGACCAACGCGGTGATCCACCTGATCGCGATGGCCCGCCGCAGCGGGGTGCGCCTCACGCTCGACGACTTCGACGCCGCCTCCCGCCGGGTGCCCGTCCTCGCGGACGTACGGCCCGGCGGAGCGCACCTCATGGAGGACTTCCATCGGGCGGGCGGCGTCCCCGCGCTGCTGCACAGGATCGCGGACCTGCTCCACCTCGACCGGCCCACGGTGTATGGACGCGTCCACGGGCACGGTCTCGCGACGCGGGAGCCGTACGACGACACGGTCATCAGGCGCAGAGACGACCCGGTGTCGCCGGAGGGCGGGCTGGCCGTGCTGCGCGGCAACCTCGCGCCGGGCGGCGCGGTGATCAAGCATGTGGCCGCGGAGCCGCGGCTGCTGCGGCACACCGGGCCTGCCGTGGTCTTCGAGGGGCACCAGGACCTGCTGCGGCGGATCGACGAGGTGGACGTCACGCCCGGCAGCGTGCTGGTGCTGCGCGGCGCCGGGCCGAAGGGCGGCCCCGGCATGCCCGAGCACGGCATGCTGCCGATCCCGGAGCGGCTGCTGAAGCAGGGCGTGCGCGACATGCTGCGGATTTCCGACGCGCGGATGAGCGGCACCAGCTACGGCGCCTGCGTGCTGCACGTCGCCCCGGAGTCGCACGTCGGCGGGCCGCTGGCGCTCGTGCGGGACGGCGACCCGATCACCCTCGACGTCGAGGCGCGGCGGCTCACGCTGGAGGTCACCGGCGACGAGCTCGACCGCAGGCGGCGCTCCTGGACGCCGCCGCCCCCGCGCTACACCCGCGGGTACGGCGCGCTGCACGAGGGGCACATCCTCCAGGCCGACGAGGGATGCGACCTCGACTTCATGCGGGGGTCCGGCGGGGCGCCCGAGCCGGACGTCGACTGATCGGGATTGGTATACCGGTACGCATGACCGCTGAGCACGTGCTGAGTCCGGTGGCCAAGTCGACCACCCGCACCGACCTGGTCGCCGACGCGATCCGCACCGCGATCCTGTCCGGGCGCATCGCGCAGGGGGAGACGCTCGTGGAGCGCCGCCTGGCCGAGCGGCTCGGGGTCTCCAAGACGCCCGTCAGGGAGGCGCTCATCGGACTGGCCGCCACCGGGCTGGTCGTGATCGGCCCGAACCGGGGGGTGTCGGTGCGCGTGGTGGGCCGCGCCGACCTCCGGAAGGCGTACGAGGTGAGGCTGCTGCTCGAACCGTGGGCGATCGGCCGGACGGCTGCCTCCGGACACGCCACGGACGGTGCGCGGGCGGCCCTCGCCGAGGCGCGGGCGCTGCTCGCCGGCACCGACACGGCGGCCCTCAGCCTGGCCAACCGGCGCTTCCATCGTGAGCTGTACGCCCGGTGCGGCAACGAACTGGTGGTCGCCCAGCTCGACACCCTGCAGGACCTCGCCGCGCTCGGCAGCGTCACGGTGCTGTGGCGGGACCGGCCCACGTGGCCGGAGGAGCACGAGGAGCACGAGGCGATCCTCGCCGCCGTCGAGGCGGGCGACGCCGCGCTCGCCGAGCGGCTGACCCGCCGCCACATCGAGCGCTCGGTCACCCGCCTCGTCTAGAAACGGGCCTCAGGCGAGCGTGCGCAGGATGTCCGAAACCCTCTGCCGGTCGGGGCCGGTCAGTTCGGTCATCGGCGGGCGTACGGCCCTGCCGCACACGCCGAGTTGCGCGAGCGCCTCCTTGACCGCCGAGACGTTGTGCTCGCCGCCGTTCCTGGCGCGCAGGTCCTCGATGGGCTTGAGCAGCCGCCACACCTTGGCGGCGCCCGTCCGGTCGCCCGCCCGGAGCAGGGCGTGCAGCTCGAGCGACAGTTCGGGGGCGATGACCGCCAGGCCGGAGGTGAAGCCCTCCGCGCCGCCGGGCCAGAAGAACGGCGCCCAGGTCTCGGCGAGCCCGCACAGCCAGACCGGCCCCTCGACGGCGGCGGCGAGGACGGCCATGGCCACCGGGTCGGGCACCGCGTACTTGACTCCCACGACGTTGGGGCAGTCGCGCAGCAGGTCACGCAGGGCGCGCTCGGTCACGGCGGGGGAGCGCACGTAGCAGACCACTCCGAGGTCGGGCACCGCCTGGGCGATCTCCCTGTGGTAGGCCGTCCAGCCCGCCTCCGACTGGTAGGGGTGCACCGGCTGGTGGACCATGACGGCCTGGCAACCCTGCCGGGCGGCGTCCCTGGCCAGCCGTACGGCCCGGCGCACCTCGTGGCCCACGCCCGCGATCACGACGGCGTCCGGCGCGGCCGTCCGGGTGACGGCGACGGCCCGGGACAACTCGTCGTCGTCCAGTGAGTAGAACTCCCCGGTGTTGCCGTTGGGGGTGAGCGCGCCCACTCCGCCCCTCGTCAGCCGCTCGACGACGGCCGCGAGCGCCGGCTCGTCGATCCGGTCGCCGTCGTCGAACGGCGTGACCGTGACGGCGACCACGCCGCGCAGCGCCTCGCGGACCTCGTCGATCATGTGAACCTCCCGGGCTGGCACCTGGTATATCAGTATGCCAAACGGTGAAGTTGACAACGATCTTTGACACAATTGATGGCCGAAATCCCTATTTAGTCGGGCAATGTCTTGACTTGTTGGGCGTGGTCCCCTATCTAGAAGAAGGCAAAAGACGGCTGATCATTAACGGCGGCGACCATGACAATCGAATCAGGACCGGACAATCCGCGTCAGGAGTACCGCGCCATCCAGGCCGAGGCGTTCAACCGCATCGGTGGCCGGTACGACGAGGCGTTCCCGCACAAGGAAGGCCAGGTGGCCGCCGGAGAGTGGATGATCAAGCAGCTCAAGCCGGGCGCGCGCGTCCTCGACGTCGGCTGCGGTACGGGCTCGCCCACCGCCCAGCAGTTCGCCGAGGCGGGCTGCGAGGTGACCGGCATCGACATCTCCCCGGTCATGCTGGACCTGGCGAGGAAGAACGTGCCGACCGGGACGTTCCTCGAACGCGACGCGCTCGACCTCGACGACTCGCTCGGCGTGTTCGACGCCGTGACGGCCTTCTTCAGCCTGCTCATGCTGCCGCGGGCCGAGATCGAGCAGGCGCTCGGCAAGATCCACGCCGTGCTCGCCCCCGGCGGCCTGTTCTCGCTGAGCATGGTGGAAATCGACCTCGACGACGTGCCTTTCCAGTTTCTCGGCGCTCCGGTGCGGGTGACCGGATATCTGCGCGACGAGTTGCGCGAGGTCATCGAAGCCGCCGGTTTCAGCGTGCTGTCGGAGAATCACCTTTCGTACGCTCCGGCGACCACTCAGGCGCCGCCGGAAATCCAGCTCTTCGTCAACTGCCGGCGTGACCAATTCTGAGCGGCCACACCCGTGTCGGGAGACGGGGAACCGTTCGCCCTGCTGAATCAGGTCAGCCGGGTCGTCCGGGCCATCGGCGAGAGCAGGGGCCCGGAGGAGGCGGCGAGGGTCCTCTGCGAGGCGGTGGTGCCGGGGCTGGCCGACGCCGCCGCGGTCTACGTGGACGGCGCCGTCTGGCACCGGGTCGATCCCGACGGACGGCTGCCGCCGCGCTGGGCCGGCGACGGGACCGGTGAGGCGGCCCTGCTCGACGGGCACCTGCTCGCCGTGCCCCTCCGGGCGTACGGCAAGCCCGTCGGCTGCGCGCTGCTGGCGCGCGACGCCCGGCGGCCGCCCTTCGGGGAGGCCCACGTGCTCGCCGCGGGACAGTTCGCCGTGCCCGCCGCGCTCACGATCCACCACGGGCAGCGGGACCGCCAGCAGGACGAGACCCTGGAGACCCTCCAGCGCGGGATACGGCCGGGCGACCCGCCCGACCTGCCCGGGCTGGAGATCGCCTACCGCTACAAGCCCGCCGCCGAGCGGGTGGGCGGCGACTGGTACGACGTCATCCCGCTGCCGGGCAGCAGGGTGGCCCTGGTCGTCGGCGACGTGATGGGACACGGGCTGGCCGCCGCGGCCGTGATGGGCCAGCTCCGCACGGCCGTGCAGACCCTGGCCTCGCTCGACCTGCCGGCCGAGCAGGTGCTCCACTCGCTCGACGAGATGGCCCAGCGGCTGGCCGCCCAGACGCTCACCACCTGCGTCTACTGCGTGTACGACCCGGTGCTGCGCAGGTGCACGATCGCGAGCGCCGGGCACCTGCCGCCGATCCTGCTGGGACCGGACGGCAAGGCGGAGGTGTTGTCACCGCCCCGGTGCCCGCCGATCGGCCTGGGCCGCACGCCGTTCGAGACGATGGAGATCGCGGCGGAGGACGGCAGCATGCTCGTCCTCTACACCGACGGGCTCGTGGAGGAGCGCGGGCAGGACATCGGGCTGAGCGTGGAGTCGCTGCGCCGAAGGCTCGCGAACGGCACCTCGATCGAGGCGCTGAGCGACGACGTGCTGTCCGCGGCGCGGACCGACGACGTCACCGTGCTGGCCATCCGGTTCCGCGGCATCCCCAGTGAGCACGTCGCGCAGTGGCTGCTGGAACCCCAGCCGACGACGCCGTGGCGCGTACGCGGCCTGGTCCGCCGGACGCTCGGCTCGTGGGGACTCACGTCGATGACCCCGGTGGCCGAGTTGCTCGCCGGCGAGCTCGTCACCAACGCCGTGCAGCACACCCAGCGGCCCATCACCATCAGGCTGCTGCGCACCGATCACCTGCTGTGCGAGGTCAGCGACGACGACCACCGGCTGCCGGTGGTGCGCGAGCCCGGCCCGCTCGACGAGGACGGCAGGGGGCTCTACCTGGTCAGCCAGCTCGCCGAGCACTGGGGGACCAGTCGTGTCGCGGGAGGAAAGACCGTCTGGTTCTCGCTGGCGATCCCCTAACGCCGGAACGCCTTCCGGTACGCCGAGGGCGAGGTACGCATCGAACGGCCGAAATGGTGGCGGAACGTCACCGGGCTTTCGAATCCGACGGCGGCTGCGATCTCCTCAATCGGGGCCGCCGTCGTCTCGAGGAGCGGCAGGCTGGCCGCGATCCGCTGCGCGACCACCCATCGCAGGGGGCTCGTCCCCGTGCGGCGCCCGAAGTGCCGGATGAAGCCGCGCTCCGACATCCCGGCGACCCGGGCCAGGGCGGCCACCGTGACCGGCCGGGTGAGATCGGCGAGCACCCAGTCCATCGCCCTGCCCACCGGGTCGTCTTCGTCCACCGCCGCGACCGGCGCTTCGACGAACTGCGCCTGCCCGCCCTCCCGGTGCGGCGGCACCACCAGCCTGCGGGCCACCGCGTTGGCCACGCTCGGCCCGTGGTCGCGCCGCACCAGGTGGACGAGCAGGTCGAGTCCCGCCGCGCTGCCCGCGCTGGTGAGCACGTCGCCCTCGTCCACGTACAGCACCCCCGGGTCCACCCTGACCTCGGGAAAGCGCCGCTGGAGCAGCGCGGCGTACCTCCAGTGGGTCGTCGCGGCCCGGCCGTCGAGCAGTCCGGCGGCGGCGAGGGCGAAGGCGCCGGAGCAGATCGACACGACCCGGGCCCCGCCGTCGTGCGCCCGGCGCAGCGCGGCCGTGAGCGCGGGGGACACCTCGCCACGCACGTCGGGGACGCCGGGCACGATCACGGTCCGCGCCCCGGTGAAGACGTCCAGCCCGTGCGCCGCCTCGATCGTGAACCCGCCGACCGCCCGCAGCGGGCCGGGCCTTTCCGCGCACACGGCCAGCTCGTACCACGGGACGTCCAACTCCGGCCGGGGCAGGCCGAAGACCTCGACGACGCAGCCCAGTTCGAAGGGGCTCATGCCGTCGAAGGCCAGCACCGACACGGTACGGCTCCGGTCGGGGAGCGGGAGCATGGCGGGATATTAGCGATATCGGGCGTTCATGCCTCTTCTGCGGTGGCAGGGCGGCCGGGCACCCTGGTCGGCATGTCCGCCGTAACGCACACCCCGGCCGCCGAGCCGGCCGCCGCCGTCGCCCACTTCTCCGCCCGCCTGGCCTTCGAGACCGACGTGTCCGACGTACGCGCCGATCTGCTCTCCGGGGAGCCGGGGATCGTGGTGGTGGACTCCCGCAGCGCGGAGAGCTGGCGGCAGGGTCACATCGAGGGCGCCGTCCACCTGCCCACGGCGGAGATCGCCGCCAGGGCGCCCGAGCTGATCCCCCGTGACGTGACGGTGGTCACGTACTGCTGGGGGCCGGGCTGCAACGGCGCGACCCGCGCGGCGCTGGAGTTCGCCCGGCTGGGCTACCGGGTCAAGGAAATGATCGGCGGGTTCGAGTACTGGGTGCGTGAGGGGTTCCCGGTCGTGGAGCCCTCCGGAGTGCGCACCCGTCCGGCCGACCCGCTCACCGCGCCCGCGGGGGCCGCCTGCGCCTGCTGAAACCTTCTCGGTTACACCTATGCCGCGGAAGTCCTATACACTGGCGAGGCGCCGCCGACGCGGCGTGGCAAGGGGCTATAGCGCAGCTGGTAGCGCACTTCCATGGCATGGAAGGGGTCTGGGGTTCGAATCCCCATAGCTCCACCATGACTGAACCATCGCAAGAGCCGTCCTCCGTCCGGAGGGCGGCTCTCGGTGTTCTGATGGACGCCGAAACGGTCTCCGGCGTCTACCGACATCTCGCCGAACGCGGAGTGAAGATCTGGATCGACGGCGGCTGGTGCGTCGACGCCCTTCTGGGAAAGCAGACGAGAGATCACCCGGACCTCGATGTGGCGATCGACCACAAAGACGAAGAGAAATTCATCGAACAGATGAAGGGCCTCGGGTACAGGAAGAGGCACGACGGCGACGACACCGCGTGGAACTACGTCCTGATCGATGGCCGGGGCCACGGCGTCGACGTACACGTATTCGAATACGACGAGTCCGGGAAGAACATCTACGGGATCGAATATCCCCACGGCTCGCTCACCGGACAGGGCGAAATCAAGGGCCATATCGTGGACTGCGTCGCCCCGGAGTGGATGTTCGCGTTCAAAACGGCGTACACGCCCGAGGACAAGGACCGCGAAGACGTTCGTGCGCTGAGCGAAGCGTTCGGATTCGAGATACCGCCCACCCATCGGTGATACTCACGGTGCGGCGAGCCGCAGAACGAGTTCATGGAGATCAGCTCCAGCGAGATCGGTCGCCGGCAATGACCGCGGTGGCGCGCCGTCAGCCGGCACGACCATGCCCGCGTGGAGGCTCGCCAGCAGGAGGGGCGTAGGTCGTCTCCTCCGCGGTGGCCGGGCCGAAGACGGCGTCGATGAGGGTGCGGGGCCCGCAGCACACCGCGACCAGCGGGGCTCGGCGCACGTGTGGCCGCAGCGCCTCATCGACCATCTCGAACGGGACCAGCTGAGTCAGTTCTCCCAGATGGCCGGGAGTGAAGGCGTCAGAGGCCACGACGGCCTCGCGGCGCATGACGGACTGTACGTCCAACGGAGCTCCTGTTGAACTGTGACCGTGGTCGGCACTGTTCTAGCAGGAGCTCCGTTGCTGTGCCCTTGACAATCCTCCGTCGATCATTGACTGAACGGCATTGGTGCGAGCCCGGCCAATGCCCCACCAATGGTCGGCGGATTTGGACTCGTCACCTCTGGCGTCGCGCTCCCGCTGCTCAGGGCCCGCTTCCCGAGGGCTGGCATGCTCTGGCGCCCTGAGGGGTCACCACCACTTCTGGTCGGCGTTTCCGTTGCAGGTCCACAGAACCAGTGGCGCCCGGTAGTCCTTGCTGCCTCCGATGACACCGGCGCATTTGCTCTGAGCGCGGAAATTGACCAACTCCCATGGTCCCGAACTTGAACCTCGGGGCCACCAGAACTGATCTGTTGCTCCGTTGCACTCCCACTGCACCAGTGGCGTTCCGTCGACCGTGTTGCCGTTGTTGCCCGCTGCCAGGCACAGCCCGAGTTCGTTGACGATCTCGTAGTAAAAGTGGCCGTAGTTGTCTTTCATTGTCCGCCCGAGGTGCCAGTGCTGATCCGGCGCGCCGACGTAACGATACTGATTGACCGACTTTCCCCAGGTCTTGCTGCCGTCTACGCTCATGCAGAGTTTCGAGTTGTCGTTTTTCCATGTGCCGCCCGGTCCTGTCGTCGGGCATTGCTCGTCGTCCGCCGAGGCGGGGGGGACGGCCACGACGAACGTGGCGAAGACACCGGCCAAAACAGCAGCGGTGAGCCTTGAATTTCTCACTGATGTCCTCCTTGGACAACGCACGAGATTTCCTTGGGATCGCAGAAAGCGAAGGCGTGTCGTTCCGGAACAACACGCTCAGGATCCCAGGCCTCTGACTCACCCGGCTTGAAACTGTGCGCCTTCGTCTTGAAGATGCGTGTCAGCAGGCCCCTTTCCGGTGCCCCGACGGTGCAAGTGCCGATACTCGCTAGGGGTGAGGCCATATGCCCGGCGAAAAGCCCGGGAAAGGTGCGGATGGTCGGCAAATCCCCAGCGGGCGGCAATTGCACTGAGCGGCTGTTCGGCGGACTGAGGGTCTGTCAGGTCCCGGCGACACCGCTCCAGCCTGCGCTGCCGGATCCAGGCGGCGACGGTAAGGCCGTGCCCCTGAAAGAGCCGGTGCAACGTACGCGGCGCGATGGAATGCGCGGCGGCGACCGCCGCCGGTGACAGGGCCGGGTCGGAGAGGTTCCGTTCGATGAACTGCTGGATCTCTACGAGAAGAGCCTGTCCCCGCACCTGCGGTGACAGATGCTCTTCCTGGTCAAGTAAGCCGGCCAGCAAAACGGCGAACAGATCGCAGGCGACGTTGGCCAGCCGGGCAGCGCTGGATGCGTGATGAGGGCGGGCGGGGTTGGTCAACTCCGTCAGCACCGACTTCAGCAGGCGAGCGATCGAATCGTCGGCGGGCAGCTTGACCCCCACCAGCCGGTCAGCGGTGATCCTCGGTGAGGCCAGCACACTGTGCGGGAAACCGGCCATCAGCAGCCGCGCCGGACCGCCCGTACTGGCCCGCCACCCCTCACTCGGCCGGGAGGTGTGATAGAAGCCCATCTCGCCCGGACCCAGCAGGCATTGTTGGCCGTCCTGGTCGATGCCCGAGTGCCCGTGCATGCTGATCAGTAGCCTGTACTCCTCCGGGTCTGCCTTGCGGATCAGCCGAGGGGAGCGGCGAATGCCGAAATCGGCATCGGCCGTGGTGATGAAGCGGATAAGGCTGAACGTACCGAAATCGCGCAGCGATGCCTCGGCCGAAAAGTCAGAAGTGACCTTGCTACGCAGCTCGACCGGTTCGGGCAGGTCCAATGCCTGGTCCCGAAAATGGCCGAAACGCTCGCCCGGGGGAAGATGATCGGTTCGTATCACCGCGTCGAACACCATAAGCCCTCGCCCACGTCGCATCACCATAAAACGCCTCAAACGAGAGCACGCTCTCCTGGTCACCATTAACTGTCAAGGGCCGGGGCAGCGGCCGACCGCCCGGCAGATCCTCGACCGCCTCGTACGACTGGGCAGGGCTCAAACGTTCTCAGCCAGAGAGGCTTAATGGCTGGGGTTACGGGGTCGGATGTCCAGGCCGGTCTTGGCGATGAAGCCCGGGACGAGGGCGGGGCGGCCGCCACCGGTCAACCGAATCGCGCGCGAGCTTTGGATCGGCGTGTCCACAGTGGGTCAGGGCTGCCTCGAAGGACGCCAGCCGGATCTTCTCCATGCTCTGCCCGTAATGTTCCGTCCTCGTCAAAGGACAGAGCCTGATAGGTCATACTCACCTCAGCCTCCAGCGCACATGTTCACACTCGTGCCGGGTAGAGGCGGGTGTCATGAAGAGGATCCTGCAGCTCGTCGTCACCCGCTGGCTGGCGCGTACGCCGATAGGGATGGTCGTGCTCGGCCTCGCCTGGCTGTTCATGCGCAAGCGGCGGGCCCGCAGGCAGCAGCCCGCGGACAGCCCGGTGCTCCGTGAGCCCGGACGCCGGTCGGGCGACCGGTATGCCTGGCGCGGCCCCGCCGCGGGCGACCGTCGCTGACACTCAGCCGTTGACGCTGATCAGCCGACGACGGCGGGAGTGCGGAACGTCTGCCGGTAGACCAGGGGGGACACCCCGACGGCGGCGTGGAGGTGCTGGCGGAGCGAGACCGCGCTGCCGAACCCGGCCTTCCTGGCGATCGCGTCGACCGGCAGGTCGGTGGTCTCCAGCAGGTGCCGGGCGTGCGCGATCCGCTGCCCGGCGAGCCACCTGGCCGGGCTGAGGCCGGTCTCCTCCCGGAACCTGCGGGTGAACGTCCGCACGCTCATGCGGGCGTGCGCGGCCAGGGCGGCAAGGTTGACCGGCTCCTCCAGGTGTTCGAGCATCCACGCCCGGGTGGGCGCGGTGGTGGTCCCCGCGGGATCGGGCAGCGGCCGCTCGATGTACTGGGCCTGTCCGCCCTCGCGGAACGGTGGGGTGACGCACCGGCGGGCGGTGCGATTGGCCACCTCGCTGCCGTGGTCGCGCCGGATGACGTGCAGGCACAGATCGATGCCCGCCGCCACGCCGGCCGAGGTCAGCACGTCGCCGTCGTCGATGAACAGCACGTCCGGGTCGAGTCGTACGCGAGGGAACAGCGCACGGAAGTCCGCGGCGTTGCGCCAGTGGGTCGTCGCCGGACGCCCGTCCAGCAGGCCCGCGGCGGCCAGCACGAAGGCCCCGGTGCAGATCGAGATGAGCCGGGCGCGCCCCACGACGTCCCACAGCGCCGCGCGCACCTCCTCGTCGAGCGTGCCGTCCTCCAGCGGCGGCCCGCTGTGGATGCCCGGCACCACCACCGTGTCCGCCGTCGCGAGCACGCTCAGGTCGTGGTCGGGGACGATGCTGAAGCCGGCCTGGCCGCGCACCGGGCGGCCTCCCGGGGTGCAGGTGACGACCTCGTACAGCGGGCCGGGGTCGCGGGCGGCCCAGAACACCTGTCCGGGGATGCCCAGATCGAGGGTGGCGAAGTCGTCCAGGGCCAGTACGGCGACGCGGTGCATGGCCCGATTCTTTCACATGTTGACCTCCCGGCCACTGTCCCCAAGGTGGACACAACGGGAGGATGCTCGCCATGAAGTCGCTGCATCGTGCGTGGATCGTCGCCGCCGTCGCCTTCGTCGCGATCATCGGGGCGGCCGGGTTCCGCGCCACGCCGGGCGTGATGATCACGCCGTTGGAGGACGAGTTCGGCTGGACGAGAGGCACGATCTCGCTCGCGGTCTCGGTGAACCTCATGCTCTACGGGCTGTGCGCGCCGTTCGCGGCGGCGCTCATGGACCGCTTCGGCATGCGCCGAGTCGTCGCCTGCGCCCTGCTGCTGGTGGCGACCGGCAGCGGGCTGACCGTGTTCATGACCGCGAGCTGGCAGCTCATCGCGCTGTGGGGCGTCCTGGTCGGGCTCGGTACCGGCTCGATGGCGCTCGTCTTCGCCGCCACGCTGACCGACCGCTGGTTCGTACGGCACCGCGGCCTGGTCACCGGCGTGCTGACGGCCGGAGGCGCGACCGGCCAGCTGATCTTCCTGCCGGTGCTCGCGCACCTGGCCGAGATGCAGGGCTGGCGGTGGGCCTCGGTCACGGTGGCGGGAGCCGCGCTCGCCGTCGTTCCCCTCGTGTGGTTCCTGCTCAGGGACACTCCCGAGGAGATCGGCCTGACCGCGCTCGGCGCGACCGAGCCGGTCGTGCGCACGCCGGCCAAGGGCGCCGCCGCACGGGCCGTACGTGTGCTGCGGGACGCCGCCCGCACCCGGCACTTCTGGTACCTCGCCGTCGGCTTCGCCATCTGCGGTGCGAGCACGAACGGCCTGGTCGGCACCCACTTCATCCCGGCCGCCCACGACCACGGCATGCCGGAGACCACCGCCGCCTCGCTGCTCGCCGTGATCGGGGTCTTCGACATCGCCGGCACCGTCTTCTCCGGCTGGCTGAGCGACCGGGTGGACCCGCGGCTCCTGCTCGCCGTCTACTACGCGCTGCGCGGACTGTCGCTGCTGGTCCTGCCGCAGTTGTTCGCCGCCACGGCCGAGCCGAGCATGCTGGTCTTCATCGTCTTCTACGGCCTCGACTGGGTGGCCACCGTGCCGCCGACCGTCGCGCTGTGCCGCAGGATCTTCGGCGCGGACGGCGCGGTGGTGTTCGGCTGGGTCTTCGCCTCTCACCAGGTCGGCGCGGCCGTCGTCGCCACGGTCGCCGGGGTCACCCGCGACCATCTGGGGAACTACGACCTGGCGTGGTACGGCGCGGGCGTGCTGTGCCTGCTCGCCGCGCTCATGTCGTCCCGTATCGTCACGCGTGTCCGGGATCGCGGCGAAGCTGCGATCCTTGTCGGGTGACCGAACGCGTTCTTCCCCTGGTCGTACGCATCGAGCGGGCCGCGCCGCCGCGACGCACCGACGCGCTGGAGGCGGCGGCGACGGCCGTGGTGCGCCTGCTCGACCGTGCCGAGAACCGTGCCCAGAACCGTGCCGAGGACGGGGGCGAGTGGTCCGACGAGGTCGCCGAGTGGCAGGACGGCCGGATCAGGAAGGTGGTCAGGCGGGCACGCGGCGCCGAGTGGCGGCGGGCGCTCGCCCTGCCCGGCATCACCGTCACCGTGCGCACGGCCGAGGTGCGGGTGCATCCTCCCGTGCCGCTCGACGACTGGCCGCGTGACCTCGCCCGGCTGCAGGTGTCGGGCACGGAGCTCTTCGACGACGCCGCCCCGCCGGAGGCCGGTCCCGGCGACGTGGTGCTGTGGGTCAACCCCCGCCTGGAGATGACGGCCGGCAAGGCGATGGCCCAGGCGGGCCACGGCGCCCAGTTCGCCTGGTGGGGCGCGGGCGAGGCGGACAGGGCGGCCTGGCGCGAGCGCGGCTTCGCCGTACGTGTCAGGACGGCCGGTCCGGCCCGGTGGGACGCGCTGGCCGCGAGCGGGCTGCCGGTGGTCAGGGACGCCGGGTTCACCGAGATCGCACCGGGCTCCACGACGGTCGTGGCCGACGCGCCATGGCTGCGGGTGGGCGTTCCCGAAGTGTGATGGGGAAGGCACCCGAAATACCGGGATTTGCCGTACGCTCCCGATCGTGTCACCTGGGGACTATGGGACGAAGGCCGTCCCCTCTTACATAGCGGCCGAGGCCGAGACCACTCCGCTACCGAAGATCACGGTCCCTGTGGCGGCGCCACCGGCGAGCTCGTCCAAGGGCCTCGGGGACCTGCCGATGCGGGTGGTCTACCGGGCGATCGCGGTCGCCGCGGGAGTCGTCGTCCTGGGGGCGGGCGCGACCGTCGTGCTGCTGAACCGGGACGACCCCGCCGCCACGGCCGCCGCGCCGCCTCACTTCGGGGCCGTCGTCGTCCCCTCGGCCGCGCCGGCCTCGTCCGCGTCCGGCGCCGCCGCACCGGCCGCGGGCGCGGTGGCCACGCCCGGTCTCAGTCCCCTGTCGAGTCCACTGTCCAGCCCGCTTTCCAGCAGCGGGGCGAGCGCGACCCCCGGCACGACCGCGAGCGCCGCCTCGAGTCCGGCGGCCAGTGCGGACGCGGTCGATCCCGCGCTGGCGGCGGCCCTGAAGGACCCCCGTGTGCCCGCGCTGCCGAAGAACAGCCGCAGGCTCCGCAGCCTGCCCGGCCGGGCGGCCGCCACCCACGGCCTGGTCAAGGACCGGCGCTCCGGCGTCGCCCTGCCCCGCTTCACCAAGACATGGACGCTGGCCAAGCCCGCGCCGTTCGCCTCGCGTCAGCTGCTGCCCAAGGTCAAGGGCGCGTCGTACCGCGGGATGCTGGTCTCCTGCCCCGTGCCGATCCCCGAGCAGAAGACGCTGCGCGACACCGCCTTCCTGGCCGCCCGATGGACGCTGAACCACCAGCCCTCGGGCGCGACGATCACCTGGACGGCCTCCCAGCCCATCAAGGCGGGCAAGCGGAAGGGCTGGCTGCTCGGCTACACCGTGCACTACACGCTCAAAGGCAAGAAGCGGGTCTCCGCCGCGGCGCTGGCCCTCCTGGACGTGCCGGAGAAGAAGCCCGCCGTCGTGTTCGTCACGATCCCCGACAGCCAGAAGAAGCGCTGGCACGACATCAACAAGGTGATGTCGTCCGTCAAGGCGCTCTAGCGCTACAGCCAGGTTTTGCGGGCGATAGTTCCGGATCACCCGGACGGGGTGACCGCGGGTGACCTTCAGGCGCGGGCGTATCCGACCTCGGTGAACGTCGCCGGCGGCCCCGAAGGGGTGACGAGCGAGGTTCTGGCGTTCATCGGGGCTCCTTGTGAGGGCTAGCGTTCGTCGGTGGGGTAGTCGGCCGAGCGGCTCACGTCGGCCCATTTCTCGGTTTCCGCGGCTCGGATCTCGGCGGCTTTCTGGGCGGAGGCGACGGCGTCGCTGCCGAGGAGGAGTCGCCGGGGTGGGTCGTCGTCGCGGACGACGTCGATGATGATCTTGGCCGCGCGAGCCGGGTCTCCGGGCTGAGTGCCGTCGGTGTCGCGTCGGTAGCGGTGGATGGCGCCCACGGTCTGCTCGTAGTCGGGCCCGACGGGGTGGATCTCCATGGAGGAGCCTTGCCAGTCGGTGCGGAAGGCGCCCGGCTCGACGATGACGACCTTGATCCCGAAGGGCGCGACTTCGTTGGCGAGGACTTCGGAGAAGCCTTCGACGGCGAACTTCGCGGTCTGATAGGCGCCCATTCCGGGGGTGCCGCCGACGCGTCCTCCGATGGAGGAGAACTGTACGAAGACTCCTGACCGCTGGGTGCGCAGGACGGGCAGGGCGGCCCGCGTTACGTTCACGACGCCGAAGAGGTTGGTCTCGATCTGAGCGCGGAAGTCGTCTTCGGCCATCTCTTCGATCGGCGCGCTGTTGCCATAGCCGGCGTTGTTGACGACCACGTCGAGGCCGCCGAAGGCGTCGGTGGCCGCCTTGACCGCCCGGGACGCCGCGGCGGCGTCGGTGACGTCCAGTGCGACCGCTCGCATCCGGTCGCCGTGGCGGGTCACCAGGTCGTCGAGCTGCTTCGGGCTGCGCGCGGTGGCGATGACCTGGTCGCCTACTTCGAGGACGGCTTCGGTGAGGCGGCGTCCGATGCCGCGTGATGCTCCGGTGATGAGCCATGTCTTGGCCATGGATGGTTCCTATGTGATCGATATTCGGCGAACTGTCTCATAAATGTAGCACTTACAGGGTTAACCTTCGCATCAATGTGACACTAGTCTCTGTGATGTGGCCGGCCCGGGATGCCGTCGGTCAGCGGCCGGGCAGCCGTTCGGTGATCTCCTGCAGGAACCAGCGATTCCCGTCGGGGTCGGCGAACGAGGCGAAGGAGCCGTAGCTGGCACGCTGCGGGTGCAGGCCCATGACGCGGCCGGTCTCGCCGGTCTGGTGGAAGGCGCCGGTCGCGTCGTGGAACGGGCCGGTGACGTCGACGCCGCGGCCGGCCAGTTCCTCGTGGGCCTGCTCGATGTCGGACACGATCAGGTGCAGTCCCTGGATCGTGCCGGGCTGGGCGTCGGTGAGGCCGTCGCCGAAGATGATCGAGCAGGCCGAACCAGGGGGAGTGACCTGAATGATCCGGTAGCCGTCGACGATGGGGAAGTCCGCGTCCAGGCGGAAACCCAGCTGCCGGGTGTAGAAGTCCTTGGCGCGGTCGACGTCGGATACAGGCAGGACGACGACTTCGAGCTTCATGTCCATGGTCGTGATCTTTCTTTCGCGTTGCGGGCTATCGGGTGGCGCGTGCGGCCTTCTCGATGACGCCGGCCACGGTCGTGGGCTGGGAGACGGCGACGGAATGAGAGGCGCGTACTTCGACGGAGTGCGCGTGGGCGCGCTTGGCCATGTAGCGCTGGACTTCGGCGGGGATGTTGAGGTCCTGGGTCGTGATGACGGCCCAGGTGGGCTTGTCCTTCCAGGCGGCGGCCTCGGTCTTCTCCTCCAGGGCGGACTGGGCGATGGGCCGCTGGGTGGCCGCCATGAGGGCCGCGGTGCCGGCCGGTACGTCGGCCGCGAACTGGTGGTGGAACTTGCCGGGCTTGATGTACAGGTCGGTTCCTGTCGTGCCGTCGGGGAGGGTGAAGGCCGTGGGGTCGAGGGCGCCGGGGAGGGTGGAGCCGGGGTACTTGTTCGTCAGCTCCAGGGCGGTCTCGCCGGGGGCGGGCAGGAAGGCGGCAACGTACACGAGGGCCTTGACCTGAGGGTCGTTCGCGCCGGCGACGCTGATGACCGAACCGCCGTACGAATGCCCGACGAGGATCTTGGGTCCGGCGACGTGGTCGAGGACGCTGCGGAGTGCGGCCGCGTCGTTGGCCGGTCCGCGCAGCGGGTTGGCCGCGGCGATGACGGGGTAGCCGTCCGCGCGCAGCTCTTCGATCACCGCGTTCCAGCTGGAGGCGTCGGCGAAGGCGCCGTGCTCCAGCACGATGGTCGGCTTGACGGGCTTTTGCGACGCGAAGCCGGGTGTGGCGGCGGCGGTGGTGAGGAGACCGATCGCGACCGTCGACAAGGTGCCCAACATCAGCCCCCGGCTGCGTACACCCTTGCTGCTGACCACGAGATTCCCCTTTCAGGAAGCTTCAGACGAAGGTGGTGAATCCGGCGTCATCACTGTCGTCCGGGAAGGACCGCGGCCACATCGGTCACTTGACGGTCAGTCACGAGGTGCCGGCCGGACCGTCGTCCGGCAGCACGACGGCGCTGGTCGCGCGCTACCTGGCCGTGCGCGTATGTCCCCGTATGCGGCCCGCGGACCTGCGCCGCGGCGTGTGTTCGAGGCGCGCCCGGAGCGGCTCGCGGCTGCTGACGGTCAACTGACTGATGTGCCGGGTGTCGGCCGCGAACGACAGTGAGACGCATCCCAACAGCTGACGACCCAGCACTTCAGTGAGAGGAACGTCATGAAACGCCTTCTGATCATCTTCGCGACCGGAGTGGCGGTGGCGTGCCTGCCGGCGGCGGCTTCGGCCGGCGCCGCGAGGTCCGCCACCGTCCCGATCACGTGCTCGTCCGTCTCGGTGAACGCCCCGGCAGGCGCCGCGGTGGAGTCCGTGACGACGGTGAGACGGGAGGGAGGCACCGTGACCATCCCTCCGGTGCCGCCGCTGACCGACGTGGTCGAGATCCCGGACGTGCCGGCCTACTGCGATGTCACGGTCATGCTCACCCACCCGGGCGTCGGCGACCACGCCAAGGTGCGGGTCTGGCTGCCTGAGACGGGCTGGACCGGCCGCTTCCAGGCGCTGGGCGGCAGCGCCTTCGCCGCCGGCGACTACGGCGCGGGCCTGGCCGGTGCGATCAAAAGCGGCTACGCGGCCGCGACCACCGACGCCGGCGTCGGCACGTACCTGGACACAGGCTGGGCCCTGAACGGCGACGGCGAGGTCGACACCGAGCTGCTGAACAACTTCGCCGACCGGTCCCAGCACGAGATGGCGGTCGTGGGCAAGCAGGTCGTCGACGAGGTCTACGGCAGGCCCGTCTCCTACTCGTACTGGAACGGCTGCTCGACCGGCGGCCGCCAGGGCTACATGGAGGCCCAGCGCCACCCTGACGACTTCGACGGCATCCTGGCCACCGCTCCGGCGATCAACTGGGACGAATTCGAGGTCGCGACCCTGTGGCCGCAGGTGGTGATGAACGAGGAGAACACCTTCCCCTCTCCTTGTGAGTTCAACGCTTTCAACGAGGCTGCGGTCAAGGCCTGCGACCCGCTCGACGGCGCGCCCGACGGGCTGATCGGCGACCCCGCCACGTGCACCTTCGACCCACGGAAACTCATCGGCAAGAGCGTCGAATGCTACGGCGAGCAGGAGACCATCACCGCGGCCGACGCCGCCGTCGTACGCAAGATCTGGGACGGCCCGCGTACTCCAGCCGGTAAGAAGTTGTGGGCCGGCATCCCGATCGGAGCCGGCTTCGACCTCGCCGGCACCCGCATCGACGCGGACGGCACCCGCGTGGGCGTGCCGTTCCCCGTGCCGGCCACGTGGGTCTCCACGTTCCTGAAACGCCGGCCCTCCTACGACCTCTCGACGATCACGTACGCCGAGTTCGCCGAGCTGTTCGCGCAGTCCCAGGCCGAGTACGACACGATCATCGGCACCGACGCCCCCGACCTGTCCGCGTTCCGCAGGTCCGGCGGCAAGCTGCTCACCTGGCACGGCCAGGCCGACCAGCTGATTCCCGCCCAGGGCACCGTGGACTACCGCAGGCGGGTGGAGCTGGCCATGGGAGGCGCGCGCCGGGTCGACGACTTCTACCGGTTGTTCCTGGCGCCGGGCGTCGCCCACTGCGCCGGCGACACGAGCACCGGTCCGAAGCCCACCGACGCCCTCGGCGCGCTGACGGCCTGGGTCGAACAGGGCAGGGCCCCGCAGACGCTGAGCGCCGCCGTCACGGACTCCTCCGGCGAGACGGTGACGCGTGAGTTGTGCCGGTACCCGTCCGTCTCCCGTTACATCGGCCACGGCGACCCGGCCGACGCCCGCAGCTACTCCTGCGCCCCGGTGCGGCACTGACAACCATCCACTCGTTCGTACGTGGGCCGTGGAGTCCTGGCCGTGGCGTGGGCCGTGGCGTGGGCCGTGGCGTGGGCCGCGGCGTTCGCCTCCGCGCACGACCCATCGACGCGCTCGCGATCACCCCGTCGCCCGCGGAGGCAGACCGTCTGACGGCACTCTGAGGGGCACGAAAGCACCGACAGCCTGCCGGATCGCATCCGGCAGGCTGTCGCTGAATCGCAGGTGGTGGGCCGTCGTCGCGTTCGTCAGAGGTGGTCCACGTCGACGACGGCCTGGGCGAAGGCCGTGGGCGCTTCCTGCGGCAGGTTGTGGCCGGTGCCCTCCAGGGTGCGGTGTTCGTAGGGGCCGGTGAACATGTCGCGGTACGACGAGCCGTCGCCCGGCGACGCCGTGAAGGGGTCGCGCCCGGCGTCCAGGGTGATGGTCGGTACCGCGATGACCGGCCGGTCGGCGAGCCGCTTCTCCAGACCGTCGTAACGGCGCTCCCCGTCGGCCAGGCTCAGCCGCCACCGGTAGTTGTGGATCACGATGGCGGCGTAGTCGGGGTTGTCGAAGGCCGCGGCCGTGCGCTCGAAGGTGGCGTCGTCGAAGTCCCAAGTCGGGGAGACGGTGTCCCAGACGAGCCGGGTCAGGTCGTGGCGCTTGTCCTTGTTCTCCATGGCCTTCCGGCCCCGCTCGGTGGCGAAGTAGTACTGGTACCACCAGGCGTATTCGGCCTTCGGCGGCAGCGGCTCGAGGTTGGCCTCGAGGTTCGTGATGAGGTAGCCGCTCACCGACACCAGCGCCTTGCACCGCTGCGGCCACAGGGCCGCGATGATGTCGGCGGTCCTCGACCCCCAGTCGAAGCCGGCGAGAACGGCCTTGTCGATCTTCAGGGCGTCCATCAGGGCGACGATGTCGAGCGCGATCGCCGACTGCTGGGCGTTGCGGGACGTCTCGGCGGACAGGAACCGCGTCGTGCCGTGACCGCGCAGGTAGGGCACGATCACCCGGTAGCCCTGCGCCGCCAGCAGCGGAGCGACGTCGACGAAGCTGTGGATGTCGTACGGCCAGCCGTGCAGGCAGATGACCACGGGCCCGCGGGCCGGGCCCGCCTCGGCGTAACCGACGTCCAGCAGCCCGGCCTTGACCTGCTTCAGCGAGGCGAACGACGTGTGCGTGCCGGGCGCGATCGTCGGCAACGTCGGGGCCGCCCCGCGCGGGGTGGCGGAGGCGGCCGGGGACGCCTGTAGGCCCGCCAGCGAGGCGACGGTCGCGCCGGTGGCCAAACCGACGACCTTGCCGAAGGTGCGCCTGTCGATCATGTGGAGTCCTCCGTGTCGTGTAACAGGGAATGCGGCATCGCTTACTGTTTCTGGCAGGGGAACCCGGCACATCAGTCAGATGACGGTGAGACTTCGCGAACGGCAGCCGTGCCGGCCGCGCGAGACATTCCCCCCGAGCACGTGGCCGGGCAGACCTCGCCGGACCGGCGACGCAGGGCGGACGGGAATGTTAAGTCATTCGACTGTTCCGCTCCGGGCGCATCCGGACAATCCTTGGTCAGGCCTGGTCCTGAGCCTTTCCGGAGGATCCGTGAACTCCACTCCCGTCGTCTTCATCCATGGCGCGTGGCTCCACGCGTCGTCGTGGGAATCATGGAACGGGCGCTTCTCCAGTTTCGGGTTCGCCGTCTGCGCGCCGGGCTGGCCTGGAGAACCCGCCACGGTGGGCGAGGCCCGCCGGCGTCCCGAGGCGCTCCAGGAGTTGGGGCTCGACGAACTCACGGATCACTACGCGCGCATCGTCCGCTCCTTCGACACCCCGCCCGTGATCGTCGGCCACTCGGTGGGCGGGCTCATCGCGCAGCACCTCCTCGGCACGAACGCCGGCCGCGCCGCGGTCGCCATCGCTCCCGCCCCGGTCGATCACGCGGCCGCCCCTGCGCCCGGGGAGCCGTGGCCGGTGTCGATGGACGCCGGGAGGTTCCGGCGGCTGTTCGCCAACGCGGTCACCGAGCAGGAGTCTGCCGAGTTGTTCGAGCGCCATGTCGTCCCCGGGTCACGCCGGCTGCTGGCCGAGCTGGGACATGGCGGCGCCGTACGGCACCCGCGGGCGGTCGTGGACCACGGCAACACCGGCCGCGGCCCGCTGCTGCTGATCTCGGGGCAGGAGGACCGGCTTGTGCCCGACCACGTCACCCGGGCCGTGTACAAGTTGTACGGCGACTCGACGGCCACCAGCAGCTTCAAGCAGTTCCCGGACCGGGCCCATTCGCTGGTCGTCGACAGCGGCTGGCGGGCGATCGCCGACTACGTACTGGTCTGGCTCGCCGAGCGAGGGGTGCGCGCCGACCCGTCGGAGTGGTGAAGAGGGTTCAGGCATCGCCGGCCTTGCCGAGAGCATCGCGCAGTGCGGCACGCGAGGTGATGCCCAGTTTCGGGAAGACGCGGTAGAGATGAGAGCTGACGGTGCGCGGGGACAGGTGCATGCGTTCGCCGATCTCCTTGTTCGTCAGCCCGCTTGCGGCCAGCTCCGCGATGCGGCGTTCCTGCCAGGTCAGCGTGGTCAGATGCGACAGCGACGCGCGGGCGGGCGCCCCTGAGGCGCGCAGCTCGGCCTGGGCGCGTTCGGCCCAGCCTGTGGCGCCGAGCCGTTCGAAGGACTCGGCGGCGCGGACCAGGACGGGTCGTGCGGCCCTGGGCCCCTGGGTGTGCCTGAGCCGGACGCCGTGGGCCAGGCGGATGCGCGCCAGTTCGAACGGGAAGCCGGCTCCGGCAGGGTGGGCCTCGGCCCGGGCGTACATGTCGTCGGCCTCCTTCTCATCGGTGGCCGTCATCGCCAGGGCGCCGTACGTGATGAGGGCCAGCCGGGGGGAGATGGCGGGCAGGCCGGCGTCGGAGGCGGCCTGGGCGTGCCTGCGGGCCTGCTCCAGGCGCCCGGTGTGCACGGCGGCCTCGACCAGGTCGAGCAGCGTGCGTGCGGCCTGATGGGCGCAGCGCTCGAACGATCCCGGCGGCGTGATGCCGATGGCGTACAGATAGGCGGCTTCGTAGTCACCCTCGCTCAGGGCCGCCGCCGTGCCGATGGCGTCGGCGATCTGGGTCAGGAATCCCACGCCGCGCGGGCGGGCCCAAGCGTCCAGGACGGCCTGCGACTCCCGGGCCCGTTCGACCTGGCCGCGCATGGCGGCCAGGAGCCCTAGATAGGCGCGGGTGTGATGGGTGAACAGCGCGTTTCCGCGGGACGTGGTCAGCTCCAGCGCACGTTGTCCCGTCCGTTCGGCGTCGTCCCACTCGCCGGCGGCCAGCTGGCCGAGCATGATCAGGTGCAGCATGGTCATGCCGTTGGCCACGGCGCCGGTCTCCACCTCACGGTCGACGGCCCGCTGCAGGTAGGGGCGGTACTGGTTCAGCGTGTCCACATGGTAGGCGGCGACGGCCAGGCGCGAGACGTCCCACGGTTCCAGCTCCGAGACGCCGGTGAAGGCCCGCTCGACGCGCTCGTGCACGCCCGCGCCGTGACGGACGACGTCGCTCCACGCGTCGCGGTAGATCGCCGAGCGCGTGTCGACTCGGTTCCCCAGAGCGTCCATGAGCTGGTCGGTGCGGTCCCACAGCACGGCGTCGCCCGCGTACTGGCTGATGGCCAGCAGCACGTTCACCAGCCGGGTGAGTTCTTCGGTGGGCTCGTGCACGCCGTCTTTTCGCAGGCTCTCGATCGCCGCCGCGACGTGGCGATGCGCGGAGCGTACGTCGCCGTCTTCGTACAGGGCCACGTAGGCGGAGGTGACGACCGTGGCGGGGGACTCGATCGCGCCCGGCAGCGAGTCCGAGCGGACGAGTTTCTGCGCCTGGTCCAGGAGCGCGGCATGTCCGGCGATGAAGGCGGCGTCGCCGAGCCGCCTGGAGCGGTCGGCGAGGCTCTCGCTCAGCTCCGCCGCGCGGGTCAGCCAGGCCACGGCCGCGACCGCGCCGCCGCGCCGGGTCGCCGAGTCGGCCGCGGCCTCCAACGCGGCCGCCACCTCCTCGTCGGGATCCACGACCGAGACCGCCAGGTGGCGGGCGCGCCGCTCGACGTCGTCGCGATGCACCCGCGCGAGCTCGGCGTGTGCCGCGCGGCGCTGGTTGGGGGTCGCCAGCTGAACGACGGTGGTGCGGATCAGCGGGTGCCGGAATACGAGGTCGCCGGTGGCGGGGTCGGTGTCCAGGAGGCCCGCCGCGACCGCTTCGTCGGCCCCGCGCATGCGGTAGCGGGCGCCGGGGGCACGGTTGCCGCCCGGTCCCGCCCCGACACCGTCGAGGGCGCCGCGCAGCAGTTCCTCGCGTACGGGACCGGGCAGCCGTTCGATGCGGACGCCGTAGACGTGCTGTAGACGGCGCGACAGTGGGATGTTGCCCAATCCGAGGCGTTCCTCGGCCGCGCGGCCGGTGTGGCCGCCGTTCAGGTAGGCGGGCAGCTCCAAGAGCGCCAAGGGGTTGCCCATGGCGTGCTCCAGGACGATGCGCCGGGTCTGCGTGTCGAGCTGCGGATGGCGCATATCCAGCAGGTGCCCGGCGGCCTCCTCCGACAGTGCCGCCACGGGGAGTTCGGGAAGCGCGGCCGTGTCGAACCGCGAGCCGACGTCGGACCGTACGGCGATGAGCATTTTCACGGATGTGCCGGTGAGCCGGCGCCCCACGAACCCGCACACCTCGGCGCTGGAAGCGTCCATCCATTGACCGTCGTCGAGCAACAGCAGAAGCGGTTTCTCCGATGCCGCCAAAGACAGCAGGTCGAGGACGGCGATGCCGAGGGACATGACCGACGGCGCCGTCCCCTCGCGCAGCCCGAAGGCGACGTCGAAGACGACACGGCGGCCTTCGCCGAGTTCGGCCGAGCGGGGCAGCAGCGAGTACAGAAGCTGGTGCAGGCCGGCGAAGGGCAGCTCCGCCTCCGCCTCGACCCCGGCGGCGCGGATCACCCGGTGGTTCTCCGCGGACGCGAGGCCGGCCACGTGGTCGAGCAGGGCGCTCTTGCCGACCCCGGTCTCGCCCCTCAGGATGAGGGCCTGCCCCCCGGCGGTCGTCATGAACGCGGACAGTTCCCCTTGGACGTCATCCCGGCCCACCATCGTCGAGACGAGCGACTCCACGCTTCCCTCATTTCTACAGGTATGGCCGATCATGAACACGTCATCGGGCCGATGCTGTAACTGCCTCATAGATGGTGCTCTTAATGGCGTAATGTCTCTTGAATTGTGACACTAAGTTCCGTCATGTGCTACGTGACGGGTATCTTGGGCGGGTGAGAGCAGACGCGACGCGCAACCTGGAACGCGTCCTGAGCACGGGCGCCCGCATGCTCGCCGACGACCCCTCGGTGACCGTCGCCGCCATCGCGGCCGCGGCAGGAGTGGACCGCCGCACCGTCTACCGCCGCTTCGCCTCCCGTGAAGACCTCATGGCCGCGGTCTACGCAGCGCGCTACGACGCGGTCGAGGAGGTCATCAAGGCCGCCAGGCTGCACGAGGCCCCGGTCGAGGTCGCACTGCATCTCTACGTCGAGGGCATCATCGCCGTCAACCGCACATGGCCCGTGGAGACGAGCCGTATGCTCCGCGAAGTGACGCTCCGCGAGCGCCGCCGCCTGATCGACGATGTCGACGCCTTCCTGCAGCGCGCGACCGACGAGGGCCTGCTGCGCTCCGACCTGCCGCCCGGCTGGGTGGCCACCGTCCTGCCGCCGCTGATGGAACAGGCCGCCGAGGAGTTGTCCGAGCTGAGCGCCGCGCAGGCCGCCGACGTCGTGGTCGACACGCTGCTGCGAGGCGTCGGCGTCCCACGGGCGCGCTGACCCCCACGGTGGTGGCGTGCGGGTCATCCGGACGTGGGGGAGAGGCTCCCGCTCGGTTGCCCGGGCGCCCACGAGGTGAGGATGCGCAGCGCGTCATCCGACGGCGAACCGGACTCGGCCGTGAGGATCATGAGGCGCTGTCCCGAGCCGTCGGGACTACTCCACGTGTCGCAGTCGAGGGTGAGATCGCCGACCAGCCGATGCCGGTAGCGCTTGGTGCCGTAGGCGGCGTTGTTGACGCGCTGCTCCGCCCACCAGGTACGGAAGTCGGCGTCCCGCACGGACAACTCGCCGACGAGCCGGGCGAGCTCCGGGTCGCAGGGATCGGCCGCGGACTCCATGCGCAGGGCGGCGACGGCGTCGCGGGCGTCGTGCTCCCACTCCAGGTGCATGCTCCGGATGATCGGGTCGGAGAACAGCAGATAGAGGTAGTTGCGCCGGTCCACCGGGAGCTGCGAGAAGTCGGTGTACAAGGCGGCGGCGCAGGCGTTCCACTCGAGGATGTCCAGCCGTTTGCCCAAAACGATGGCGGGGGTCGCGGTGAGCTGGTCGAGCAGGCGCCGCATGGCAGGGCGCACGCGTTGCGAGGGCTGGCGCCTGTGAGGCCGGGCGTCGGTCTTGCCGGCCAGTTGATACAGGTACCGCTGCTGGTCGTCGTCGAGGCGCAGTGCGCGGGCCAGCGTGGCGAGCACCGAAGCGGACGCTCGGACACGGCCCTGCTCCAGCCGTGTGTAGTAGTCGACGCTGATCGCGGCCAGCTGGGCGACCTCCTCACGGCGGAGCCCCGCGACCTTGCGCCGGGAGTCCTGCTCGGGCAGGCCGAGGTCCCGTGGGGCCAGTTGTGCCCGGCGGGCCTTGAGGAAGGCGCCGAGTTCGCCGGGGCCGGATGCGCTGGTCATGTCCTCCATTGTGCGGACCTGCGGTGGCGGGGATGAGGGGCAGGTTTTTTCCCAGGCAGGAACTCGCCGCTTTTGCCTGTCCAGGGTCGCGACGACTGTGGACACGTGCCCGGCATAGTGCCGGGCCGGCTGACCACTCGGAGAGTTCCGTGGCGAAGATCGACATCACCTTCCACAGCGCCGGTATCCCGCTCGCCGGCCATCTCCACCTTCCCGACACCCCGGTCGAGGGGCCGCGTCCGGCGATCGTCGTCGGACACCCCGGCACCGGTGTGAAGGAGCAGGCCGCCGGCCTCTACGCCCGCCACCTGGCCGAAAGGGGGTTCGTCGCGCTCGCCTACGATGCGGCCTTCCAGGGCGAGAGCGGCGGCGAACCGCGCGGCCTGGAGGACCCCGCGCAGCGGGTCGAGGACCTCAAGGCCGCCGTCTCCTTCCTGACCAGCCGCGGCGAGGTCGATCCGGACCGCATCGGCGTGCTCGGCATCTGCGCCTCCGGCGGCTACGCCCTCACGGCCACCGCGGGCGATCGCCGCGTCAAGGCCGTCGCCACCGTCAGCGCCGTCGACGTCGCCCGTCAGTTCCGCCTGGGTGCCGACGGCGCCCAGGACCCGGCCGTGTTCCTCGGCATGCTGGACGCCGCGGCCCACGCACGCACCGTCGAGGCCCGGGGCGAGGAACCGCCCGTCCTGACCCTCTTCCCTGACACCGTCGAGGAGGCCTACGCGCTCGGCGGAGAGCACGGTGCCGAGGGCTTCGAGTACTACCGCACCGAACGTGGCCGGCACCCCCGCTCAGCGGGCTTTCTCACCTGGAACAGCATCGACAGGATGGCGGCCTTCGACGCCTTCGCGCCGATCCCGCTGATCGGGGGCCGGCCGCTGCTCATGATCGTCGGCACCCGTGCCGTCACGTCCTGGATGAGCATCGAAGCCTTCCAGCGTGCCACCGGTCCCAAGGAGATCTACTGGATCGACGGCGCCAGCCACGTCGACCTCTATGACAAGCAGAATTACGTGGATCACGCCGTCGAAAGGATCGCCGGTTTCTTCGGCGAGAACCTGAGCCGGACGGCCTAGCTAGCGGGACGAGCGGGGGCGCCGCCACAGGCGGTTGGTCAGGAGCACGGCCACCGCCAGCCCCGCCGTGGTGAGGGCGCCGCCCTCGCCGACCATCCAGGCCGACCTGTCGTGCGCCGACGTCATCGCCTCGGCCACGAAGTACAGCGACGCGTTCACCGTGGCGTGGAACACCAGAACCGGCCAGATGCTCCGCGTACGCAGGCGCAGCCACACGAGCGGGAAGGCCAGCGTGACCGTCTGGAGCGTGAACATCAGCAGCGCGTACGGCACTGGCACGCCCTCCTCCACCGCCCCCGGCACGAACAGCATCAGGGGGTAGTGGAACGAGGCCCAGGCCAGGCCGAGGATCACCGCCGTCGCGGCGGGGCCCCTGCGCTTGGCGAGCCTCGTGACGAGCAGGGAGCTCCAGCCGAGCTGCTCGCCGAGCGCCAGGACGACGAACGGCACCACGCCGGGAACGAGGCCGAGCACCACGCCGAGCGCCGGGTGCAGCCCGGTGGACGCGGTGAGGTTGCCCGGGTCGAAGCGGGCGGCGCCGGTCAGCCAGGCCGTGCCGTACGCGAGGCCGGTGCCGAGGACGGGCACGGCCCACGCGGCGGCGAGCGTGCGCCAGGGCACCCGGTGGAAACCCCAGTCCAGGGCGCGGACACCGCCACCGGCCAGGCACGCGACGAGCGCGGCGAGCGCGGGCATGAACGCCTGGCTGTAGACGGCGATCTGGGTGCCGATCGGGGCGTCGCCGATCCGGTCGAGGTCGGCGCCCTGCGAGACGGCGAGGGCCACGACGGGCAGCACGAGGGCGGCCAGGGTGACGCCGTACACGGCGAGCCGCGGCTCGCGGGCGGCGGGAGCGGCGGCCTCGCTGGGGATGGCGGTTGACGTGTTCGTTCGCATGGGCCGATTCCAGCGTCCCGGCGGTCCCGTCCGCCTGAGGGCCGGGTCCCGTTCCCGTCCCGGCGTCCGGGCCCAAGGGGGTCCCGGGTGGGACGGGACCCGGGTCCCATTCCCTTCGAGGCGAGGAATGTCCAATGATGTCCTGATGCGAAGCGGTGCGTGGTCCCGATGGCTCTGGGCGATCCCCGTCCTGTGCGGGGCGGCCGTCGTCGCCGGCGTCGCACTCACCACGGCCGTGCCCGCGCCCGACACCACCTATCTGGTGCTGGACGCGGTCGTCGGCCTGACCTGCCCGGCGGTCGGCGCGCTGATCCTGTCGCGGTGGCCCGGGCACCCCATCGGCCGCCTGTTCTGCCTGAGCGGCGCCGGGCTGGCGCTCCAGGCGCTGTCCGGGGGATACGCCGCGTACGCCCAGCCGCACGGGCTGCCCGGAGCCCTGCTCGCCGCGTGGGTGACGAACTGGGTGTTCTTCACCGGTTTCGGGCCGCTCCTGCTGCTGCCGCTGCTGCTGCCCGACGGGCGGCTGCCGTCGCCGCGCTGGCGGCCGGTGCTGGTGGCGGCCATCGCCGCGATGGCGGTGCTCCAGATCATGCTCATGCTCCGCGACCGCGTCTGGGTCTGGGGACACGAGGTGCCCAGCTCCTTCGGGTTCGTCCCCACGGATCCCGTCGCGAAGGTCGCCTTCGGCGTGGTGGTGACCGGGCTGGCCCTGTCGGGGGTCGCGGCGCTGGCCACCCGGGTCACGCGCTCGGACAACAGGCGCCGCCTCCTGCCGGTGTTCGCGGCCGTCGTCGCGGTGGGGCTCTCGGTCGTCGCCGACAATCTGCTGCCGCCCGACCCGCCCGTGGGGGTGTGGCTGCAGGCCGCGGTACTGCCGCTGTTCCCCGCGGCCACGACGGTCTCGATCTTCCGCTACCGGCTGTTCGAGATCGAGGTGCTGATCCGGCGCACCGTCGTGTACGCGCTGGTCACGGTCGTGCTGCTCGGTGCCTACCTGGTCACCGTGGCCACGATCGGCACGCTCCTGCGAACCGGGAGCGGAGTCCTCCAGCCGCTCGCCGCCACCGCCGTCGTCGCGCTGGCGTTCGCACCCGTACGCGACGCCGCGCAGCGGGCCGTCGGCCGTCTGCTGTTCGGCAACCGGGGCGACCCGGCCGCCGCGCTGTCCCTGCTCGGCCAGCGCCTGGAGTCGTCGGCCGACCCGACGCGGCTGCTCGACCGCGCGGCGGAGACCGTGGCGCACACGCTGCGGCTGCCCGCGGTCGCCGTGCTCGCCGCAGACGGCACTCCGGTCTGCGCCGAGGGCGGCGTCCCCGGCGACGGCGTACGGCTGCCGCTCGTGGTGGGCGGACGCGTGGAGGGGGAGCTGCGCGCGGCCCCCCGTTCGCCGGGCGAAGCCCTGTCGGCGGCCGACCTGGCCGTGCTCGACGACCTCGCCCGCCAGCTCGCGGTCGCCCTCGCCGCCGTACGGCTCGCCACAGAGGTGCAGACGTCGCGAGAGCGGCTGGTCATCGCCAGGGAGGAGGAACGGCGCAGGCTCCGCCGTGACCTTCACGACGGTCTCGGGCCCGGCCTGGCCGCCATCGGCGTACGGCTCGACGTGATAGAGGCCACCGCCGCGGGCGTGTCGCCGGCCACGCGGTCGTCGCTGTCGGAGGTCAGGCAGCTCGTCCAGGGCCTCGTCGGCGACGTGCGGAGAATCGTTCACGACCTGCGGCCGCCGGCGCTGGACGAGCTCGGGCTGGCCGGGGCCCTGGAGGACCTGGCCCTGGACACGGAGGAGGCCGCGGAGGGCGGTCCGGCCGTCATGGTCCGGGTGCCGGAGCCGCTGCCCGAGTTGCCCGCCGCCGTCGAGGTGGCGGCCTACCGCATCGCTCAGGAGGCCCTGGCCAACGCCCTGCGCCACGCGCGGGCCCGGACCATCGAGATCGTCGCCCGGATCGAGCGGGACGGACTGGTCCTGCGCGTCAGCGACGACGGCCGGGGGCTGCCCGAGCCGCTCGTCGAGGGCGTGGGATCGGGCAGCATGAGAGAGCGCGCCGCGGAACTCGGCGGCGTGTTGCGCAGGACGTCCGCCTCAGGGGCGGGCACGACGGTGGAGGCGGTGCTGCCGCTGTGATCGATTCCGCGACCGATGCCAGGGCCGATCCCGAGGCCACCGAGCCGGTGCGCGTCCTGCTGGTGGACGACCACCCGCTGCTGCGGCACGGCCTGCGGGCGCTGCTCGAACAGGTCGGCGGCGCCGAGGTGGTGGGCGAGGCGGGAGACGGCGACGAGGCCGTCGCCCTCGCCCTGTCGCTGCGGCCCGACGTGGTCGTGATGGACCTGGTGATGCCGGGCACCTCGGGGATCGAGGCCACCCGCCGGCTGATCGACCGCGATCCCGGCCTCGGTGTGCTCGTGCTGACGATGAGCGAGGACGACGCGTCGGTGTTCGCCGCCCTGCGGGCGGGCGCGCGCGGCTACGTCCTCAAGGGCACGGGCGGGGCGGAGTTCATCGCCGCCGTCCGGGCCGTCGCGCGGGGCGAGGCCGTGTACGGCCCCGCGGTGGCCCGGCGCATCCGCAGGTTCCTGGCGCCGGGTCCGGCCGTCACGCCGTTCCCCGAGCTGACCGCCAGGGAGCGGGAGATCCTCGACCTGCTCGCGTCCGGCAAGTCGAACGCGGAGATCGCCCGCGCCCTGTTCCTCAGCCAGAAGACCGTGAAGAACCACCTGACGTCCGTCTTCGCCAAGCTCCACGTCGCCGACCGGGCGCAGGCCGTGGTCCGCGCCCGCCGCGCCGGCCTCGGCGAGTGAGCGGTGGGGGCCGACCGGGCTCAGCGCTCGGCGAGGACGATCACGGAGTCGCCGGGCGTGAACGTCACCGCGCGGGACCGGTCCGGGTTGAGCACGATGCCGTAGTGGGGCGGCGTCCCGGACCTCGCCGCCACGCGGTAACCGATCGCGGTCTCGCCACGCCGCAGGGCCGACTCCACGATCGTGCGGAAGGCGACGGGCACGCCGGTGGTCACGTAGTCTCCCACGGGCCGGGGATAGACCTCCGAGCCCGCGGAGTCGAAGAGGTAGCCGAAGACCTCGGCGAGGTGCGGGTTCTCGGCGAGCTGCGCGAGCAGCAGGCCGATGACGGTGTCGCTGATCACGATGTCGTCGGCCTCGGTGACCTCGGCGAGCGCCCGGTTGTTCTCGTCGTGCATCTCGCTCACGATCGAGTACTTCTCCCCGAGGGTCGCCTGCATGTCGCGCAGTTGCAGCAGCGTCATCAGCGTCCGGGTGTCGGCGTGGCGGGGATCGTACCGGTCGTCGGAGAGCACGATGACGTGCTGGTAGACGCCGACGCCGAGGGACTCCAGGGCGTACCTGTCGGTGGCGTCGCACTCCTTGACGTTCACCGTCAGGTTGCGCAGGTCCGCCAGGCCGGTGCCGGCGCCGGGGTGGTCGCCGGCGACGTCGAGCACCGATCCGGGGGTCACGTAGCCGTCCAGGTAGCGGATGATCCGCGCGGCCCGGCCGTTCCAGCCGAGCATCAGGGTCCGCTCGGCGGCCGGCTCCGGGGCCGTCGCGGGAACGATGTGCCGTTCGTCCGCGGGAGCCGTGCCGTTCGCCAGGCGGATGAGCGAGTCGTCCTGGGCGAGCACGACGATCTCGTCGGATGCCCCGATCACCGTGTCCGTCGGCGGGTTGAGCACCACACCGCCGGGTGTGCGCACGCCGAGGACGGTCGCGGTCGCGTACGCGTCGAGGGCCTCTCCGTACGACCTGCCCGCCAAAGAGGGATCGCGGCGCAGGTAGATCTCGCCGCCGTCGAAGTTCAGCAGGTCCATGCAGACGACGGACATGCCGGACTGCCGGGACGACTGCACGATCAGCCGGGCGGCGATGTCGTCGCTGTCGACCAGGTGGACGCCGGGCCCTCCGGCCAGCCGGGCGGCGGCCATGTTGCGTGAGGAGGCGATGGCGGCGATGACCGGAGGATGGTCCCCGGCCCGCTTGGCCAGGGCGAGCAGGGTCTTGATGACGTGCGCGTCCGGGTCGTCCTTCTCGGGGGACAGCACCACGACCGTGCGCGCGGTGCTCAGGCTCAGCAGGTCGAGGTCGGTCGGCTCGGTGGGCCGGCCGGTGCGGCACACCAGGCGCGTCTTGCCCGTGTCGCCCACCCGGGCCCGGATGGCGTCCTCCATGGCCGGCTTGTCCCTGTCGGCCAGGATCGCGATGACCGAGCCGTGCTGGCTGGCGTGCGCCTTCGCGAGTTCGGAAACGATCGTGTAGAGCTGCTCGGACCAGCCGAGGATGACGGTGTGGCCGCTCTCGATGACGCGGGAACGGCCCTTGCGCAGCTCCTCGATCTTGCCCCGCAGACCGGCGGAGAGCACGCCCACGAGGATGCTGACGATGAAGATGCCGCCGAGGGACGCCCCCAGCATGATCGCGAGGAAGGGCGCCGTGCCGGCGTCTCCGGCGATCTTGCCCGGGCTGAGGGCGTGCATGAGCGACAGCCACAACACTCCGGGCCAGCCGTCGTGCCGTAACGCCTCGTCGGGGGTGAGCCACATCGTCAGCGCGCTTACGACCACGATGAGCACCAGCGACACCAGGGCCAGCCAGCCGATGAGGGCGCCCGTGCCCTTGGCCATGGTGTTGTCGAACCAGTAGCGCGCACGCTCTTTGACCGTGGCTTTTGACACCCGCATCCCCCGCACGTGATCGGTAAACGTCAGACATAGTAGAAGCGACTAGGCTTCACCGTGTGACGGAACTGGTGCTCGCCTCGGCCTCGCCCGCCCGCCTCGGTGTGCTTCGGGCGGCCGGGCTCGATCCCAAGGTGATCGTCAGCGGCGTCGACGAGGACGCGATCACGGCCGGCACCCCAGGGGAGCTGTGCCTGAAACTGGCCGTGGCCAAGGCGGACGCCGTCTCCCGGACGCTCCCCGACGGCATCGTGATCGGCTGCGACTCGGTGCTCGAACTCGACGGCGTCGCGTACGGCAAGCCGGGGACGCCGGAGAACGCGGTGCGCCGCTGGCACATGATGCGGGGCAGGACCGGCCGGCTGCTGACCGGGCACTGCGTGGTCGACGTGGCCGGCGGCCGCAGGGTGTCCGAGGTGGCGGCGACCGTGGTGCGGTTCGGCACGCCGTCGGACGAGGAGATCGAGGCGTACGTCGCCAGCGGGGAACCGCTGCGCGTGGCGGGGTCGTTCACGCTCGACGGCCTGGGCGGCTGGTTCGTGGAGGGCATCGAAGGCGACCACGGGAACGTGCTCGGCATCTCGCTGCCCCTGCTTCGCCGCCTTTTCGCCGATCTGGGCGTGCCGGTGACGACCTTGTGGCGCTAGCCTGCCCGCCATGAGTGGCATCGGGCGGCCCGCCGGACGGCGCGGCGTCGGCGGTTTCGCCGAGGGAGTCGGTTTCTGCTTCCGGGGTCTCGGTTGGGTCGCCCGGCATCCCCGCTGGTGGTTGTTCGGGCTGATCCCGGCCCTGATCGCCCTGGTGCTCTACGCCCTGGCGCTGGTCTGGCTGGGCACGCACGCGACCGACGTGGCGGCCTGGGCGACGCCGTTCGCCGACGACTGGGGCTGGCGCGACGGGTTCCGCACGCTGGTCGGCGTGATGATCTTCGTGGCGGGTCTCGCGCTCGCCGTGCTGACGTTCACCGCCGTCACGCTCGTGATCGGCGACCCGTTCTACGAGAAGCTGTCGGAGCGGGTCGAGGAGGACCTCGGCGGGCTTCCCGGCGGCGGTGACCTGCCCTTCTGGGCGTCCCTGTTCCGATCGATCCGCGACAGCCTCGTCACGCTCTGGTGGGTCCTGCTGTTCTCCGTGCCGTTGTTCGTGCTCGGCTTCGTGCCGGTCGTCGGGCAGACCGTGGTGCCCGTGGTGGGGGCGTTCGTCTCCGGGTTCTTCCTCACGGTCGAACTGACCGCCCTGGCAATGGAACGCCGGGGCCTGCGGCGCAAGGAGCGCTTCGCCCTGCTCCGGTCGAACATGTCCGTCTCGCTCGGGTTCGGTGTGCCGCTCTTCCTCGCGTTCATGGTGCCGCTCGTCAGCGTCGTCGCGATGCCCGGTGCGGTCGCCGGCGCCGCCATGCTTGTCCGCATACGGCTGGCGCCGGCGACCGCGCCGGGAGATCCGGCACGGGGACATCAGGCACGGGGAGATCAGGCACCGGGGGGTCAGGCCAGGGACACGAGACCGGCGTAACCGGAATTCCACATGTCCTCGACTCCGTCCGGCAGCAGCAGGACGCGGTCGGGGCGCAGGGCCTCCACGGCCTTCTCGTCGTGGGTGACCATCACGACGGCGCCCTGGTAGGAGGCGACCGCCGCCAGCACCTCGTCCCGTGACGCCGGGTCGAGATTGTTGGTGGGCTCGTCGAGCAGCAGCACGTTGGCCTGCGAGCTGACCAGGGTGGCCAGCGCCAGACGGGTCTTCTCGCCGCCGGACAGCACGCCCGCGGGCTTGCCCGCGTCGTCCCCGGCGAACAGGAACGAACCGAGGATCCGGCGCACCTCGCCGTCGCCCAGGTGCGGCGCGGCGGCGGCGAGGTTCTGGGCGACGGTGCGCGCCGGGTCGAGCGTGTCGTGCTCCTGCGCGAAGTAGCCCAGCCGCAGACCGGGCCCGTGCACCACGCGGCCCGCGTCGGGGCGTTCCCGCCCGGCCAGGATCCGCAGCAGCGTGGTCTTGCCCGCTCCGTTGAGACCGAGCACGACGAGCCGGCTGCCCCGGTCCACGGCCAGGTCCACCCCGGCGAGCACCCGCAGGTCGCCGTACGCCTTGGTCAGGCTGATCGCGCCGAGCGGGGTGCGGCCGCAGGGGGCGGGCTCGGGCAGCCGGATGCGGGCGACCTTCTCGGCGCGGCGGACCGGCTCCACCGCGGCCAGCATGCGGTCGGCCCGGCGTGCCATCTCCTTGGCCCGTACGGCCGTCGCCTTGCCGGCGCGCATCCTGTCGGCCTGGGCGTGCAGCGCGGCGGCCTTGCGTTCGGCGACCGCCCGCTGCCGGGCGCGCCCGCGCTCGGCGGCGTCGCGGTCGGCCAGGTAGGTGCGCCAGCCGGTGTTGTGCACCTCCAGCGCGGCCCGGTCGGCGTCGAGGCGCCAGATCCTGTTCACGGTGTCGTCGAGCAGCGCGGTGTCGTGGCTGATCAGGACCAGCCCGCCGGTGCGGCTCGCGAGGAACGACCGGAGCCAGGCCACCGAGTCGGCGTCCAGGTGGTTGGTGGGCTCGTCGAGCAGCAGCGTGCCCTGTCCGGCGAACAGGATGCGGGCGAGTTCGACCCGGCGGCGCTGCCCGCCGGACAGGGTGCCGACCCGCTGGGTCATGACCCGGTCGGGCAGGCCGAGCCCGGCGGCGATGCGGGCGGCCTCGGCCTGCGCGGCGTACCCGCCGCGGGCCTCGAACTCCGCCTCGGCCCGGACGTACCGCCGCATCGCCTGCTCCTGCAGGGCGGGGTCGGCCATGGCCGCCTCGGCGGCGCGCAGCGCGCGCTCGGCCTCGTCGAGGCCGCGGGCCGACAGGATGCGGCCGGCGACGGTGAGGGACGGATCGGCCGCAGCGGGATCCTGCGGGAGATAGCCGACCTGGCCGGTCCGGGTGATGGTGCCCGCGGCCGGCTGCAGTTCGCCGGCCAGGGTCTTCAGCAGGGTGGTCTTGCCCGCGCCGTTGCGGCCGACCAGGCCGACGCGGTCGCCGGGGGCGACGTGGGCGGTGACGTCCGACAGCAGGAGACGGGCGCCGACGCGCACGTCGACACCGCGAAGGGTGATCATTTGATGACGCTCCGGAGAAGCTCAAGGACACACGGGTGGCGTGGAAGCGGGTGTCCGAGCTAAGAGATCCGGGGCGTAGACATGGCGCCGAGTGTAGGCCGCGTGCCCTGCCCGGTGCCAACGGTTTTCCGGCTGCCCGGTTGTCCACAGGAGGACGGCTGTCCCCAGAACGCGCTTCGGTCGTCGTGGGGGCGTGTCCCTCCGGCGAGGCTTGCGGCCATGACGATCCCGAAGCTTGTGCTCTCCTCGCCGGCGGACATCCTCGCCGCCGTGCCCTACCTCGTCGGGTTCCACCCCGCCGACAGCCTCGTCGTCACCGGCGTCGCCGGCCCGGAGGTGCGGCTGACGACGCGCTGGGACCTGCCGGTCGCCTCCGGGGACCTCGACCGGCTGGTCACGCTGCTGCGCCGCGAGTCGGTGACCGCCGCGTTCGTCGTCGGCTACGGTCCCGGCGCACTGGTTACCCCGGCCGTCGACACGGTGACCCGGCTGCTGCACGCCGGAGGCATCCGGGTGGCCGAGAGCCTCCGGGCCGAAGGCGGTCGCTACTGGTCCTACTCCTGCGGCAGCGCGACCTGCTGTCCACCGGAGGGCACGCCGTACGACACCGAGCGCAGCCACGTCGCCGCCGAGGCCGTGATGCACGGGCTGGTCGCCCTGCCCGACCGGGGCAGCCTGCGGCGCTCGGTCCAGCCGTGCGGCGGAGCGGCGATGCGGCAGGTCACCCTCCGCGTCATGGCCGATCTGCGGGCCATGCCCGAGCCCGGGGGCCCGGTCGCGGACGAGATGGCCGCACGGTTCGTGGCCGAGGGGCTGACGCGGGTGCGCAGGGCCATCGGCCTGTACGACTCGGGGGGACGGCTGGACGACGAGGGCGCCGCCCGGCTCGGGCTCGACCTCGCCGTGGTCAGGGTGCGCGACGAGGCGTGGGCGTTGATCGACGACCGGGACGCGCACATCGCGCTGTGGCGCGACCTCACCCGCCGGCTGGCGCCGGGCCACGTCGCGCCCGCGGCCTCACTGCTGGCGGCCGCCGCCTGGCACCGGGGGGAGTGCGCGCTGGCCGGGATGGCGCTGGAGCGGGCGCTCGCCGCCGACCCCGGCTATTCCATGGCGCTCCTTCTCCGGCAGGCCCTGGCGCACATGATGTCCCCTGCCATGCTCCGCGACCGCATGCCGACCCCGGAGGAGCTCGACGACGAGATGGGGCCTCCCCGGGCGATCTGGCTCGCACCGCTGCGCGCCCTGCTGGCCCGGGACCTGCCCGGTCCGGTCTCCGCGGCGGCCCCGGGCGGCCGTCAGACCGGGTCGCCGCCCTGAGCCTGACGACGGCGCTCGTTGTAGGCCCGCATCCGGGCGGGATAACCGGTGAGCTGCACGTCGTACACCGGAAGGGCGAGATCCCTGGCGACCTTGGCGATCACGGCGGGAGCTCCGACGCGGCGACGGGTCCACTCCCCGTCGTGTGCCACGGCCACTGCGGTGGTGTCGGTCGCGAAGGTCTCGGGTTCGACGTAGAACTCGACTCCACGCCGGGTCTTGGCGAACTCGATGAGAGCCTCGATGTCGGCGTCGGTCGCCTCGCGGTCGAACTTGGCCACGCGGGCCCCCCGGCGCCGCCGGAGCCCGTAGCGATCTCGCCATCTCATAGTGCTTGTATACATCGCCGTGGATCACGATGGCGTTAAGTGAACGGTCTCGGGGCGATGTCGGGGATGTCCCTGATGCCGCCGGGTGCGTACGCGGCACATGATGGAGGCAGACTCGAAGAGAGCCGAGCAGTCGATCGACGGAAGGCGATGCTGTGATGCCCGCGGCAGCGACACCACCGTGGCCGGGCCGTGCCCCGATGCCACACCCTCAGTTGCGCGTTACCAACCAGGACCGCGAACAGGTGGTCGAGCACGTCAAAGCGGCCTACGCCGAGGGCAGGCTCGACAAGCACGAGATGGACGAGCGGCTGCACCTGGCGATGACCGCGCGCACGCACGCCGATCTCGTGCCCATCATGAACGACCTGTACGGCACCCGCCCGGCGTACGTCCCCCGGCCGCCTTCGTACCGGGCCGCGGCGGTCCCGGACGGGGGAGACCGGGTCGGGGCGGCGGCCTCGCACCTGTTCGCGCTGCTGGGGCTGTTCATCATCGGCCCGCTGCTGATGATGGTGACCGCGGGGCGGACGTCCCCCTACATCAGGAAGCACGCGGTGGAGTCGCTCAACTTCCACCTCACCGTGCTGGGGGCGACGGTGCTGCTGCCGTTCACCGTCGTCGGCGTCGTCCTGCTGCCGGTCATCTGGGTCGTCGGACTGGTCCTGTGCATCGTCGGCGGGGTGTCGGCGCTCGCCGGCACCGAGTTCCGCTACCCGCTGACCATCCGCCTGATCAAGTAAATCGTGGAGTGACTGCGGGTCAGGGCATGAGCGCGCGGACCGCGGCCACGGTGTCGGCCTCCTCGGGCCGCTTGTCGGGCCGGTAGCGCAGCACGCGGGCGAACCGCAGCGCCATGCCGCCGGGGTAACGGCTCGATCGCTGCACGCCGTCGAAGGCGATCTCCACGACCAGCACGGGCTTGAGCGTGACGACGTAGCCGTCCACCGGCCCCTCCGCCAGCCGCAGGAACTGCTCGGTCTGCCAGGTCAGCAGTTCGTCGGTGAGGCCCTTGAACGTCTTGCCGAGCATCACGAAACCGCCGGTCTCCGGGTCGTAGGCGCCGAGGTGCAGGTTGGACAGCCAGCCCCGGCGCCGGCCGCTGCCCCATTCGGCGGCCAGCACGACCAGGTCGAACGTGTGCCGTGGCTTCACCTTGACCCAGCCCGCCCCCCGCCGGCCCGCGGCGTACGGCGTGCGCAGCGACTTCACCACGACGCCCTCGTGGCCCCGCCGTACGGCGTCGCCGAAGAACGCCTCGGCCTCCTCGGCGTCCGCCGTGACGAGCCGAGGGGTGATCAGCTCGGCCGGGACCGCGGCCTCCAGCGCGGCGTGCCGCTCCTCGTCCGGCAGGTCGAGCAGGTCGGCGCCGCCCACGCGCAGGGCGTCGAAGAAGAAGACGGTCAGCGGCACGGTCGCGCGCAGCGACGCGACGTCGGTCCTGCTGGCCACCCGGCCCGAGGTGACCTGGAACGGCTCGGGGCGGCCGTCCGGGCGCAGCGCGATGACCTCGCCGTCGAGCACGAGATCGGTCCCGGGCAGGCCGAGCACGGCCTCCACCAGCTCGGGGACCTGCGCGGTGATGTCGTCGAGCGTGCGGGTGAAGACGGCGACCCGGTCGCCCGACCGGTGGGCCTGGACCCGCACGCCGTCGAGCTTCCACTCCACGGCGGCAGGGACGCCGGCCTTCTCCAGAGCGGCGGTCACGCTGGGCGCGCTCTGCGCGAGCATCGGCGCCACCGCCCGCCCGACCTCCAGGTGGAACGCCTTCAGCTCCGCGACGCCGCCGCGCAGCGCGGCCGCGCCGACGGCGGGCAGCGAGCCGCGCAGGGTCAGGGCCCGGCGCACCTCGGCCGCGGGCACGTTCGCGGCCATGGCGACCGCCTCGATCATCACCCCGTTGAGCGCCCCTTGGCGCAGCTCGCCCGTCAGCAGCCGGTGCAGGAACGACTGCTCCTGCCGGGTGAGGGCGCCGAACAGCTCGCCGAGCAGCTCCCGGCGCGCGGCCTGGGAACCGGCCCCGGACTGCGACTTGACGCGTTCAAGCAGCGCGTCGACCTGCGTCAGGGTCGCCGTGGCGATCTGACGCGGCTCGGGGAGGTCGGACAGGCTTCGCCAGCCCACCCCGATCTGGCGCTGCGGCAGCTCGCCCGACAGGTAGGCGATGGCGATCTCGGCCTCGTCCGGGCCCACCCTGCCGAGCAGCTCGGCGAGGTGCCTGATCTTGGCGAGCCGCGCCGAGTCCGCGGCGACGGCCGCGGACGTCCTGGCAAGGTCGATCAGCAACACACCGTAATCCTGCCTCACCATAGCGGCAGATGCCCAGGCCGGGGGTCGGACACGGACTAGCTGTAGTGGCGCGTGCGCGGCCACAGCTCCTGCCAGGACCGGACGGGGTCGCGGCAGACCGTGATCGGCACACCCTGTTCCTCGCCCGGCATCCCGCTCAGCCTGCCCGCGAGGGTGCAGCGGGCGAAGACGGTGCCGAGTTCGGCGGGCGGGTAGCCGACGGACACGACCACCCGCGTCCCCTCCGGCGGCGGCCCCCACCACCACAGCTCGTTGTGGCCGCTGTACACCGCGGGCAGCCCGAACTCGCCCGCCCAGCGACGCAGCGCGCCGGCCTCGCCGTAGTTCGCCGCGAGCAGCACCGCACCGGCGCGCTCGCCGGCGGGCAGGCCGTTCACCACCCGGGCGGTCTGCGCCGCCAGGTCGCGCATGCCCACCGACTCACGGGCGACCTCGTTGATGGCGGCGACCGGCGTGCCGGCGAGCGACGCCGCCGGGACGACCGGCAGCGCCACGACCACCGCCACCACGGCGTCGACCGCCAGCGCCGCGACCAGCACTCCCCGCCGCCGCCACCCGGCCGCCGTCACGCAGCCGGCCGCGAACAGGTAGAGCAGGAACGCGCCGGTGTAGTCGGGGCGGCCTCCCGAACAGAGGACCAGCGCGCAGGCCACGGGGTAGGCGATGGCGAGAGAGCGGACCCGCCGGTTCCGCCACAGCCGCAGCCAGCCGGCCACGCAGACCACCGCCTGCGCGGGCCCGAGCAGCACGATCTGAAGGGGGACGAAGGTGGCGCGGTTGTCCGCGCCCTCGTCGATCCTCAGCGCCTCGGCCATCTGGAACTGCGGCCAGTCGTGCGTCGCCTGGTAGAGCAGGTTGGGTGAGGCGATCGCCAGAGCCAGGAGGGCGCCGGCCCACAGTCGTCTGTCCCGCAGCACCTCCCGCGGGCCGGCCACGAGGATGCCCAGGCCGGCACTGCCCAGCAACACCACGATCAGGTCGCGGTTGTACGCGGCGATCCCGGACAGCGCCCCCACCCAGAGCCAGTAGCGCCCGTCCCCTCCGAGCAGCACCCGGAGCAGGCACAGCGTGACCGCGCTCCACAGCACGAGATCGGGGGTGAGGGTCAGCAGGGCGTGACCGGCCACGAGAGGCAGCACGGAGGTGGCCGTACCGGCCGCGGCGAGGATCTGGGCCGCACGGCCGCCACCAAGCTCGCGGGCGGCCAGCGCGACGAGCACGACCAGGGCCCCGGCGCACAGGGCGGGCACGATCCGCAGCGCGACGACCGTGTCCCCGAAGATCGCCGTCGACACCCGGGCGATCATCGGCGTCAGCGGCGGGGTGTCGAAATATCCGAGCCGCGGTCGCTCACCCAGCATGCGGAAGTACAGCTCGTCGCGGTGGTAGCCGTACCAGGGGCTCACCGCGAGCAGCACGGCCACGGTCGCGGCGGCGATCGCGACCACGGCCCGGGGCGGCCCGGTGAGCGGAGCGCCCGCCCGGACGTCACCGCCGGGGGCCGCCCTGCCGGCGTCGTCGCGTGTCGCCGGCGTGCCGCCGGTCACCCGGTCGTCCGCGGTCACGCCGGCCTCCCGGAAGCCGGCGTTCGCAGGGGGCCGTCCTGCGGGCGGCCGCGTTCGGAGGGACCCCGACCGAGGGGGCCCGTGGGGTGGTGGTGCGGGAGGGCATCGTCCACGCGGCCATCATCCTCGAACCGCTCGCGCCCTCCTACCCCCGAATCCGGAACGCCGCCGTCGCCGCACCGGTGTCCCGGTCAGCCGACGCCGAGCAGGTCGACGACGAAGATGAGCGTCTCGCCGGGCTTGATGAGGGCGCCCGCGCCGCGGTTGCCGTACCCGAGGTGCGGGGGGATCGTCAGACGGCGCCGTCCGCCGACCTTCATGCCGGCCACGCCGCGGTCCCAGCCGGCGATGACCCGGCCGCCGCCGAGCGGGAACTGGAACGGCTGGCCGCGGTTCCAGGAGGCATCGAACTCCTCACCCGTGGAGAACGCCACACCGACGTAGTGGACGGTCACGTTCTGCCCGGGCTTGGCCTCCGGCCCGTCCCCCTCGACGAGGTCGACGATCTCCAGGTCCGCGGGCGGCGCGCCCTCGGGAAAGTCGATCTCGGGCTTCTCCAGTGCCACGTGGGCCTCCTGTTCTCTGTGTGCCCCAAGGCGCTTCGCGTGCCGGAAGTTCCGGCCGGCTGACGACTCTACCGGGGACGGCCGACACGACGACGCCTTCCCCACGCGGGGTGGGGAAGGCGTCGTGATTCCAGAGGAAGACGAGGGTTACGGGCGACGGCCCCTCGACAGGCCCGCCCGGTCGTCGTCGCGCGCCTCCTCGGCACGGACCTCCTCGGCACGCACTTCATCCGCACGCGCCTCGGTCGCCGGGTAGCCGCTGGCCTGCGGAGCGGTGTCACCCGCCGCGACCGGTGACGTGACGGGCCCGGCCGACGGCGGACGCTGGACCACGACGGTGTCGGCCGGCTGCACGCCGCCCTGCAGCAGCGCCTGAGCCTGGTCGAGCATGGGAGAGGCCACCAGCACGTCGTAGCGCCCGGCGACGATCGAGCTCCTGGAGGAGAAGTCGCGCGTCCCGCCGGTGAAGGCGTGGCTGGTGAAGCCGAAGGCGGCGCCGGCGATGGCGCCCCAGAGGATCGACCACAGCACCAGCCCGAAGAACGAGGTCGTGGCCGAGGTGAACAGCCCGAGGAACAGGCCGACGATGAGTCCGAACACCGCGCCGGTGATCAGGCCGGACAGCGCGGCCCTGCCGTTGGTGAGCCGCCCGGTGACGGTCTCCTCCAGGCGCAGGTCGCTGCCGACGATCGCGGTGTTCTCCACCGGGAACCCGGCGTCGGACAGGGTGTCGACGGCGCGCTGCGCCGCCGCGTAGTTGTCGTAACTGACCAGCAGCCGTCTGTCGGCCGCCGGACTGACCGGCCCTCCGGCCGGGGAGTACTGCATGATCGCCTCCGCGGGGTAGTGCGGTCGGTACACGAACGCACTACCCCCAGAGAGCTCGATATTCCTCTACGGAATAGGAGAAGTCACCAGCTTTGGTGCAGCGGCATGCCCTCGCTGTAGCCGGAGGCGCTCTGCACGCCGACCACCGCCCGCTCGTGGAACTCCTCCAGGGTGGTGGCGCCCGCGTACGTGCAGGAGGAACGCAGACCGGCCACGATGGCGTCGATTTGGTCCTCCACGCTCGGCCGTGCCGGGTCGAGGTACATCCGCGAGGTCGAGATGCCCTCCTCGAACAGTGCCTTGCGGGCCCGCTCGAACGGCGAGTCCTCGGCGGTGCGCAGCCGTACGGCACGGGCCGAGGCCATGCCGAAGTTCTCTTTGTATTTGCGCCCGTCCGGGGCGGTGCGGGTGTCGCCGGGCGACTCGTACGTGCCGGCGAACCACGAACCGATCATGACGTTGGAGGCTCCCGCGGCGAGCGCCAGCGCGACGTCGCGGGGGTGGCGCACGCCGCCGTCGGCCCACACGTGCCGGCCCAGGCGGCGGGCCTCGGCCGCGCATTCCAGAACGGCCGAGAACTGCGGGCGTCCCACGCCGGTCATCATCCGGGTCGTGCACATGGCGCCCGGGCCCACGCCGACCTTCACGATGTCGGCCCCGGCCTCCACGAGGTCGCGTACGCCCTCCGCGGTGACGACGTTGCCCGCCGCGACCGGCACGGGGGGCTCCAGCGCCCGTACGGCCCGCAGCGCCGAGATCATCTTCTCCTGGTGGCCGTGCGCCGTGTCGACCACGAGCACGTCGACGCCCGCGTCGAGCAGTTCCTTGGACTTGGCGGCCACGTCGCCGTTCACCCCGACCGCAGCCGCGACGCGCAGGCGGCCGCGCGCGTCCACGGCGGGCTGGTAGAGGGTGGAGCGCAGGGCCCCGGTGCGGGTGAGGATGCCGACCAGGCGGCCGTCCTCGTCCACCACGGGCGCCAGCCGGTGGCGGCCCTCGTGCAGCGCCTCGAACGCGGCCTGCGGATCGACGCCGCGCGGCAGCGTCTGCGGTGATTCGGTCATGACCTGGGAGAGCTGGGTGAACATGTCGACGCCGTGGCAGTCGGCCTCGGTCACCACGCCGACCGGGCGGTTCTCCCAGTCGACGACGATGACCGCGCCGTGCGCCCGCTTGGGCAGCAGGGTGAGCGCCTCGCCCACGGTGTCGTGGGGAGTGAGGGTGATGGCCGTGTCGTGGACGAGGTCGCGGCTCTTCACCCATTCGATGACGTCGGCCACCACGTCGATCGGGATGTCCTGGGGGATGACGGCGATGCCGCCGCGCCGGGCGACGGTCTCGGCCATGCGGCGGCCCGCGACGGCCGTCATGTTGGCGACGACGATGGGGATCGTGGTGCCGGTTCCGTCACCGGTGGACAGGTCCACGGCGAGGCGCGACCCGGCCGAGGAACGGGACGGCACCATGAAGACATCGCTGTACGTGAGATCGTAGGGCGGCGTCACATCATTGAGGAATCGCACGTTTGTCCAGCCTACGTTGTGAGCGGGTCATATCCGGCATTCCCGGCCGACGCCGGAGCAGACCCGGACACGGGATACATTGACCTCGCCTGAAAGGAGAGCATGTGATCATCGTTGACCGTCCGGAGACGCTCGTCGTCGGCTATGCCGTACGGACGACCAACGCGGCGGAGGCGGACCAGGCCCGCGCCCAGTTGCCGGGCCTGTGGGCTCGTGCCGGAGCGCCCGGAGCCTTCGCGCACGTGCCCGGCCGGATCGACGAGAACCTGTACGCCGTGCTGACCGACTACGAGAGCGACCACAACGGCGCCTACACCCAGATCGTCGGCGTGGCCGTGCGCACGGCGGCGCGACTGCCCGAGGGCATGGTCGCCGTGCGGGTGCCGGGTGTGCCCGCGCTGCTGTTCGAGGCGCGGGGACCGATGCCGGGGGCGCTCGTCGAGGCCTGGCAGCAGGTGTGGAAGCACACCGAGTCGGGCGGCACCCCGGCCCGCGCCTTCACCACCGACCTGGAGATCCACCACCCCGGGGGCGTCGACCTCTTCGTGGCCACGCTGCCGTCGTTCGGCGAGCCCTCCGGGCCCCCGGCGCAGGTTCAGGCGACGCCGGCCTGATCGGCGCTCTGCTCGTCGTCCCGGTCGTCGTCGGGCGGCGGGTCGGGCAGCCGCCATCCGGCGACCAGCAACGGCAGCAGGAAGTGCGTCCACCACAGGGCGAAGACGCCGAGGAACACGGCCGCGGCGGGGATCTGGGACTTCTCTCCCTCGCTCCAGGTCGCGACCACGACGAACGCCGCCAGGCCGGCCAGGATCAGCCGCATCACCCTGTTCGCGAACGTGTGCGCCCGGAGCCGTTCGGCGACCTGCCGCTCGTCGAGGTGGCTCTCCGGCAGCGAGGCGAGCCCGCGGGTGGCACTGTTCAGCGCGGTCACGACCGGGATGTAGATCGCCAGCATGACCACGAGCAGCACGAGGTTCGCCCGGACGGCGGTGTCGCTCGGGGCCATCGCCCACGACACCGCGGCGTCGGCCCACAGCAGCAGCACGCTGGCCGCGCCCGCCACGACGAGCAGGCGGCGCCGCCGCCGGGTGCGGTGCAGCGCCACGAGGCGGTCCTGCTCCATCGAGCGGGCCACGTGGAGATTCAAGCGCTCGCGCAGGTTCACGACGCGCTCCCCAGCTTGGGAAACGGCTTGAGGGAGAAGACGACCTCCACCGGCACCTCGAAGAACTCGGCGATCCGCAGGGCCAGGTGGAGACTCGGGCTGTACTCGCCCCGCTCCAGGTAGCCCACCGTCTGGTAGTGCACTCCGAGCGCGGCGGCCAGATCGCGGCGCGAGACGCCGCGGTCGGCCCTCAGCACCGCGATGCGGTTGAACACAGGCTCCTCGGCCACGTCTCACCTCCGTCGGGCCCATGAGTCCGCTCATCTTCCGCGGACCCGGCGCAGCAACCAGGGGGCTAGCACCATACCGCCGACCGCCCATGCTCCCAGAACGGCCGCCGCCCGGCCGAGCGGCCGGCTGTGCCCGAGCTCGGCCGCGAGGACGGAGCCGGGCAGGAACACCACGCGCAGCCCGAGGCCCTGCCAGTAGAGCGGGAAGACCCGGGCGATGCCGCGCACCACCCCGGGCAGCGACTCCAGCGGGAACATTACCCCGGAGACGAGCATCAGGAGCATCGACGGCAGGGCGAGCATGGGCCGGCCGCCTTCGGGCCGGACACCCGGCTGCCGATCATCGCGCCGATGGGCATGACGGCCGGCGTGCGCAGCACCAGGACCCACGCCGGGAAACCCGGCGTCATGAACGCCGCCATGGACACAGGTGCGCCGGGCACGTTGTTGTCCCCGATGAACAAGACGATGATCGGCTCAGGGCGTCCAGAGGGGCTCGGGGATCTCGAAGCCGACCGGCTCGCCCCACTGGTTGCGGTAGGCGACCTCGTGGGCGGGGCGGCGCGGGGCCACCCCCCAGCGGCCGGTCGGGTAGCCGAAGGTGACCATGCACGCCACCTGCCAGCCCTTGTCCTCGGGCACACCGAGGATCCGCATCGTCTCCGCCCCGTGGAACAGTCCCAGCACGGACGTCAGCGCGCTGCCCACCCCGAAGGCGCGGGCGGCCAGCTGGGCGCTCCACACCGAGGGGTAGATGGAACCGCCGCTCGGGTCGTTGCGGGTGAAGGCGAACATCAGCAGGGGATAGGACTCGAAGTGGTCGGCCAGGTGCTGCGCCGACCGCAGCACGTTGAGCGTGCGGGTGTCGCCGGTCGCCTCGGCCCGCTCGCGCATCGGCTTGTAGTGCCCCTCGAACAGCCTGCCGAGCGCGTCCCGGTACAGCGGGCCCAGCTGGGACTTCACCTCGGAATCGTCCACCAGCAGGAACCGCCAGCCCTGGGTGTTGCCGGCGCTGGGGGCGCGGACGGCGGCGTCCAGGATGCGTTCCTGGACCTCCGCCGGGATCGGGTCGGGCTTGACCCGCCGCATGGCGCGGGTCGTGTAGAGGGCCTCGAAAAGGTCCATGTCGGGGAACTCCTCGATCGTCGCGGGGGAAATGGGGAGCAGGGGTCAGGGCAGCGCGTTCAGGCCGGCACGGTCGGGGGAGACGGTCAGGCCAGCACGCCGGCGGTGCGCAGGGTCTTCGCCTCGTCGTCGGGCAGGCCCCAGGCGCTCAGATCGTGAAGCCGGGTGGCCGGGGCCAGGTCGCCGCGCGGCACGCCGGCCAGCCGGGGCGCGGGCGCGGCCTGCGGCAGCCCGCCGATCTCCACGAACGTGCCGCGCGCCTGGTTGTGCGGATGCCGGACGGCCTCGCGCGGGTCGAGCACGGGGGACACGCAGGCGTCGGAGCCCTCGAAGACCGCCTCCCACTCGGCCCGGGTGCGCGACCGGAACGCCTCGGTCAGCCGTTCCCTGATGGCCGGCCAGTTCGCCCGGTCGTCGCGGTCGGGCATGTCGTCGATGCCCATCCGGGCGAGCATCTCCGCCCAGAACCGCGGCTCCAGCGCGCCCACGGCGAGATGGCCGCCGTCGGCCGTCTCGTACGTGTCGTACATGGGGGCGCCGGTGTCGAGGAGGTTGGTGCCGCGCGGGCCCCAATGGCCGGAGTGCACCCCGCCGTAGAACATCGAGAACAGCAGCGCGGCGCCGTCCACCATCGCGGCGTCCACCACCCGGCCGCGCCCGGTGCGCTCGCGCTCCAGCAGGGCCAGCAGCACGCCGTACGCCAGCATGAGCCCGCCGCCGGCGAAGTCGCCGAGGATGTTGATCGGCGGGGTGGGCTTGCCGCCCTCGCGGCCCAGCATCGACAGCACCCCGGCGATCGCGATGTAGTCGATGTCGTGCCCGGCCGTGGAGGCGAGCGGGCCGTCCTGTCCCCAGCCGGTCATGCGGCCGTAGACCAGGCGTTCGTTGACCGCGTGGAGGTCGGCGGGCCCGATGCCGAGCCGTTCCGCGACCCCGGGCCGGAACACCTCGATCACCACGTCGGCCCGCTCGGCCAGCCGCTTGAAGGCGGTGACCCCCTCCGGGGACTTGAGGTCGAGGCCGATCGTGCGCTTGCCGCGGTCCATCACGTCGCGGCGCGGGGTGTCGCTCACGGCCTTCACCCGGTCGATCCGCAGCACCTCGGCGCCGTGGTCGGCGAGCATCATCCCGGCGAACGGCCCGGGCGCGAGACCGGCCAGTTCCAGCACCCGGATCCCCGCCAGCGGTCCCCGCGACTCTTCCATCCACGCCCTCCTCGTAGCGGCATCAGTTCACGCGACAAGTAGAACATGTTTCTGTAGGCGTGCGAGACTGCGCCCGTGACGTGGAATGTTCTCGCTCTGCCACCGCTTCCGGAGGCCGCGGTGCGCGGCCTGCTCGCCGAGCTCGACGGTCGCGTCGAGGTGCGGGTCCCCGCCTGCCACGACCGCGCGGCGCTGCTGGACGCGCTGCCCGAGGCCGAGATCGTCGTCGGCGACTGGAGCGGGGCCCTGGCCCTCGACGCCGAGGCCGTACGGCTGGCGCCGCGCCTGGCGTTCGTGCAGCAGCCGTCGGTCGGCGTGGACGGGCACGACCCGGAGGCGCTGGCCCGCGCCGGGGTGCCCCTCGCCAACACCGCGGGGGTGAACGCCGCCGCGGTGGCCGAGTGGTGCCTGGCCGCCGCGCTGGCGCTGCTGCGCCACCTCGCGGACGGTGACAGGGACATGCGGGCGGGGGAGTGGCCGCAGTTCGCCTACCAGCGCCGCGAGCTCGCCGGATGCCGGGTGGGAGTGATCGGCTTCGGACCGATCGGCGCGGCCTGCGCCCGCCTGTTCGGCGCGCTCGGCTGCCGGGTCTCCTACTGGTCGCGCACGCCCAAGCCCGAGTCGTACGGCGCGGTCCATCTCGACCTCGACGCGCTGGTCGCGGGCAGCGACGTGCTCGTCCTGGCCGTGCCGCTCGCTCCGGAGACCCGCGGCCTGATCGACGCCGGCAGAATCGCCCGCATGCCGAAGGGGGCGGTGCTGGTCAACGCGGCCCGGGGCGGGGTGGTCGACCAGGCGGCGCTGCTGGCCGCGCTGGAGTCCGGCCACCTCGCCGGCGCGGCGCTCGACGTGTACGACAGCGAGCCCCCGCCGCCGGACGACCCGCTGCGCTCCTGCCCCAGGGTCCTGCTGTCGCCGCACGCGGCCGGGGTCACGCCCGAGGCGACGACCCGGCTGATCCGGTGCGTGCTGGACAACCTCACCGCGGCGTTGGAGGGCCGTCCCGTCGTCAACGTGGTCAACGGCGCCGACCCGCTCGTCCGCCGGCGTCAACCCAGGTAATGACGGTTTCCACAGTTACGGCAGGGGCGGCGGAGGCGATGAAAAAGGGCAGGATACGATCTACGCCGACGGGGCGTCGCGGGAATTCCAGATAGTTTTCGCGGGCGTAACGTGTCTACTCTGGTCTGCGTTCCCCTCCGGGGATAGCGTGCCAAGAGGCGATCACTACGATCCATGGGGGTGGTGTCATGCCAGAGCGCACGGCCAGTATGACCGCCCATCAGCAGGCCGTCGAGCAGATCAGGGACTCCTACGCGGCCATTCCCGAGGACGCTGCTCCCCGGCTGGCCAAGGCGACGACGAACCTGTTCCGCTTCCGCGCGCCGGCCAAGACGGCCACGCTGTCCGCCCGCGATCTGGACCAGGTCATCCACGTGGACCCGGCGACCATGACGGCCGAGGTCCAGGGCATGACGACGTACGAGAACCTGGTGGACGCCACGTTGCCGTACGGGCTCATGCCGTACGTCGTGCCGCAGCTCAAGACGATCACGCTGGGCGGCGCGGTCACGGGCCTCGGCATCGAGTCGACGAGCTTCAAGGACGGCCTGCCGCACGAGTCGGTCGAGGAACTGGAGATCCTCACCGGCGACGGGCGGATCGTGGTGGCCAGGCCCGACAACGAGTACGCGGACCTGTTCCACGCGTTCCCCAACTCCTACGGCACGCTCGGCTACGCCCTGCGGATCCGGATCAAGCTGGCCCGGGTGAAGCCGTACGTCAAGCTGACGCACATCCGCTTCAACGACGCCGACAAGTGCATGCTCGCCATGCAGGAGATCTGCGAGAGCCGCGAGCACGACGGCGAGCAGGTGGACTTCGTCGACGGCACGTTCTTCGGTCCCGACGAGCTGTACATCACGGTCGGCTCGTTCTCCGACCGGGCGCCCTACACGTCCGACTACACCGGCATGCGGATCTACTACCAGTCGATCCGCAGCCGCGTCCGCGACTGGCTGACCGTGCGCGACTACCTGTGGCGCTGGGACACCGACTGGTTCTGGTGCTCGCGCGCCTTCGGCGTGCAGCAGCCGCTGGTCCGCTCGCTCCTCCCGCGCCGCTACCTGCGGTCGGACGTCTATCGCAAGCTCGTCGGCCTCGACCAGAGGTACGGCGTTACCGCCCGGATCGACCGCTGGCGGAACAACCCGGTGCACGAGTCGGTCATCCAGGACGTCGAGGTGCCGATCGAGCGCGCCGCCGAGTTCCTGGAGGTCTTCCACGACAAGGTCGGCATGACCCCGGTGTGGATGTGCCCCCTCAAGGCGACCGACCGGTGGGCGCTCTATCCCCTGGAGCCCGGCCGCCTGTACGTGAACTTCGGCTTCTGGGGCATGGTTCCGCTGCCGCGCGGCCAATACGACGGGTACTACAACCGGCTGATCGAGCGGGCCGTTCACTCGCTCGACGGCCACAAGTCGCTGTACTCCACCTCTTTCTATGAGCGTGAGGAGTTCTGGCGGCTTTACAACGGAGACGCCTACTGGCCGGTCAAACGCGCTTACGACCCGGGCGGCCGGTTGCTGGACCTCTATGACAAGTGCGTCAGGGGCCGGTAGGCGTCGAGACGTCGGGAGAGATGCAATGACTCTTGCGAAGATCTTCGAGAAGATCGTCGGTCCTGACGCGGGCGTCGAGTTCGTCGCCTACGACGGCAGCAAGGCCGGATCCTCGGGGGCGGACCTCCGCATCGAGGTGAAGTCGCCGGTGGCGGTGGCCTACCTCGCGCAGGCGCCGGGAGAGCTCGGCCTCGCCCGCGCGTACATCTCCGGCCACATCGACGTGCACGGGGACATGTACACCCTGCTCGACCGGATGTGGTCGCTGACCCTGAACGACCTGCCGCTCAGCGAGAAGGTCGCCGCGATCCGCTCGCTCGGGATCAAGCCGCTGCTGATGCGCGTCCAGCCGCCGCCGCAGGAGGCGCGGCAGAGCACGCTGGCGAAGCTGGGCAGCCGGCACGCCAAGCAGCGCGACGCCGAGGTGATCCACCATCACTACGACGTCTCCAACCGCTTCTACGAGTGGGTGCTCGGCCCCTCCATGGCGTACACCTGCGCGGTCTTCCCGCGGCAGGACGCGACGCTGGAGGAGGCGCAGTACACGAAGTTCGATCTGGTGGCCAAGAAGCTCGACCTCAAGCCCGGCATGCGGCTGCTCGACGTCGGCTGCGGCTGGGGCGGCATGGTCATGCACGCGGCCAAGGAGTACGGCGTGAAGGGCCTCGGTGTCACGCTGTCGCGCCAGCAGGCCGAGTGGGCGCAGAAGGCCATCGCGGAGGCCGGGCTGTCGGAGCTCGCCGAGGTCCGCTACATGGACTACCGCGACGTCGCGGAAACCGGTTTCGACCGGGTCAGCTCGATCGGCCTCACCGAGCACATCGGCAAGGACAACCTGCCGTCGTACTTCTCCTTCCTGTACGGCAAGCTCAAGCCGGGCGGGCGCCTGCTCAACCACTGCATCACCCGCCCGACCAGCACCGAGAAGACCCTGAACAAGGGCGGCTTCATCAACCGCTACGTCTTCCCGGACGGCGAGCTGGAGTCGGTGGGCTACCTGATCCGCCAGATGGAGGACACCGGTTTCGAGGTCCGCCACGAGGAGAACCTGCGTGAGCACTACGCGCTGACGCTGCGCGAGTGGTGCAAGAACCTCGACGCCCACTGGGACGAGGCGGTCGAGGAGGTCGGCCAGGGCACCGCCCGGGTCTGGCGGCTCTACATGGCCGGCTGCGTCGTCGGGTTCGAGCGCAACAAGGTGCAGCTGCACCAGGTGCTCGGGGTCCGGCTCGACGAGGGACAGTCGCACGTTCCGCTGCGCCCGTCCCTCGACTGGCCGTAAACGTCTTTACCGCAGCTCGCGTTTGAGGATCTTGCCGGTGGCGGTCATCGGCAGGGACTCGCGGAACTCCACGATCCGCGGGTACTTGTAGGCCGCCATCGTCTCCCGGCACCACGCCACCAGTTCCTCCTCGGTGGTGGTGGCGCCGGGCTTGCGGATGACGTACGCCTTGACCTCCTCGCCGTGGGAGTCGTGGGGCACCCCGACGACCGCGGCGAGCGAGACCGCCGGGTGGGTCATGAGGACCTCCTCGATCTCCCGGGGGTACACGTTGAAGCCGCCCCGGATGATCATGTCCTTGGCCCGGTCGACGATGAAGTAGTAGCCGTCCTCGTCGCGCCGGGCCACGTCGCCGGTGCGGAACCAGCCGTCCTTCATCACCTGTGCCGTCGCCTCGGGCCGGTTGTAGTAGCCCTTCATGATGTTGTGGCCGCGGACGGCGATCTCGCCGATGTCGTCGGCCGTGTTCCAGTCGGCGTCGACCAGCTTCATCTCCACACCCCAGATCGGCGTGCCGATCGAGCCGGCCTTCGCGGGCCTGCCCGGCTGGTTGAACGAGGCCACGGGCGAGGTCTCCGACAGGCCGTAGCCCTCCAGGATGTCCACGCCGAACGTCGCGCTGAAGTCCTTGAGCACCTCGACCGGCAGCGCCGAGCCGCCGGAGACCGCCGTGACCAGCGAGGACGGCACCTCGGCCGCCCCGGCGTGCACGGCGGTGAGCATGGCCCAGTACATGGTCGGCACTCCCGCGAACAGCGTGACCTTCTCGCGCTTCATCAGCGCGAGGGCCTCGGCCGGCTCGAAGCGCGGCAGCAGCACGAGCGCGCCGCTGCGCCGGAATCCGGCGTTCATCAGCACCGTCTGGCCGAAGGAGTGAAACAGCGGCAGCGCGACGAGATAGGTGTTCTCCGCCTGCCGGGGGAACATCTCATCGCTGACGATGGCGTTCATGACCATGTTCTGGTGGGTGAGCTCGGCGCCCTTCGGCTGGCCGGTGGTGCCGCTGGTGTAGAGGATCACCGCGGTGTCGTCGGCGGAGGTCTGCACGGTCTCGAACTCGCCGGACATCCCGTCGAGGGCCGCCCACAGCGTCTCGCCGAGCTCGGACTCGGTGGCGAACGGCGTGGCCGGCAGCACGAAGAAGTGCTCGGCGCGCTCGGCGTCGGCGAAGCCGGTCCGCCCCCGCTCGCCCAGTGGCAGTTCCGGCGAGCCCTCGAAGCAGAAGAAGGCCTTGGCGTCGGAGTCGTCCAGGTGATAGGCGATCTCCCTGGCCTGCAGCAGCACGTTCAGCGGGACGACGGTCGCGCCCGCCTTGAGGATCCCGTAGTAGACGAACGGGAAGTACGGCAGGTTGGGGCAGGCCAGCGCCACCTTGTCGCCCCTGCCGATGCCGCGCGAGACCAGCAGGTTGGCGACCTGGTTGGCGATGGTGTCCACGAGCGAGTACGGCAGTCGCATGTCGCCGAAGACGACCGCGGTGGCGTCGGGCTTCTCCCGTGCGCTGTCTTCCAGCACGACGGCCAGGTTGAGCATCTGCCGCTCCCTCTTCTATCGGACCCTCGGTCCATACCAACCGGTAGGTACCTCAGCGTAACGGCTCGAAGAGTGGATTTTGAGGGTCCGGTTACATCGGTGTTCTCGACCCTTGACGATGCCGTGCCCTCGCACAAGAGTGGTCGGCATGGACACGGCTGTCGACCTGTCCCACATCCCGTTCTGGGGGCTGCCCCAGGCCGAGCGGCACGAGGCGTTCCGCCGCCTGCGCGCGCTCGACCAGCCCGTCTTCTTCCGCGAGAACAAGATCCCCTTCATCGGTCACGGTCTCGGCTACTACGCGCTCGTACGGCACGCCGACGTGACCGAGGCGAGCCGCGACCCCGCCGTCTTCAGCAGCGAGCCGACGGCCAACAGCATCCCCGACATGCCGCGCTGGCTGGCCGTCTACTTCGGATCGATGATCAACATGGACGATCCCCGGCACGCCCGGCTGCGGCGGATCGTCTCGCGGGCGTTCACCCCGCGCATCCTGGCCAAGATGGAGGAGGACCTCGGCCGGGCCGCCCGGGAGATCGTCGGCGGGGCCGTGCGGGAGGGGCCCGGCGATTTCGTCACCCAGATCGCCGCCCGATTACCCGTACGGGTGATCTGCGACATGATGGGCATCCCGGCCGAGCACCACGACCGGGTGCTGCGCCGTACGAACACGATCCTGGCCAACGCCGACTCCGAGTATTCGGGCGTCGCCATCGACCCGTCCCGGCCGGACGGCTCCTTCGGCCGCTGGACCACGGCACGCGGACTGGCCGCGCTGCTGCGGGCCGGCCACGACCTGAACGCGCTGGCGCGGCGCCTTGCCGGGGAGCGCCGCCGCCGGCCGACCGACGACCTGACCAGCACGCTCGTGAACGGCGAGGAACGCCTGACCGCCCAGGAATTCGGCTCGTTCTTCATCCTGCTGGTCGTCGCGGGCAGCGAGACGACCCGCAACGCCATCGCCCACGGGCTCAAACTGCTCACCGACCACCCCGGCCAGCGCGCGCTGCTGCTGGAGGACTTCGACGGGCGCATCGCGGGCGCCGTCGAGGAGATCGTCCGCTACTCCAGCCCCGTCATCCAGTTCCGCCGCACCGTGACACGGGACCACACGATGAACGGCCACGACTACCGCGCGGGCGACAAGGTCCTGCTGTTCTACAACTCGGCGAACCGGGACGAGGCGGTCTTCCGCGATCCCGACGTCTTCGACATCACCCGCAGTCCCAACCCCCACGTCGGCTTCGGCGGCCACGGCCCCCACTACTGCCTGGGCGCCCACCTCGCCCGCCGGGAGATCACCGTGATGTTCCGGGAACTGTTCGACCGCATGCCCGCCATCCGCTCCGCGGGCGAGCCGTCCTACCTGCTGTCCAACTTCATCAACGGCGTCAAGCACATGAGCTACCGCTTCTGAGCTTCAGCGTCAGTGGGCGTACTCGTCGCGGCGCCGCAGCATGGCCGCCAGCATCAGCGGGAACATCGCGACGTGGGCCGCGACCATCAGGGCCATGCCGTCGATCAGGCCCAGCCACAGGAGCGGGAACAACGGCACGACCGGGGCGAACATCGCGCCGCACATCTCCAGGGCCGGAGCCCAGGCGTGGCCGCGCACCCGCATCCAGGCGGCCATGCCGGCCGACATGTCGAACGCCATCAGCAGATAGGCGAGCTCGGGATCGCGGGCGTACGAGGGCTCGATTCCCAGGACGGACCACAGCAGGCCGAGCGCGAACATCCCGGCGAACATCGCGACCACCATCTCGATGTAGTGCAGGGCGAAGCGTCCCCAGCGCCGCGTGGCGGGGCGGTGACCGGTGTGCCTTTCAGGCGTCGTATGAGTCATGGCCCAACTGTCCGGGCGGCCCGGGGACGCGCCAAGGAGGGGAACGGGGACGGGTCCGAAATCTTGGGCTCTCCGTCCGCCCGGCCTACAGTCGTCTCATGACCCAGCGGCGCATGGTCGTGGTCGGATATCACGCGGCGGAGCTCGTGGACATCGCGTGTGTGACGTCGAGCCTGATCATGGCGAACGCTTACGGCGCGTCCCCGTGCTACGACGTGTGCCTGGCCACCCCGTCGGGCCTGCCGGTCACCTGCGGCAGCGGGTTGACGCTACAGGGGCAGCAGGCGCTCGAACGCGTCACCGGGCCGCTGGACACGCTTCTCGTCTCCGGGGGAATCGGGCACGAGGAGGCGGCGGCCAACCGGGTGATCGTCGGCCACGTCCGGCGGCTGGCGCGGGAGAGCCGCCGCGTCGCGTCGGTGTGCACGGGCGCGGCGGTGCTGGCCGCCGCCGGTTTGCTCGACGGGCGGCGCGCCACCACGCACTGGCAGTTCGCGCACACGCTCGCCGCCCGCCACCCGAAGGTCGCCGTCGACGCCCGGCCGATCTTCATCCGCGACGGCAATATCACTACGGCCGCCGGTGTCACCAGCGCGCTGGACGTCACGCTCGCGTTCATCGAGGAGGACCACGGCCCCGCCCTCGCCAGGCAGGTGGCCCGCAACCTGGTGACCTATCTGCAACGACCGGGCAACCAGGCGCAGATGAGCATGTTCACCGAGGGGCCGCCGCCGGGTGACGACCTGGTCAGGCGCGTTGTCGACCACGTCACCGCCCACCCGGGCGCCGACCTGTCCACCGCCGCCCTTGCGGCCGGCGCGGGCGTGAGCGAGCGCCACCTGACCCGGCTGTTCCTCAAGCACACGGGGCAGACACCGGGCCGGTTCGTACGCAGGGCCCGCACCGAGGCCGCCGCCCACCTGCTCGCCTCCACCTCGCTGCCGATGGCCGCCGTCGCGGCCCGGTGCGGCTTCAAGACGGCCGAGACCCTCCGCCAGGCGTTCGCCGACCTGTACGGCATCCCGCCCTCGCGCTACCGTTCGACGCAGGCGACCGCGTTGCCGGCCTCGTTCGGCAACGACAAGTGACGATTCTGTCGGTGCCGCCTGCGATGGTGGCGGTGTGGTCCACTTCGTCTACCGCAGCGTCTACGAGGGGCCCTCCGGCCGTCTCGTCCGGCACTTCCCCGACGCCACCGTGCTCGACTGGTTCCGCAGGGTGTGGGACGACGCCGCGTCGCAGGACGCGTACACGTGGGTGCAGCGCGAATTGGGCACGGACGTCTACGGTCTGCACACCATCTTCGAGACCGGGCTGCCGGCTCCCCGCACCCATATCGAGTTGCGCCGGATGCTCAAGGAACATCTGTACGTCGAGGGGAGGCTGCGGGTGGACCGGCACAGCGTGCGGGTGTTCACCGATGACGACGAGGTCGAGCTGGCGTACTTCTTCGTGGACGACCACGTGGTGGCGGACGAGCCCGACCGCTGGGCCTACCTCGTACACGAGAGCTGGGACCTGCCCGCGGACGCACCACCGTCCGTGCGGGCGTTCACGCCTCCGGTCCCGGTCGACGTCGTCAGCCCCGCGCCGCCCGGCGGGGAGGGTGTGACGTACGTCGTCATACTCACTCACTACGCGACCGTGAACAGCGTCGGAGGCAGATACCCGAAGGCGTTGCCGGGCGTGCGGCTGCCGGGGCTCGCGGCGGCACTGCGCACGGCGGACCCCGATCTCCTTTCCGGCGAGTTGCGTGCCCTGCGCGCCCTGATCGCCCCCGGCGACGAGGACATCGGGCCCGCGCTGGAGCGCTGCAACCGTTGGGCGCGTCTGGAGGACGACGTGCCCGAGATCCTCGCACCGCATCCGGAGGCGTATCACCGGGCGTTACGCCTGCTGGCGGACTTCGACCCGGCCGACGGACGTGACCCCGGTCGCACGCTCGTCCGGTGCGACGACCACCTGGCCCAGATGGCGATCCACCTGGACGGCTGGTTCGGATACCGGCAGTGGTTCCTCTTCGACGACCTCTGGGCCGCCGCACGTCCCGAGACGGCCGCCTCACTGATGCGTTTCGGCGCGCACTGGGATCCGCGCTGCCGGCGCAGGCATGCCCGCCTGACCCACTGTGGCTGAACCAGCGGATGTGGCAGACTGGCAACCGAATGTGGTTCTAGTCACTTCGGAGGGGCCGGCCCATGATCATGGAGCCCGCGGAGCGAACGCCCATCACCGCGGCGGCGGACATCGACCTGAACGACTGGAACTTCTGGGGCCGTCCGGACGAGGAACGGGAGCACGCGTTCCGGCTGCTGCGCGACCTGGACAAGCCGGCCTTCTTCCCGGAACCCGAGTTCAGCCTGGGCGGTGTCACCGGCCCGGGCTACCACGCGCTGGTCCGGCACGCCGACATCCTGGAGGCCAGCCGCAATCCCGAGGTCTTCTGCTCGGGCGACGGCGGGGCCACCAACATCCCGGACCTGCCGGCGGAGTTCGCCGAGTACTTCGGTTCCATGATCAATATGGACGACCCGCGGCACGCACGCCTGCGGCGGATCGTCTCGCGCGCCTTCACACCGAGGATGATCAAGCAGTTCGAGTCCGACGTGGACGCCGCGGCCTCGCGCATCGTGGACGAGCTCCTGGAGACCGGGCCCGGCTGCGACTTCGTCACCGAGGTGGCCGCCAAGCTGCCCTTGAAGATCATCTGCGACATGATGGGCATCTCGGAGAAGGACTACCAGTTCGTCTTCGACCGCTCGAACATCGTCCTCGGCGCCACCGACCCCGAGTACGTGAGCGACCGTGAGGACATCGCCCACGCGCTGCTCACCGCGGGGATGGAGCTGCAGCAGCTCGTCCAGGACCTGGCCGCGCTGCGGATGGAGACGCCCACCGACGACCTCACCTCGTCCCTGGTCAACGCCAACATCGACGGGGAGCGGCTGACCGCACAGGAGCTCGGGTCGTTCTTCATCCTGCTCGTCGTGGCCGGCAACGAGACCACGCGCAACGCCATCTCGCACGGCATGCGCCTGCTCACGCTCAACCCGGAGCAGCGGCGGCTGTGGCTGGAGGACTTCGAGGGCCGGGCGCCGCGCGCGATCGAGGAGATCGTCCGGCTGGCCGCGCCGGTCAACTACATGCGCCGCAAGCTCACCCGCGACCACGAGATGAACGGCAACCTCTACCGTAAGGGCGAGAAGGTCCTCCTGTACTACTGGGCGGCCAACCGCGACGAGCGGGTCTTCGACGACCCGCTGCGCTTCGACATCCTGCGCGACCCCAACCCGCACGTCGGCTTCGGCGGCCCGGGTCCCCACTTCTGCCTCGGCGCCCACCTGGCCCGCCGCGAGATCACCGCGATGTTCCGCGAGCTGCTGCGGCGGGTGCCCCAGATCGAGGCGGGCGAGCCGGAGCGCCTGCTGTCCAGCTTCATCAACGGCATCAAGCACATGACCTGCGAGTTCTGAACGGCCGGACCCGGGTCCGGCCAGTGGTCAGCGGAGCGGCTTGATCGACCGGAAGACCGTGTTGATGTCGGGGAGCAGGTCGTTCTTGAGCTCGGGCACAGCCATGTAGATGACCGTGGGAAGGTCGGCGCCGGTGTTCACGGCCGCGACCACGACCGTGGTGGTCGCGCCGTCGGCGGTCACCTTGTAGACGGCGGCCAGGCCGGTGAGGTTGTTGCGCGCCAGGCGCTGCTGGGCGACCTTGGTGGCCTTGTTGTCCTTGGGGAACTGGGTCTGCCGCGCCCGGAACATCACGGCGCTGACGACCGGGCCCAGGTTGTCGGGCGTGGTGTACCTCGCGGCCAGCGACTGCGCCAGCGGGCCCGACATCACCAGGGCGAACTCCCGCTTGCCCTTGGTGGTCATGCCGGCCGGCACGTACTGCCTGCTGGTGAAGCCGTACGTCGCCTTGATCTGGGCCGGGTCGGCGTCCGCCTGCCAGGGGCCGCCGAGCTTGGGCAGCGTGATCCGGCCCGCGGTGTCGGTGAGCACGCCGTTCACGGGGGAGGCGGTGCCCTTGTAGACGGGCAGCCGTGACGAAGTCTGCGCCTGCGGCTTGGCCGTGGCGCCGGGCTTGACGGGGGAGGGCTTCGCGGACGTCGCCGCCTCGGCGGTGTCGCCGGAGCTGAGCGGCCCGGCGGCGAACGCCCACACGAGCACACCGACGAGCGCGGCGACGACCGAGGCCACGAGCGCGTACAGCCAGACCGGCCGGCCGGACTCGTCCTCCTCGTACTCGTCGATGGCCTGGTAGTTCTCCCCGAACACCGTGTTCCACAGCTCCTGCTGCCGGTGCGCGGGAGGCGTCTTCGGCCCGCTGATCTGTCCCGCCGTCACGAACGGCCGGTACGGGTCCTCCGGCTGGGGAGGGGGTGGGGGCGCGGTGGAGGCGGGCGGGGCGGATTCGGCGTACGAGCGGACCGAAGGGGTGAACGGCGCGGACGGCCGGGGACGGTCCGGCCCGCCCGGGAAGGGGGCCTCGTGCGGACCGGCCAGCCTCTGCCCCTGGCTCTGGCTCTGGTGTTGACTCTGGTCCTGACCGGGGCCCGCGGCGCCCGGCGCGCCGTACACCGGCGCGGGGCCCCCGAAGCCCGCTGCGCCCCCGGAACCCGCTGGGCCTCCGAAGCCCGCTGCGCCCCCGAAACTCTCTGGGCCTCCGAAACTCTCTGGGCCCCTGAAGCCGTCTGGGCTGTTGAAGGCGGGGGTGGGCCGGCTCGGAGCCGTACCGGGAAGCGGGCCCGCCATGGTCGCGGTCGCGTCCGCGGACTGCTGCGGCGCACCCTCGACGAAGGACCGGACGGTCGGGGTGAAGGACGAGGACGGAGGCACCTCGGGCCAGGCCGGCGGGATTTCCGGCCACGCCGGCTCCCGCTGGTGTTCGCTGCGGTCCGTGGGCACGGTACCTCCCGAGATCATGCCCGAATTGGGGGTGCCTGGCATGATCTCATGCGAGCCGGGGGCTGCCGCAGCGAAACCGCGGAATGCCTCGCGGAACTGCTCACCCGTGGGGTCGGTGGGCGGGTCCTGCATCGGCAAATCCGCGGGCGGGAATGAGTTGGCCACGGCAAGCACAGTAGGGGAATGGACATAAGAGCCCACAACGGATCTATCACCATCGTGTATCGCACTTTGACACGCCAGGTCAGCCGACAAGATCGATCCGCGTCCCGGTTGCCGTCTGCGCTACGCTTGACACGCGTGCCGCCACCCTGCTGAGCGGGCAGCCGCCTCGGAGCGTGAGAGCGCGGAGACGGGGCTGCCTCGACTGTGACGCAGGGGCCTGCCCCCGGCGGGCGCCTTCATCTGTGTGATTCCAGCCGCCTGGCGAGGAGTGGAAGTGGACGAGCCGGTGTACGACCCGCAGGCGCTGCAGGCCAAGTGGCTGCCGCGGTGGGAGGAGCTGAACCCCTTCGCGGCGGTCGAGGACCTCGCGGACACCAGGCCGCGCAAGTACATGCTCGACATGTTCCCCTACCCCTCCGGCGACCTCCACATGGGGCACGGCGAGGTCTTCGCGATCGGCGACGTCGTCGCGCGCTACTGGTTCCAGAAGGGCTACAACGTCCTGCACCCGATCGGGTGGGACTCCTTCGGCCTGCCCGCGGAGAACGCGGCCATCAAGCGCAACGCCCACCCCGCCGAGTGGACGTACGCCAACATCGACACCCAGGCGAACTCGTTCAAGCGGTACGCCATCTCCTTCGACTGGTCGCGGCGTCTGCACACCAGCGACGCGGAGTACTTCCGCTGGAACCAGTGGCTGTTCACCCGCTTCTACGAGCGGGGCCTGGCCTACCGCAAGGGCGGCCTGGTCAACTGGTGCCCGCAGGACCAGACCGTGCTCGCCAACGAGCAGGTCGTGGCGGGCAAGTGCGAGCGCTGCGGCGCCGACGTCATCCGCCGCGAGCTGACGCAGTGGTACTTCAAGATCACTGACTACGCCGACCGGCTGCTCGACGACATGACGCAGATCGAGGGCGGCTGGCCCGAGCGCATCCTCACCATGCAGCGCAACTGGATCGGCCGCTCCACCGGAGCCGACGTCCAGTTCCGCATCGAGGGCCGCGACGAGCCGGTCACCGTCTACACCACGCGCCCCGACACCCTGTACGGCGCGACGTTCTTCGTCGTGGCCGCCGACGCCCCGCTGGCGGAGGAGATCGTCGCCCCCGAGCAGGCGGAGGCGCTGGCCGCCTACCGCGCCGAGGTCGCCAAGCTCTCCGACATCGAGCGGCTGTCCACCGAGAAGGAGAAGACCGGCGTCTTCCTGGGCACGTACGCGATCAACCCGGTCAACGGGGAGCGCATCCCGGTCTGGGCGGCCGACTACGTGCTGTCCGACTACGGCCACGGCGCGATCATGGCGGTGCCCGCGCACGACCAGCGCGACCTCGACTTCGCGCGCAAGTTCGGGCTGCCGGTCAAGGTCGTCGTACACACCGGCCTGGCCGACCCGGGCGAGACCGGCGTCGCCACGCCCGGCGAGGGCACGCTGGTCAACTCCGGCCCGCTGGACGGGCTGACGAAGGCCGATGCGATCCAGAAGATCATCGAGGTCCTGGAGGAACGCGGCACCGGCAAGGCCGCGGTGAACTTCCGGCTGCGCGACTGGCTGCTGTCGCGGCAGCGGTTCTGGGGCACCCCGATCCCGATCATCCACTGCGTGGACTGCGGTGAGGTCCCGGTGCCGGACGACCAGCTTCCGGTCACGCTGCCCGACCTGCGCGGCGCGGCTCTGCAGCCGAAGGGCGTCTCGCCGCTGGCCGCGGCCACCGAGTGGGTCAACGTCGAGTGTCCGAAGTGCGGGGGCCCCGCCCAGCGGGACACCGACACGATGGACACCTTCGTCGACTCGTCGTGGTACTTCCTGCGTTACTGCGACCCGCACTACGAAGGCGGGCCGTTCGACGTCGAGAAGGTCCGCGAGTGGGGCCCGATCGACCAGTACGTCGGCGGCGTCGAGCACGCCGTGCTCCACCTGCTGTACTCGCGGTTCTTCACCAAGGTCCTGTACGACATGGGCCTGGTCGGCTTCACCGAGCCGTTCCTGCGCCTGCTCAACCAGGGCCAGGTGATCAACCGCGGCAAGGCGATGTCGAAGTCGCTGGGCAACGGTGTCGACCTGGGCGAGCAGATCGACGCGTACGGCGTGGACGCCGTGCGGCTGACGATGATCTTCGCCGGGCCGCCGGAGGACGACATCGACTGGGCCGACGTCTCGCCGGCCGCGTCGCAGAAGTTCCTGGCCCGGGCGTTCCGCGTGATGGCCGAGGCCGGTGCGGCGTCCGCCCCGGGGATCGACTTCTCCGGCGGCGACGTCGAGCTGCGCAAGGTCGTCCACCGGACCATCGACGAGGTGACCAAGCTCGTCGAGAGCTACCGGTTCAACGTCGCGGTGGCCCGCATGATGGAGCTGACCACGGCCGCCCGCCGGGCGATCGACGCCGGTCCCGGCGCGGCCGACCCGGCCGTCCGCGAGGCGGCCGAGACCCTGGCGATCATGCTGTCGCTGGTCGCGCCGTACGTCGCGGAGGAGGGCTGGGAGCGGCTCGGGCACGCGCCGTCGGTCGCGAAGGCCGGCTGGCCCGAGGCGGACCCGGCGCTGCTGGTCCAGGAGTCGGTCACGGCCGTGGTGCAGGTGGCGGGCAAGGTCCGCGACCGGCTCGAGGTCTCCCCGGACATCTCCGAGGCGGACCTGCAGGCCCTGGCTCTGGCGTCGGACAAGGTCCGGCCCTACCTGGACGGCGAGCCGCGGAAGGTGATCGTACGGGCGCCGAAGCTCGTCAACATCGTGCCGTGACGGGACGTTGACGATCGGCTGGCCTACCGGACAAAATTACGCCCGAGCCACAAACTAGTCATATCGATGTAGGCGTGCGGTCAGGGCATGCCGCGACCACCACCGCTCCGGCGGTGGTCTGGGGTGCGCGCCTGACCGTATGGCTCGCCGTCGGCGTGCGCCCCGCGTGGGAGGCATGTCTTGTACAGACGAATTCTCGGCGGGCTGGCGACCGCCGCCGCGATGGCGGCGACCGTTCTCGTCGTCACCGGTTCGCCGGCGAACGCCGCCGGTACGGGCACCGGCTACCTGCACACCAGCGGGAACAAGATCGTCGACAGCACCGGCGCCACGGTCCGGCTGACCGGCATCAACTGGTTCGGCATGGAGACCGACAACAAGACCTTCCACGGGTTGTGGGCGAACAACCCGTGGAAGAGCCAGCTCGACCTCATGGCGAACCTGGGCTACAACACGATCCGGGTGCCGTTCTCGGACGACGCGCTGAAGCCGGGCGCGCAGGCGACGAGCGTCAACACGTACTCCAACCCCGACCTGATCGGCCTGTCCCCGCTGCAGATCCTCGACAAGGTCGTGGACTACGCGGGCCAGAAGGGCATGCGGATAATCCTCGACCGGCACCGCCCGACCAGCGCGGGCCAGACGGCGTTGTGGTACACCTCGGGCGTCCCCGAGTCCACCTGGATCAGCGACTGGAAGTCGCTGGCCCAGCACTACGCCGGCAACACCACCGTCATCGGGGCCGACCTGCACAACGAGCCGCACGCCGACGGCACCAACCCGAACGCCACCGGCTCCTGCTGGGGCTGTGGCGACGAGTCGCGTGACTGGCGCCTGGCGGCCGAGCGCGCGGGCAACGCCATCCTGTCCGTGCAGCCCAACTGGCTGATCTTCGTGGAGGGCGTGAGCTGCCCGAGCGGCGGCCTGTCCAACGTCTGGGACAACGACACCAGCAACGACGAGGACTGCGGCTGGTGGGGCGGCAACCTCACCAAGGCCGGGCAGTACCCGGTGCGGCTGAACGTGGCCAACCGGCTCGTCTACTCGCCCCACGAGTACGCCACGTCGGTCTACCACCAGGCGTGGTTCGACGACCCGTCGTACCCGGCCAACATGCCGGCCGTCTGGGACAAGTACTGGGGCTACCTGTACAAGCAGAACATCGCGCCGATCATGGTCGGCGAGTTCGGCACCACGCTGGCCAGCAACATCGACAAGATCTGGCTCCAGGAGCTCATGAAGTACATGGGCAGCGGGGTGAACGGCATGTCGTTCACCTACTGGTCGTGGAACCCCAACTCGGGTGACACGGGCGGCATCCTGAAGGACGACTGGGCGACGGTCGACCAGGCCAAGCAGAGCATCATCTCGCCCTACCTGATCCCGCCCACGGGCGGCAACCCGACGCCGCCGGTGTCGCCCTCGGCCTCGCCGAGCGTGTCCCCGTCGGTCTCGCCGTCGGCGTCTCCCTCCGCGTCGCCGTCCGCGTCCCCTTCGTCGCCGGGCGGGAAGACGTGCACCGCCACATACAAGGTCGCCAACCAGTATCCCGGCGGCTTCCAGGGCGAGGTCACGGTCAAGGCGGGGTCGTCCGCCATCTCGGGCTGGACCGTGAAGTGGGCCTTCCCGAACGGCCAGAGCATCAGCCAGCTCTGGAGCGGCACGCTCAGCGCGAGCGGAGCCAACGTCACGGTGACGAACCTGTCCTACAACGGCGCGCTGGGCGCCGGGGCCTCGACCACGTTCGGCTTCAACGGCACCTGGTCGGGCACCAACGGCGTCCCGTCGCCGGTGAGCTGCACCGCCTCCTGACGGCGAACCGAACACGGCACAGCAGCACAAGCCCGGCGCTCACGAGAGCGCCGGGCTTGTCCCCTGTGCGGCGTCCGGAACCGGCGGACGGTTACAGCTTGCGCAGGACGGCCGTGACCTTGCCGAGCACGGTGGCCTCGTCACCGGGGATCGGCTCGTAGTTGGGGTTGTGCGGCACCAGCCACACGTGCCCGTCCTTGCGCTTGAACGTCTTCACGGTGGCCTCGCCGTCGATCATGGCGGCCACGATGTCGCCGTTGTCGGCGACCGGCTGCTGCCGCACCACGACCCAGTCGCCGTCGGCGATGGCGGCCTCGATCATCGAGTCACCGGAGACCTGGAGCAGGAACAGCGTGCCCTCGCCCACGAGCTGCTTGGGCAGCGCGAACACGTCCTCGATGCTCTGCTCGGCGAGGATGGGACCACCGGCCGCGATGCGGCCGACCAGCGGCACGTAGGCCGCGGTGGGCCGGTTGAACCCGGCCTCCTCCTCGGAGGTGGCGTCCGGGTCCACCCACAGCACCGGCTCGCCCGGCAGCCGGACCTCCAGGGCCCGGGGCCGATGCGGGTCACGCCGGAGGTAGCCCTTACGCTGGAGCGCCGTGAGCTGGTGCGACACGCTGGAGGTGCTGGTCAGCTGGACCGCTTCCCCGATCTCCCGCATGGACGGCGGATAGCCGCGCTGCTGGACCGAGTCGCGGATCACCTCGAGGATCTTCCGCTGCCTGGGGGTGAGGCCAAGCGAGTCGCGCCTGCGAACCGCGAGGTCGCTGACGCCATCCGCTTGCTCACTTCGGTCACTCACGATGCCACCTCTCAATCCGTGTTCCTCATGTCGCACAGAGCGACCGTACCGCGATTCAAGATCACCGTCAAACAATTGTTCGATATCCAGCGAAATCGCCGATCTCGCCGTCCATCCACCTCATCGTACGGGAGTTCGATCGATCCCGTGTTCGATTTACCCGATCTTCTCTGGGCGCTGTACGCCCAGGTCAGAAGCCGTACGGAAATGGGCCGGGAAAAGCGCGTAAAGGGCGTATTCCGCGACCCGCGGGGCAGGTGATGCGGCGGTGACTGGAGGTGCGACACGCGCGCCGAACAGGCACTTCCCCTCCCGTGGCCGGTTCGACTTGCGTTCAAGGTCGGGCACTCCTACGGTTGGACCACAACATCTAGTAGTCACAGCGGTGTAAGTTCACCACACCTTGTGTTCGGGATGTGCGTTCAGGGAGGCGATGAAGTGCACTGTCCGTTCTGTCGCCACCCGGACACCCGGGTCGTGGACAGCCGTGCGGCCGAAGACGGGGCGGCGATTCGCCGCCGGCGCACCTGTCCCGAGTGCGGGCGCAGGTTCACCACCCAGGAGACCGTGCTGCTGATGGTGAGCAAGCGCAGCGGAGTCACCGAGCCGTTCTCCCGGGAGAAGGTCATCGCCGGCGTGCGGCGGGCCTGCCAGGGACGCCCGGTCAGCGAGGACTCCCTCGCCCAGCTCGGGCAGCGCGTCGAGGAGAGCATCCGGGGCACCGGCGCGGCCGAGATCGCCTCCCACGAGGTGGGCCTGGCCATCCTGGGTCCGCTCCGCGACCTCGACGAGGTGGCTTACCTGCGCTTCGCGTCGGTCTACCGGGGATTCGAGACGCTGGCCGACTTCGAGGCGGAGATCGAGCGGCTCAGGGCGGCCAGAGGCGACCGGGAGCCGATCGAGGAGTGAGCGCCTCCCGGGAGACCGGGACGGGGCGAAGGCGGCGGCACGGCGCGGGTGCGGTGGCCGCGGCGCGACGATGAGGTTGTAACGAGCGTGGTCCGAAAGAGGGGCTCCACCGGCCCCTGGGAGGGGGAAATCATGACGGAGACCGTGAGCGGAACCGTATCGGGCGCGGGGGGCCGGGCGGGCAAGCGCCCGCGCAAGGGCTTGAAGATGAAGCGCGTCTTCACCACCCCGGGTGTCCACCCGTACGACGAGGTCCGCTGGGAGCGGCGCGACGTCGTGATGACGAACTGGCGGGACGGCTCGGTCAACTTCGAGCAGCACGGCGTGGAGTTCCCGGACTTCTGGTCGGTCAACGCGGCCAACATCGTCACCACCAAGTACTTCCGCGGGGCCGTGGGCACCCCGCAGCGCGAGTCGAGCCTCAAGCAGCTCGTCGACCGGGTCGTGGGCGTCTACACCAGGACCGGCGTCGAGAACGGCTACTTCGCCTCCGAGGAGGACGCGGAGATCTTCGACCACGAGCTCAAGCACGCGCTGATCCACCAGATCTTCAGCTTCAACTCCCCGGTGTGGTTCAACGTCGGCACCCGCTCGCCCCAGCAGGTGAGCGCCTGCTTCATCCTGGCCGTGGACGACACGATGGAGTCGATCCTCGACTGGTACAAGGAAGAGGGCGTGATCTTCAAGGGCGGCTCCGGCTCCGGGGTCAACCTCTCCCGCATCCGCTCCTCCAAGGAGCTCCTGTCCAGCGGCGGCACGGCCAGCGGCCCGGTCTCCTTCATGCGCGGCGCCGACGCCTCCGCCGGCACCATCAAGTCGGGCGGCGCCACCCGCAGGGCGGCCAAGATGGTCGTCCTCGACGTGGACCACCCCGACATCGAGGAGTTCATCGAGACCAAGGCGCGCGAGGAGGACAAGATCCGCGCGCTGCGCGACGCCGGGTTCGACATGGACCTCGGCGGCAAGGACATCGTCTCCGTCCAGTACCAGAACGCCAACAACTCGGTGCGGGTCTCCGACGAGTTCATGCGCGCGGTCGAGGCCGGCGGGAAGTTCGGCCTGCGGGCCCGGCTGACCGGCGAGGTCATCGAGGAGGTCGAGGCCCGGTCGCTGTTCCGCAAGATGGCCCAGGCCGCCTGGGAGTGCGCCGACCCCGGCGTGCAGTACGACGACACGATCAACGACTGGCACACCTGCCCGGAGACCGGGCGTATCACGGCCAGCAACCCCTGCTCGGAGTATGTCCACCTGGACAACTCCTCGTGCAACCTCGCGTCGATCAACCTGCTGAAGTTCCTGCGTGACGACGACAGCTTCGACGTCGCGACCTTCGTGAAGGTCACCGAGCTGATCATCACCGCGATGGACATCTCGATCACCTTCGCCGACTTCCCGACGCAGAAGATCGCCGAAACCACCCGGGCGTACCGCCAGCTCGGCATCGGCTACGCCAACCTGGGCGCGCTGCTGATGGCGACCGGCCACGCGTACGACTCCGACGGCGGCCGGGCCATCGCGGCCGGGATCACCTCGCTGATGACCGCCGTGTCCTACCGCCGCTCGGCCGAGCTCGCCGGGATCGTCGGCCCGTACGACGGCTACCAGCGCAACGCCGAGCCGCACAAGCGGGTCATGCGCAAGCACGCCGCGGCCAACGACGACCTGCGCACGCTCGACGACATGGACAAGGCCCTGCACGCCGAGGCCACCCGGCAGTGGCAGGAGTGCCTCAAACTGGGCGAGAAGAACGGCTACCGCAACGCCCAGGCGTCGCTGCTCGCCCCGACCGGCACCATCGGCCTGATGATGGACTGCGACACCACCGGCATCGAGCCCGACCTGGCGCTGGTGAAGTTCAAGAAGCTCGTCGGCGGCGGGTCGATGCAGATCGTCAACCAGACGATCCCGCGGGCGCTGCGCCGGCTCGGCTACCTGGAGGAGCAGGTCGAGGCCATCGTCGAGTACATCGCCGAGCACGGCCACGTCGTGGACGCCCCGGGCCTGCGGCCGGAGCACTACGAGGTGTTCGACTGCGCGATGGGCGAGCGGGCCATCGCCCCGATGGGCCACGTCCGGATGATGGCGGCCGTCCAGCCGTTCCTGTCCGGCGCGATCTCCAAGACGGTGAACCTGCCCGAGTCGGCCACGGTGGACGACATCGAGCAGGTCTACCTGGAGGGCTGGAAGCTCGGCCTCAAGGCCCTGGCCGTCTACCGCGACAACTGCAAGGTCGGCCAGCCGCTGTCGGTCGCGAAGAAGACCTCCGAGGAGGTCTCCGAGGAGACCGCGGAGAAGGAGCCGATCGTCCAGGTCGTGGAGGTCGCGCGGCCGACCCGGCGGCGGATGCCGAACCAGCGGCCGAGCACCACCACCCGCTTCACGGTGGGCGGCGCCAAGGGCTACATGACCGCCTCGTCCTACCCCGACGACGGCCTGGGCGAGGTCTTCCTCAAGATGTCCAAGCAGGGCAGCACGCTCGCGGGCGTGATGGACGCCTTCTCCGTGGCGATCTCGATCGGCCTCCAGTACGGCGTGCCGCTCGACACGTACGTGCAGAAGTTCGTCAACATGCGGTTCGAGCCGGCGGGCATGACCGACGACCCCGACGTCCGGATGGCGCAGTCCGTGATGGACTACATCTTCCGGCGGCTCGCGCTCGACTACCTGCCGTACGAGGACCGGGCCGCCCTGGGCATCTTCTCCGCCTCCGAGCGGGCCGCGCAGCAGCGCGGTGAGGACCCGGCCGCGCTCCAGGACGTGGACACCGCCGCCCTGGCGCAGTCTGCGCCCATCGAGAGCGGGCAGGCTGCGCCCATCGAGAGCGGGCAGTCCGCGCCCGTCGAGAAGGCGCAGTCCATCGAGACCAAGCCCGCCGAGGGCCTGTCCAACGGGCAGGTCGCGCCGGTGGCGGTGCCGGAGCCGCGCCGGGTCGGCGCCTCGCTGGAGAGCCACCAGGGCCGTACGGCCGACGCGCCGCTGTGCCTGACCTGCGGCACCAAGATGCGCCCGGCCGGCAGCTGCTACGTCTGCGAGGGCTGCGGCAGCACCAGCGGCTGCAGCTGACCAACCACCCCGTGAGCGAAGGGGGCCGGCGAGTGCGCCGGCCCCCTTCGCCTCTCTCAACCGCCGCCGTCACGCGGGTGACCCACCGACGACGAAATGCTCCGTTTTGAGCACATTCAATTCAGCGTAGCGGCTTTAACGGTTGCCCAAAACAACGGACGAATCTTTCCAGTGAGAAAGGAAATTACTTCCCGGGGTCGACCGAAGAAGACCATCGCATGCATATCCGGAGTCTCCACGCTCTGCACAGACTGTGGGGGATGCCTGAGACGGCGCACAGCCGTGAAACGTGCCACCGACCTGCTCCGGAAGGTAGATCATGGACATTCGCGGCAAGACAGTCCTCGTCGCCGGCGGCACCTCCGGGCTCGGTTTGGGAGTCGCACGACATTTCTCCGCTCGGGGCGCGAATGTCGTCATCGTCGGCCGGCGCGGCACGCTCGCCGCCCAGATCGCCGACGATCTCGGCGAGAACGCCCTCGGGATCGGCGCCGACATCGGCGACGCCGAGGCGGTCGCCGCCGTCGTGGCCGCCACCCTGGACAGGTTCGGAACGCTCGACATCAACGTCAACACCGCCGGCATCCTCGCCCCCGTCATCCTCGTCACCGACACCGGACGACCCAGCGATACGACCGTGCTGACCCGGCTCGTGAGCACCAATCTCATCGGCACCTTCAACGTGATGAGCCACGCGGCGGCCGTGATGCTGGGCAACGCCCCCGACGAGGACGGTGAGCGGGGTGTCATCATCAACACCTCCTCCGTCGCCGCCCGCGAGGGAACCACCGGATTGGTCGGATACGCCGCGACGAAGGCCGCCATCGAGGGCATGACTCTGCCGGCCGCCCGCGAGTTCGCCGGGCAGGGAATACGCGTCAACACCATCGTCCCCGGGGGCTTCGACACCCCTATGGTCGACGGCTATGCCGACGAGGACATGAAGGCGGAGGGGATCAAGCAGTTCCTCAATCCTCGGCGGCTCGGGACCCCGGACGAATTCGCGGCGTTCGCCGCCCATATCGTCGAGAACAGATATTTCAACGCCGCCATTTCCAGGCTCGACGCGGGTTATCGCATGCCACTGTGACGACGTCGCACTCTTGACTGCGTCCGCCCGGGTATCTCCGACACCTTGTGCGTTCACGGATAGGGCGCAATTTCCGGTCAGAGGCCGGTGGGCTCCCGGCCGCCTGCCCCTCGGCCGGGCGCGCATGTCCGGCTACCTCAGGTACGCCGGAACAGGGCGCCCCCCTTCGCGGATCTCAGAACGTCGTGGCCATGCGGTCCAGGTGGTCGCTGATGACGGCGGTGAACGCGGCCGGGTCCTCGAACGGCAGGCCGTGGCCGCCGGGGACGGTCACGAGCTCGGCGTGGGGGATGAGCCGGGCGAGCTCGCGCTGGTGGTGCGGCGGCACGATCCGGTCGTCGGCACTGGAGACGATCAGCGTCGGCGCGGTCACGCGTGGCAGCAGCTCCGTGATGTCGACGGCGATGTCGGCCAGCGCCTGTCTGATGAACCCCTCCTCTGTCCCGTCGAGGGAGGCCGTGAACCCGGCGGCGGCCTGCTCGAAGTCCTCCGGCGAGCGGGCGCGCAGCGTGTCGTCGCCCATGGCGGTCACCTGGAGCAGCCGGGCCAGCAGTTCCCTGTCGGTGCGCACCAGGCGGATCCACAGGTCCATCTGGAAGGCCATCCACGGGTCGGTCCTGGCCCATCCGGCGTGCGCGGTCAGCGACAGCACCTTCTCCGGCCGGGTGCCGGCCGCCGCCAGCGCCACGACGGCGCCGAGCGAGTGGCCGACCAGGTGGAACCGTTCCAGACCGGCGTGCCCGGCCGCGCCGAGCACCTGGGCGACCAGATCCTCCACGTGGATCGGGCCGTCTCCGTCGACGGTGTCGCCCGAGCCGGACAGGTCGGGGGCGACCACGGTGAAGCGGCCGGCGACGGTCTCGATGAGCGGGGCCCAGTTGGTCTGGCCGGTCGCGCCGGTGCCGTGGACGAGCACGAGGCCGGGCCCGGTTCCGGTGACGAGGTAGTTGACGGTGGCGGAGGCGACGCTGGCGACAGGCATGATCGTTCCTTTCACGTGGTGATCCGCGCGGGTTCGCGGACGGACATCAGGAGACCGACGGCGAGCGCGCCGGCCAGGGACAGGAGGGTCAGCAGCCACAGGGCGTTGTGCAGGGCGTCCGCGTAGCCGGCGCTCGCCAGGCGGGCGAACTCCAGTCGCCCGGACCCCGCCGGCACGGCGCCCGCGATGTCGCCCTGCAGCAGGCGGGAGGTCGCCCGGGCCGCGCGGGCCTCGCCGTACCGGCCGGTCAGGCTCGCCCGGGTCAGCGCGGACAGCACGGCGCCGAGCACGGCGATGGCGACGACCTCGCCGGTGATGCGGGCCGTGTTGAACAGCCCTGCCGCCATGCCGGCCCGCGCGGGCTCGACAGAGGAGACCGCCGCCCCGTCGACAACGGCCAGCGACACGCCGAAGCCGGTCCCGATCAGCAGCAACGGCACGGCGAGCCGCGCCGGGCCCGAGCCGGCCGGCACCGCCGCCAGCAGCCCGGTCCCGGCCGCGACCAGCAGCAGCGTGGTCACCAGCAGGACGCGCTGCGACAGGCGGCGGGCCAGGGCGCCGGTGACGGGCGGCATCACCAGCGTCGGCCCGGTCAGCAGCATCAACGTCAGACCCGCCTGCCGGGCCGAGTAACCGGAGGTGGCCATGAGGTACGGCGGCAGCACGATCGTCAGCGCGACGAAGCCGAAGGCGAGCAGGAACGGCATGGACGCGATCGCCGCGAACCGGGGCCGGGCCAGCAGCGACAGATCCACCAGCGGCGCGGGATGACGCCGTTCGGCCCTGGCGAAGGCCGCCGACAGGACGGCGCAGGCGGCGAAGGCGGCCGGCACCGCCGGGTGCGTCCACCCGAGAGCCGGCCCCTCGATCACGCCGAAGGTGAAGGCGGTCAGCGCGAGGGTGAAGGCGGCCGCGCCGCCCCAGTCCATGGGACCGTCCAGGGCGGCGCGCGACTCGTTCAGCAGCGCACTCAGTGGCAGCACCGGCAGCAGCGCGATCCCGGCCGCCGCGAACAGGCTGCGCCAGCCGACGGCGCCGACCAGTGTTCCGGCGATCACCGGGCCGAAGGCCAGTCCCAGGCCGAGCGTGGTGCCGAACCAGGCGAACGCCCTGGTCCTGCCGGGGCCCGCGGGGTAGTCGTGCGCGAGCAGCGCGGTGCCGCCGGTGGTGGCCGCGGCGGCGCCGGCGCCCGTGAGCGCCCTGGCCGCGATCAGTACGCCGATGTCCGGCGCGGCGGCGGCCAGGAGCATCGACGCCGTGAGCACGCAGGCGCCGAGGGTGAACATCCTGCGCCGTCCGATCCGGTCGGCCAGCGCCCCGGTGCTCGCCATGAACGCGGCGAAGGTGAGGAAGAAGGCGTTGACCACCCACTGGGTGGCGTCCAGCCCGGCGTGCAGGTCCGCGCCGACGTCGCCGAGCGCCTCGGCGGCGCCCGTGGCGGTCACCGGGACGAGCAGCACCGCGGCGCAGACCACGGCGAGGGACGGCGCCCGCCGTCGTGAGCCGGGAGAATCCGCAGGCATCGATACCATCCAATTCTTATAACCATAAGAACCCTGATGGACATCAGAGGATGGATGAATAACTGAAGGCCTGTCAAACCGGTGGTAGGGTCCGCATGTCAGAGCCCTGACGGCGCGGGGAGCGTGATGATGGGAGCCGAGGAGGCGAGGATCGCCGAGGCGGTGGCGTGGCGGCCCGGTAACGCCATCAAGCGCGCCGAACAGGCCCTGATGGCGGAGAAGAGCCGCGTGCTGCGGCCGTTCGGGCTGACCGTCCCGCAGTACGCGGCGATGTACGCGCTGTCGCTCGCGCCCGGCATCTCGGGGGCGAAGCTGGCGCGGTTCTGCTCGGTCACCCCGCAGAGCATGACGACCGTGCTCAAGACGCTGGAGTCGCGTGGGCTGGTGGAGCGGCGTCCCTCCAGCGATCACGCCCAGGTGCTCGTCACCCGGCTCACCCGGGCCGGGCAGGCGCTGCTGCGCAAGGCCGACGCGGCGGCCGTGGCCGTGGAGCGCAGGCTGGTGGAGGAGTTCACGCCCGACGAGGCCGACCGGCTACGGGACCTCCTCGAACGGGCCGTCGTCGTCCTTCAGGACACGCCGCCGGGGGAATGAGGCACGGGAATGACACCGGCGGCGGCCGTGTTGCCCCAGCCATGGTCATCGGATTCATCGGCAGCGGGAAGATCGGCGGCACCCTCGCGAAGCTGGCGGTCGACGCCGGGCACTCGGTGGTGCTGAGCAACTCCCGCGGGCCGCACACGCTCTCCGAACTCGTGGCCGGGCTGGGCCCGAACGCGCGCGCAGCCACCGCGGCCGAGGCCGCGGCGGCGGGGGACATCGTGGTCGTGACGATTCCGTTCGGCAGATACCGGGAGGTGCCGGTCGAGCCGCTGGACGGCAAGATCGTCATCGACACGAACAACTACTACTTCGAGCGTGACGGTCACTTCCCCGAGCTCGACGCGGGGGAGACCACCGACACCGAGTTGCTCGCCGCGCATCTGCCGGGGTCGCGGGTCGTGAAGGCGTTCAACTCCATCAACTACGTCCATCTCGCCGAGCAGGGTCTGCCCGCCGGCGCGGAGAACCGGCGGGCGCTGCCCATCGCGGGCGACGACGCCGAGGCCAAGAAGGCGGTCGCCGAGCTGACCGACTCGTTCGGCTTCGACGTGGTCGACGCGGGCCCGCTCGCGGAGGGACGGCGGTTCCAGCGGGACAAGCCCGCCTACGGTCCCCGCCTCACCGCCGCAGAACTGCGCGACGCCCTCGCGCGAGGCTGACGGATCAGGCCGGGCGCCGATCAATCGGGGACGACCGTGTGGCGGGTGCCGGTCTCGGCGGAGCGGCGGATCGCGTCGAGCAAGCCGTGCAGGCGCAGGCCGTGGGCGAAGTCCGGCACCTGCCCTCCGCCCGTCCGCAGGTCGGCGGCGAGCGCGGCGTAGAGCTCGGCGACGTTGCGCGCGTCGCCCGCCGCCCCGGGCGCCCGGACGTACTTCTCGGGAATCGGCAGCTCCTTCCACGCGCCGCCCGCCGTCCCGTGCAGGCGCAGCTCGGTGATCTGCACGCCGTACGGGCTGCCCGGGCCGGTGGACACGAGGGAGAGGTCGCCCTCCGTGCCGGAGATCTCGATTCGCGTGCCCGGCTCGGTGACCTTGCCGCTGTGGAGGTGCAGGGAGACCACAGCGCCGCTTGTCATGGTGGCCGAGAGCAGGAGCTGGTCGGGGGTGTCGGCCTCGATCGTCTCGCCGCTCTCCTCGATGACGTACTGCCCGCGCTGCACGGAAAGGGTGGCGGACAGGGAATCGATGTCGCCCAGGAGATGCTCCACGACGTCGAGCGTGTGCCCGCCCACGACCTCGAGCAGCCCGGCCGCGCCGGCGCGGGTGACCGTGTACGCCGACCAGGACGGCAGCCTGCCGCTCGCGCCCTTGCCGACCGCCGAGTGGACGTTCACCGCGGTGACCCGGCCTACCGCGCCGTCCCTGAGCAGGTCGCGGGCGTAGGTCACGGCGGGGGCGAACCGGCCCTGCAGCCCGAGCGCATGCCGCACGCCGGCCGCCCGCGCCTGGTCGAGCAGGTCCCGCGCCTCGGCGGTCGTCCGCGCCAGCGGCCACTCGCACAGCACGTGGGTGCCCGCATCGAGGGCGGCGCCGACGAGCTCGGCATGGTGGGGGACCTTGACCGTGACGGCGACGAGGTCCACCTCGGGGTGCGCGGCAAGGGCCCGGGGATCGGTGAACGCGTGCGGGGCGCCGAACCTGCGCGCGGCCTCGCGGGCGCTGTCCTCCCGGCTGGTCGCCACGGCCGTGATCTCGTAGTCCGGCAGCGCCCGCAGCGCCGGGACGTGCGCGCGCACCGCCCAGCCGCGTTCGGGGTTGGCGCCGACGATGCCCACACGGATTCTGCTCATTTCCCGCCTCCAGGCCATAAGCGGACTCGATGCGTCCGGTTGCGACTCTAGCATAACCGGACGCGCCGAGTCCGGTTGGTAGGCTGCGGCCATGAGCAGTCGGGACGGAGCGGTCGGCGTTCTGCTGGCGGCGGAGCCGGGGCGGACGCCCCGGGCCGACGCGCGGCGCAACATGGAGCGGCTGGTGGAGGCCGCGCGGGCGGCGGTGGCCGAGATCGGAGTCGAGGTCACGGCGCACGAGATCGCCCGCAGGGCCGGCGTGGGCATCGGCACCTTTTACCGGCGCGTGTCCTCCCGCGAGGCGCTGCTGGAGGCTGTCCTCGACGAGGTGCTCGCCGAAATGGCCGACCTGGCCGCGAACGCCGCGGCCGACTCCGACCCCTGGCACGGATTCGAGACCTTCGCCGCCGCGTACGTGCGGCTGCGCGCGGAGAGCTGCGGCATCCGGGAAGCCGTGGGCGGCGCCTGCGGGCCGAACCTCGACCCGGTGCTCGGCCAGATCCAGGAGGGCCTGCGGCACCTGGTGGAGCGCGCGCAGGAGGCCGGGGTGATGCGGACCGACGTGGCCTGGCAGGACGTGCCGTTCCTGCTGGCGGCCGTGGCGACCGGTCCGCGCACGCTCAGACTCCGGGCCGGGGACGAGCAGTGGGGCCGCAACCTGCGGATCGTGCTCGACGGGCTGCGTGCGCCGCGGTCGCAGGCGCTGCCGGGAACGCCGCCGGCCTGATCAATCGGTCTCGAAGGCGATCCGGTCGGTGAGCCAGCGGTAGAACTTGATCGAGAACCTGACCCAGTGGGCCACCATCGTGGTCAGGTGCTCCCTGGTCACGCCGGCCCCGATATAGACCTGGGAGTCGCCGACGACCCGGATCGTGCCGTTGTCCTGCGTGAACGCGTAGACCTTCGGCCACATCGTGTCCGCGTTCCACTCGTTCAGTGCCGTGAGCAACATCGGCTTGTCGTCCACCGAGTACTGCCTGTCGTAGAAGGACCGTACGGTGAACAGGTCTCCTTCCTTGCCGAACAGGAAGTAGATCGTGAGGTGGGCGGTGGAGATCGCCAGGTCGCCCTCTGTGTCAATGGTGTGCTCGATGTCCAGTTCGTCCAGGATCTCCTCGAGGAGGTCCCGGTCCGGCTGGACGACCGCTGGGGAAGGCGTCACCGCTCCATCCTGCCCCATCGGCCCGCCGGTGAAGTGGCAGACGTGACAGACGAGCATGATGAGGAGTTCGGTGCCCGCTTGGCCACGGCTTGTCCGGCTCTGCCGACTGCTCGACGGAGCTCCCTTGCTCAACCGATCCTGTGGACGAGCGCCGTGAGGTCCGCCGCCAAAGCGGCGTCGAGCGGGGCGTGCCGGTTGAGCAGCCGATACCACATGACCCCGAAGATCAGGTCAACCAGCAGGTCCAGGTCGGCGCCCGGCGGCGGCGGCATCCGCTCCAGCACTGCCCGCAGGGTGTCCCGCCGCGGGCCGATCAGCCGCTCCCGCAGTCGCTCGCCCAGGGCGGGGTCGCTCTGGGCCTCCGCCATGAGGCCGGCCACGACCCTGCCGACCACGCCGTCCGCCAGCGCGAACGTCTCGCTCAGGAACGTCTCCAGGTCGGCCTGCGACGGCGCCTGGGTGCTCCCGACGAGGTCGGTCATCGCCTCCAGCAGCAGGTCGGCCTTGGTGTCCCACCAGCGGTAGAGCGTCTGCCTGCCGGTTCCCGCCTCCTCGGCGATGCCCTTCAGCGTCACGTTCGGATATCCGTCGCGCTCGCACAGCCGCAGTGCGGCCTCGAGTATCGCCCGGCGCGCCTGCTCACTGCGTGGCCTGCCAACCATGCCGCCCACTTTACAGGACACTGTGTCTCGGTTTATGCTTTCGAGGCATCATGTCTCGCATTCAGGAGAGTTCCAGTGAGTGAACGAGTGGTGATCGTCGGGGGCGCGAGCGGCATCGGCCTGGCCACCGCCGTACGCCTGGTCGCGTCGGGCCGCGAGGTCGTCGTCACCGGCCGTACGCCGGAACGGCTGGAGCGGGCGGTCAAGGAGATCGGCGAGCGGGGCTCCGGGCTGGTGGCCGACGCCCGCGATCCGGAGGCGATGCGGAACCTGTTCGCCGAGGTGGGCGCGGTGGATCACGTCGTGATCAACGTGTCGGGCCGAGGGCAGGCCGCGGGGCCGTTCCGGTCGCTGACGCCCCAGGCCCTGCGCCAGGCCCTGGAGGACAAGCTGATCGCCCACATCGTCGCCGCGCAGGCCGCGCTGCCGGCGCTGCGGCGGGACGGGTCGCTGACGTTCGTCTCGGCGGCCAGCGCGAACAGCGCGATGGCCGATGTGGCCGGGTTCGCGGCGGTGAACGGCGCCATCGAGTCGATGATCCCGGGGCTCGCGGTGGAGCTCGCCCCGGTCCGGGTCAACGCGGTGTCGCCCGGTGTGGTCGACACCGAGTGGTGGGACTGGCTGGGAGACAGCCGGCAGGGCGCGCTCGACGCGTTCGCCGCCGCCACCACGGTCGGCCGGATCGGCGCACCCGCCGACGTGGCGAACGCCATCACGTACCTCATCGAGACGGGTTACGCGACGGGCACCGTGCTGACCGTGGACGGCGGCGTCCGCCTCAAGCCGAGCGCGGCATGAGGACGATCCTCGTCACGGGGGCGACCGACGGGCTGGGCCGCCACCTTGCGGCCCGGCTCGCCGCGTCGGGCGACCGGGTGATCGTGCACGGGCGCGATCCCGAGCGGGTGCGCCGGGTCCGCGCGGAGATCGGCGGCATCACGGAGGGACTGCTCGCGGACCTCGCCGACCTCCGGCAGGTCGACCGCATGGCGACCGAGGTCGAGGAACGGTTCGACCGCCTGGACGTGCTCGTGAACAACGCGGGAGTCGGCGGAGGAGCCCCGCACTCCGGCAGGCAGGAGAGCGCAGACGGCATCGAGCTGCGCTTCGCGGTCAACTACCTGGCCGGCTACCACCTGACCCGGCGGTTGACGCCCCTGCTGGTCAGGTCGGCGCCGTCGCGGGTGGTCAACGTGGCGTCGGTAGGACAGCAGGCGATCGACTTCGCCGATCCGATGCTCACCCGGGGCTACGGCCGCCAGCGCGCCTACTCCCAGAGCAAGCTCGCGCAGATCATGTTCACGTTCGACCTGGCCGAGGAACTCGCCGGGCAGGGAGTGTCGGTCACCGCGCTGCACCCGGCGACGTACATGGACACCACGATGGTCCGGGAGGCCGGCGCGCCCGTTCTCAGCTCGGTGCGGGAGGGCGGCGACGCCACCCTCCGCCTGATCGACGGGAAGGTCCCCAGTGGCACCTACCACGTCGGGGCGAGCGAGGGCCGGGCCGACCCCCAGGCATACGACCGCGAGGCCCGGGCCCGCCTCCGCGAGCTGAGCGACCGCCTCGTCCGCGAGGCCCTCGCCCGCTGAACGACCGCCCTGAACGACACGGTCGGTACGGCGTGCCGGTCCGGGCGAGGATGCGCGGGGGCCGAGGACGCGCAGAGACAGTTGCGGCAGGTCAGCTCAGCCGCTATCGAATTGATCCAGGTTTTCCAATAGGGTTCGAGCCTGCTGCGTCTCCGGGTCTTCGTGGCCCAGGATCGCGACCATCTCGGGAAGCAGCGCCCGCAGGAGAGTTCGGGCCTGCCGCGGATCTCCCAGCTTGATCAACAGCGCCGAGATCTCTCGGCGGAGCAGCAGTGCGAGGGGATCGGATTCGCCTACAGCGGCCTGCACATCGGTGAGCAGAGCCGTCATCTGGTCCAGCGCGATCTCGTTGCGGCCGAGGGCAGCGGTGCTCAGTGCCTGGTTGTAGCGGCAGTCCAACACCACGGGGTGCCGTGCTCCCAGCGTGTCGGCGAGTGAGGGCAGCACCTCGTCGAAGTCGCTGAGCGCCGCCGCGTAGTCTCGCGCTCCGAATCGTGCGTTCGCCAGGTCCATCTGTAGCGCGATCAGAAGCTCGCGCTCTGCGGGCAGGGCGGCGCAGGCGGACACTGCGCTTTCCAGCACCTCGATGGCTTGGCTGAGCCGCCCGTCGAGCGCGAGGTTCTCCGCCTGTTCCTTAGCCGCGATCAGGTCGCTCCTGGACAGATCCGGTGCAGGCGGGATCGGCGGATTGGGGATGAGGGGGCCGACGAGGGCGGTCTCGGCGATCCGTTCGGCCACAACGGCGTACATTCGCCCGGGATTCGGCGTCGGCGCCGCCGTCGTCGCGCCCGGCAGCGGCGGCAGCGCCACCACGTACGGCAGCAGGCGTTCGTAGACCTCCGCGGCCGAGGCGGGCCGGTCAGAGGGGTTCTTGGCCAGTAATGACAGGACGAGCTCTTCCAGTTCGTCCGGCACGTCCGCACGCAGTGATTTGAGCGACGGGGGCGGCTCGGAGTAGTGCCGCGCCAGTTCGGCCTGGGGGACAGCCGACTGGAAGACTCGCTGGCCGGTCAGCAGTTCGTGCACGACACAGCCCAGTGCGTAGAGATCGCTGCGCGAGTCCGCCTTTCCGGTGATGGCCTGTTCCGGGGCCATGTAGCAGAAGGTGCCCACCCCCTGCCCAAGCCTAGTGATCACTGTCGCGCCCGGATCCAGCACGGCGGCGATGCCGAAGTCGAGCACCTTGACCGTGCCATCCGGGCAGAGGATGAGGTTCACCGGTTTGAGGTCCCGGTGTATGACGTTCTGCTCGTGGGCGACGGTCAGCACCGCGCACACTTGGGCGCCGATCGCCGCCGCCCAGGACACCGGCAACGGGTCGTGCGCGTCGATCAGATGATCGATGCGATAGCCCTCGACCAGCTCCATCACCAGGAACAGCGACGTGTCGTGGGTGCCGACGTCGTAGACGATCGGCACCCCAGGGTGCCGGAGCTTGGCGGTTACCCGGGCCTCCCTGCGAAACCGCTGCTCGGCCTCCTTCAGTTCATCCGCGCCGGGAAACTTCTCCGCGCGGATGAACTTGACCGCCACGTGCCGATCCAGTGACTGGTCGAACCCCCTCCAGACCTCGCCGTAGCCGCCCTCGCCCAGGCGCGAGACCAGCTGGTACCGATTACCGACAATCGTCCCAGCATCCACGCTCACGCTTATATCACTGGCATCTCACTGGATGTCATTGCTTTCGCGGATCATTCGGTACACCTGCTTGCGGCCCAGTTCGGTAATGCGAGACCGGAAGAGCGTGTCGTCGAAAAAGCGCTGCACCAGATTCGTGTTACCGGTGTGCCGGTCCACGACCACCTTCTCCAGATGGTCGGCGAAGACCTCCCCGAAGTTCGCCTCGTCGTTCACCAGTGCGGCGACTTTCAGCGACTCGTCGGCGACGGCCTCCTGGAACTGCTGCTCCACCCAGATCTGATCGGCCTCGGAAAGGCCCAGTCCGTACTTGTCGTTGACGGCGGCGATCAGCGCGTGCAGTGACGTCATCTCCGGTTCGGCGGCGGCCGAGCTTCCCCCCGACGGCCCAGGCAGCGTCACCTCCCCGCCGGGCACGGGCGCCAGGCTGACGTCGTGCTCGCCGGTCTTGCTGATCCTCAGGTGGGTGAGATCGACCTCGCCGATGTCCACTGCAGGGTCCTCCCGGCGCGGCAGTCGGTTCAGCAGGAACCTGCCGAACAGGTACAGCCGTTCCAGATCGTCATCGGTGTACGGCACGACCTGCGACAGAAACCCGTACAGCCGCACGTAGCCCCGCAGGTCGGCACGGAACTGCTCTGCTGAGTCATCGCCAGTCTCCGCGTCCTGCTCCTGCCGCTTCTCGAACCGCCGTACGGCGGGCTCGGTGAAGCGGTAGAGCGCGGCATGCGCCTTCTCCCAGTCCCGCTGGGTCGCCGACACGCGCTCGGCCTGTAGGTAAGCCTCGGCCAGGGCTTGCATCTCCGACACCACCAGCAGTGCGTGTCCCTGAACGGCGGCCGCGCGCTGGTAGAGCAGGTTTGGATCGATCTCCTCAACCGCCATGCCCTCGTAGAACGGTTGGAACTCGGCCTGGATGTCCTCGGCCTTGTTCTCGAAGTCCACCACGAACAGGTCGCCCTGAGACTTCAGGCGATGGGTCCGGTTCAGCCGCGACAGCGTCTGCACCGCCGCCACGCTGCGCAGCTTCTTGGCCACATACATGGTTGTCAGCAGCGGCTGGTCGAAGCCGGTCTGGTACTTGTCCGCGACCACCAGGATCCGGTACTCGGGCTTCTCCGGCGCGGTAGGCGAAGGATCGTCGGCCCGGCAGTACGCGAACCGGTCCGGCAGCTCCTTCTCACCGAAGCCGTTCAGCCCGGCCTCGGTGTACTCGTGCTCGATCCCGTTCTCGTCGGTGACCGTCAGCTTCTGCGAGAACGCGATCAGCGTGCCGCAGTTGGTGTAGCCGTTCACCTCGGCGTAGTCGCGGATCGCCTGCCCGAGCCGCAGGGCGTGCTCCCGGGAGCTGGTGACCACCATCGCCTTGGACCTGCCGCCCATCTGCGGGGCGGTGTGCCGCCGGAAGTGCTCAACGATGATCTGTGCTCGCTGCTGGATGCTGGTCGGGTGCAGCTCGGCGAACCTGGCCAGCAGCGCCTGCCCCTTGCGTCGCTCCACCTGCCGGTCGTCCGGCTCCTGGCTCATCAGCCGCCACAGTGTCTTGTAGGTGACGTAGTTCCTCAGCACGTCGAGGATGAAGCCCTCCTCGATCGCCTGCCGCATGGAGTAGATGTGGAACGGCCGCGGTTTGCCGTCCGGACCCGGGGTGCCGAACAGCGTGAGCGTCTTGGGCTTCGGGGTCGCGGTGAACGCGAAGTAAGACAGCTCGTCGTGCTTGCCCCGGGCCAGCGCGCTCGCGGTCAGCAGGTTTCCGTCCTCGTCGATCTCATCGCTGCCGAGCCGCCGCAGCACTCGCTTGAGCGCCGCGGCCCCCTCGCCGGACTGCGAGGAGTGCGCCTCGTCCACGATCACCGCGAACCGCTTCCCGCGCAGTCCCTCCACCCGCTGCAGGACGTACGGGAACTTCTGCAGCGTCGTGATGATCACCCGTGCGGTCTCGCCCTGTAACGCCTCGGCGAGCTGCGTGGAGTCCTGGTCGATCCGCTGCACCACCCCCGGCGTGTGCTCGAACTGGTAGATCGTCTCCTGCAGCTGCCGGTCGAGCACCACACGATCCGTGATCACGATGACCTTGTCGAACACCGGCTGGTTCGGTTGGTAGCCCTTCTCCAGCGCGTCCGGTGCGAGCTCCATGAGACTGTGAGAGGTGTGCAGGTTCGACAGGGAGTGGGCGAGCCAGGCGATCGTGTTGGACTTGCCCGACCCCGCAGAGTGCTCGATCAGGTAGTTGTGGCCGGAGCCGTGCCGCCTGGCGTGCGTGGTGAGCTCCCGCACCGCGTGCCACTGGTGGTAGCGCGGGAAGATCAGCGGTAGCTTGTGAACCTTCCCCGGCTGCGGCCTGCGCCCCCGGCCCTTCTTCACGTCCTCGTCTTCCACGTGCAGGAAGCGCTTGAGCAGGTCGAGCCACGTGTGCGAGTCCCAGATCTCCTCCCACAGATACCCCGTGCGGTAGCCGCCCGCGCCGGCGGCGTCCGGGTTGCCCGCGCCGCCCTTGTTGCCCGGGCCGCCGGTGCCCTGGTTGAACGGAAGGAACTGGGTCTGTCCCCGGGCCAGTCGCGTGGTGAGGAACACCAGGTTGGGATCCACCGCGAAGTGGACCAGCGCCCTCTTCGCGAACACGAGCTCCTTGGGGTCGCGCGCCTTGTACTGCTCCTTGGCGTCCTCGACCGTCTGCCCGGTGAGTTCGTTCTTCAGCTCGGCGGTCGCGACGGGGACGCCGTTGACGAACAGCGCCAGATCGACTGAGTCGTCGCCCGTGGCCGCGTAGCGGAACTGCCGCACCACGCTCAGGATGTTCTTGCTGTACGGCTCCAGTGCGTCGGCCGCGATCGTGTGGGCGGGCCGGAAGTAGGCGATCCGGAAGGTGATGCCACGGTCCTTCACACCGTGCCGGAGGACCTCCAGCGCCCCGTCGGCGTCGATCGCCTTGGCCACCACCTCCGCCAGGCGCCGTTTCGCTCCCGCCTCGTCGCCCGCCTGCATGGTGACCAGGCGAGACCATTGCTTTGGCTGGGTCGCCTGGACGAAGTGCAGCAGCTCGGTGGGGTTCAGGCCGAGCGCGTGGTCGAACAGGTCATTGGAGCCCTTGACCCACCCCCGCCTGAGGAGAGCGGACTCGATGGCGTCCTCGAAGACCTTCTCATGATGCACGGGGGGCATGCTCATGTCCCTTTCTTCAGATGCTCCGCGCAGCACCGAGCGGCATCCTTACGCATCTGATCGAATGACCGATTACGGCCCGTCGGCGTGGCCAGGAGACCGAGTTTCACCGCCTGATTAAGAACGTCCGGTGCGTCGGACTCGCGGTAACGGCGGCTGCCTCCACTGACCTCGTTCACGAGGATCTTCTTGGGATCCGGCAGCCGCCCGGTGTCCCTGCTGCGGTGCTTGCCCGGGATGGACCAGGACGAGACAAGGGCAGACAGTGCCTCCGGGAACAGCAGCAGCCACGCTTCGATCTCCGAAACAGCGAGCGCGTAGTGGGCCCTGCCGTCCAGGGCGGTCTCCAGCGCCTTCTGCACCCGCTCCCGGATGACGGGATAGTCATCGCTGTCGACCTTGTCGAGATCCTCGTGGACGAAGACACACGCCACCGAGGTCTCGTCTCGTACGGCTCGCGCCCGTACCTTGCCGGCCAGCACCTCGGCCCGTGCCGCGAGCGTTGCCCCGGTCGCCTGATGCAGCCGCACCTTGTCGTTGATTTCCACGATGCGGCCGCGCATCTCCGGGCAGAAATCCTCGAGTAGGACCCGGAGGGAGAGTCGGTCGTTACGGTCTTCACCCGCCACGACCACTACCGGTTTTCTCGTGGGTCGGACGCGCGTGCCTCCATGCCGGCTCACAGATCACCACCCAGGGCGCCAGAAAACCAGAGCTCCCCCAGCGGCATCCCTTCGCTTGCCTCGACGATCTGCTCCACCTTGGCAGTGGAGATGGCAGGGATGAGCGAGGAGCCGTCGTCGGCGCGTTCGCAGACCACGATCTCTTCTGGCTTCAGCCGGTCGGCGAGGCCAGGAGAGTGGGTGGCGATGATGAACTGGGTCTTATCGCTCGCCTCCCGGACTCGCTCCACCAGGAGTTCAAGCGCCTGCGGATGCAGACCGTGGTCGATCTCTTCCACACAGGTCAGCGCGGGCGGGTCCGGGTCGTACAACATGGCGAGTAAACCGAGCAGGCGAATCGTTCCGTACGAGGCGTCCAGCAGCGGCGTCGGCTCACGCAGGCCCCGCTCCCGGAGCACGACGACCACCGTGTGCGCCGCCCCGGACGGGTAGTCGAAATCGAGGGCTTCGAGCTGGGGAAGGACGTCGACAGCGTCCGCCTGGAGGTGGTTCCAGGCGTCCGCGTCGTGTTCGCGCAGCCAGAGGAGGAAACCCGCCAGATTGGCCGCATTATGAGCGATGCTCTCCGCGCCGCTTCTCGGCACTCGCGCCGGCATTATGGCTTGCGCGACGTCCACATCGAAGATCCGGAAAGAGCCGAGCAGCGCAGCCACCTGGACCGGTCCGAGGCTGAATCCCGAGGAGCGCAACCGCGGCAGCGTGGACAATCCACTGCTGAGGGCCTGGATCCCGATCTCCTCTGCGATCTCCCCCGAGTCAGCCACCTGGGCGGTGGCCACTTCGTCCTCGATCGTGATCGTCCTGAGCCGATGCCGTTGATTGGCGAACTGGAAATGCTCGTCTCTGGCCAGCGGCATTCCGTGGATCACCAGACGATATTCGTCGCTGTGTTCCTGGGAGGCGGGCGACCAACTGCCCTTGATGCCGATGACGATCCGGTCGGGATGGGCGTCGCCGCCACGGAACACCAGGCGTTCGAAGCCGCCTCGCTCGTCCAGAGCGGGCCGCAGGTCGCTGTGCACGATATCCGACAGGAATCGGAACACCTCCAGCACGTTCGTCTTTCCCGCGCCGTTCGGCCCGATGAGCACGTTGACCGGCCCCAGCGGCAATGTCACCTGCCTGAGGCTACGGAAGTTCTCCACTCGCAGTTCGGAGATCCGCTGCTCCGCCATCTCTTTCTCACCTCCTCGTCTTACTCGTACGGCGACCCGGCCTGGGCCTGCGGCGAAGACCACTGCGGCAGCGTCATACCCCGACCCCACGAGCGGTCGTCACATCAATCTGCCCCGTCACCGCCGCCGTGATCAGCGCCTCCCGCCGCTCCGCCAGGAGCGCGACCTGCCTGTTGATGGCCGAAGACGTTTGATCGATGACTTCGAGGTTCTGATTGATTTCCTTCACCAGCTCACGCTGCTGTTTCACCGAAGGCAGTGGTATGGGAAATCCCAGGATTTTGCTGCTGTTGGTAGATGCGAGGTTCGTGGTCTTGACCCCGGTGCTTTCGAAGTAGCAGCGGCCGTGCACCGACCTGGTCATCAGCGCCAGATAGTCGGCGTCTAGCTTGTCACGATTAGGCCGCAGTGCGAAGACATGGTTCTGATGGAGACAACCTGGCAGTTCGTCATGCCATACCGTTCCGCGCCCCAACTTGTCCAGGTCGCCACCCTCTGTCATCAGGACATCGCCATGCTTCAAAGTGCTGCGGGCTGCGATGCAGCGAGGAACTGTGATCTCGATGACTGAATTGAGCGCCAAGTGAGTCGCCTGAACATTTGCCACCCGTAAATACGGTCGCGTTACCACGTCGCCGGAAAGCTCGCGCTTTCCGTCAACGGTCAGGCCAGTTTGCAGCTGGCAGATGTAACCCAGGCGCACAAGAGGGCGGTCGGCAGCGAGCGCGGGAAGCCACGGCCAAGGCAATGTCCCCTTAGGTTTCCTGAGTGAGTCAGGAAGAAGTGTTTCGGTGACTATGGCTGCGGTATGCTCTTCCAAACGCTTCTGCTGAACCTCCCGGAGAGACTCCAACTGGCGGATACGGCCGGTCTCCTCGTCGAGGAAATCGGCAATGCGTCGCTGTTCATCCATCGTCGGCAGAAAGATATGCGCTTCGCCCAGTTCTTCTGCGTTCAAATGCGGCTGAGCCGCGCGGCTTCTGGCGATATCGATTTGGTACATCACTGCGGCGCCGAGCAGTGAATACGCTAGAAATCTTGGTTCCACTCGCTCCGGGGTCAGGCGCAGGTCATATCCAGGCGCGGCTCCCTCCCATTCGGCTGTCACCAGGGCGGAGTCACCGGTGTAGGCGCCACTTCTTACAACGAGGATTTCTCCTGATCTCAAGAGTGGCGCGCGGTCAAGAGGGAGCTCCTTGACCTCGGTGTAGATCAGCCCTTCCGGAACGATCTTCCCTCGGTAGATGTTGGTTGCGCGGAGAATCGGAACACCTTCAGAGCTCAATCGCGGCGGCTGTCCAAGCCCATATCTCACTTTGGCAACGCGCTTGATTGCGGTCTGAGTCCAGCTCCTGCCGGCGTTTCGGCTCATCGAGTCACCTTTCCTAGAAGCTGCTGGATCTGGGACTCGAGAGACTTGAGTTCGGCGTCGATTTCTTCGAGGGGGCGTGGGGGCGTGTAGACATAGAAGTGCCGGGTGAAGGGGATCTCGAAGCCGAGCTTGGTTTTGGAGTGGTCGACCCAGGCCTCGGGGACGTGCGGCAGCACCTCAGTCTTCATGTACTCCTCGATCTCGGCCAGACGCTCGGCCGGCGTGGAGTTCATCGAGGTGATCGGCACGTTCTCGTTGTCGCGCAGGTCGGGATCGGGTAGCGGATCGTTCCTGAAGTCGGTCTGCAGCTCGCCCTCGGGGTCGCTGATCGAGACGGCGGCCCAGACGGCCTTCATCACCGGTGCGGCGACCTTTCCGTGCGCGCCGAGCTGGTGCTTGGCGAAGTGCTCGATGAGCGAGGCCTCCATCTCTTTTCGAGTCGCGCGAGCCGTACCGGACAGCGACCGGATCGCGTTGAGTAGCGCGTCCTTGTGCTCATACTTCTGCACGGCCTTGACCTGGGCCAGCTCCTCGGCCGTGTCGTCGGTGACCTCGAAACGTAGGCGGAGCGGGCGCTCGACCGTGATGCGCTGGTAGCCGAAGGCATGCCGGGGGAAGACCTTCACCTTGGGGTCCTCGATCCCGGTGGTGACCACGTCCTTGTAGAGCTTGGTGAGCTCGTCGATCTGCTCGTCGGTGACGAGCTTGCGCTTGTCGCCGAGCGACTTGCGCATCTTTGCCCAGTAGTCGCGGGCGTCCAGCAAGATCACCTTGTCCCGCAGCGCCGGCGCCTTACGGTTGGAAAGGATCCAGAAATAGGTGGAGATGCCGGTGTTGTAGAAGAGTTGGTCGGGCAGGGCCACGATCGCCTCCAGCCAGTCGTTCTCCAGGATCCACCTGCGAATCTCCGACTCGCCCGACCCGGCGGCCCCGGTGAACAGGGGCGAGCCGTTGAAGACGATCGCGATGCGGGAGCCGCCGTCCTCGACCGGCTTCATCTTCGAGATCATGTGCTGGAGGAAGAGGAACGACCCGTCGTTGATCCGGGGTGTGCCGGCGCCGAATCGGCCGGCCCAGCCGAGATTCTCCGCCTCGTCGAGGATCTCGCTCTGGACCTTCTTCCACTCCACGCCGAACGGCGGGTTGGCCAGCAGGTAGTCGAACCGCCCGTTCGGATGCCCGTCCGCCGTGAAGGAGTTGCCGAAAGCGATCTTCGTAGGGTCCTGGCCCTTGAGCATCATGTCCGATCTGCAGATCGCCCACGACTCGGGGTTGAGCTCCTGCCCAAAGACCTTGACCGTCGCCTTGGTGTTGTATCGGGTGATGTGCTCCTCAGCCGCGGTGAGCATGCCGCCGGTTCCGCAGGCCGGGTCGTAGACGGTGCGGACGATGCCCGGCACCATCACGTCCTCGTCGTCGGGGGCCATCAGCAGGTTGACCATGAGCTTGATGACCTCACGAGGAGTGAAGTGCTCACCGGCGGTCTCGTTGGAGATCTCGGAGAACTTCCGGATCAGCTCTTCGAAGATGTAGCCCATCTGGTGGTTGTCGACCTTGTCCGGATGCAGGTCGATCGTCGCGAACTTCGACGTCACCAGATAGAGCAGCTTGGACTCTTCCAGCCGGGTGATCTGTTCGTCGAAGCGGAACTTGTCCAGCACCTCGACCGCGCCAGAGGAGAAACTGCCGATGTAGGCCCGCAGGTTGCTCGCCACGTTGTCCGGCGCGGCGGCGATCTTCTTGAAGTCCAGCTCGCTGGTGTTGTAGAAGGTCTCGCCCGCGGCGTCCCTGAGCTTGCGATCCTTGGCCCCCTGGGGGAGAGGGCTGTCCTTGAGCTGCCTCGCGGCCGACAGGACCGCTTCCTTGGTGGGCTCAAGCACGCAGTCGATCCGGCGTAGCACGGTGAACGGCAGGATGACCTTGCCGTACTCCGACTGGCGGTAGTCACCGCGCAGTAGATCGGCGACGGACCAGATGAAGTCCGCGTATTTCTGGTGGTTGAGGCTCACCTGGCACCCTTCTCGGAGGCGGGCCGGACGCTTCCATGCGTCAGACCAACGGATATCAGCTGAATCAGATCCTCGCCGAGCATGGCGGCCCGGCGCAGGGAAGTCTCGAAGTCGGCCAGCCGCCGGAACGCTCGGCCGTACCGGCGCTGTTCCTCGATCGGCGATCGACAATCACGGCCGACTGGCCGCCGGCGACAGTCTTCATTGGGGTACGACCCACATTTCCCCAGCCGGGAGACCTCCGTCGGCATCACTCAGACGTCCCATTCACGTGAGCGCTCCTCGATTGCTGCGTCAGCCGTGCAGACCGGGACCGTACCTCAGTTATGTGTAATAGACAACATCACGAAGAGCTCTAGTGGATTCAGTTCACACATGATTCAATGGTGGCGTGTCCCGGCATTGAGCATCCGAGCTGGCTCTCGCCTTTGCGGGTGATGCCAGGAGCAGGCGAGGCGAAGAGCGGTGCGATTCGCTTGTCGATTGAACGTGCTTATCAGGGCTATCTCGTGAAGGAGGCACATGGCGGATGACCGTTCGGTGGTGATCGCGGAGGAGCAGCGAGCCGTAGATCACGCCTACGACTGCGTTGAGCAGGAGCGGACGGCAATCGACCGGTTCAAGAACGGTTACCGCACCGACTGCTCCGATGCGAACCTTCTATCCCATCCCGATGCTCCGCCCGAGTACGGCCAGCGTGAGGACATTGGTCACCTCGCCCTCGTCACCATGCGGGTCGACCTCACGAAGGACGAAGACGACAAGCTGACCTGGTATCTCGGCCGTCGCACCGTCCGCGACAGTGCCCGTGACCTCGTCGTCGTGAAGTGGACGTCCAAACAGGCGACCGAGTGGCGGCTCGCCACCTCCGATCACCCTGAAGACGTGCGCCTGCTGCGCAGCCTGCGATGTGACGGACGCAAGGTCCTCGACTACAGCGACAACGAGATCCAGCCGCTTCCGGGCTCACCCGAGTCGCCCTCTGCAGCCGAAGACCGTGTTGATCCGTTCCTGCTCGCGGATCTCGACCTCGCCCGCGACGGGCTGATGCGCGACATCGTCGAGACGATCCAGCGGGACCAGCTCCGTCTCGTCTCCGACGAACGGCGCGGCCTGCTGGTCGTCCAGGGAGGCCCCGGCACCGGCAAAACCGCCGTGGGCTTGCATAGGGTGACCTGGCTGTTGGATAACAAGTACTTCACCGATGACGAAGTCCTCGTCATCGGACCTCACAAGCACTTTCTGCAGTACGTGAGAGACGTCCTGCCGCGTCTGGGCACCGGCGGCGTGAGCACCTTGGACGTCGCCCAAGTGTGGGCCGGTGAAGTCCGCGGGGCGGATTCGCCGTCGGCCCGGCTGGTCAAGTCGGACGAGCGGATGGCCCAGGTCCTCAGCAACGCAGTACGCGGGCTCATTCGCCCCGACCTGCTGCCGCGCGAGGAACTCGCGTTCAGCTTCCGTGGTGCAACACTGTGGCTGGCCCGTACCGAGCTGGCGGAATTCCTGAACGAGGCCGTGGACGCGGGCGGTCCCTACCTGATCCGGCGCCAGCGCTTCATCGACCGAACGCTGGACCTCCTCATGCACCGGTACGAGGAGGCCACCCGCACCACGCTCAACGACGTCAAGTTCCGCGGCCAACTGGAGAAGCAGACCGACCTCGCCGCGATGTTCGCGAAGGTGTGGCCCCGCACCACGGCCGAACAAGTCCTGCGAGGCCTACTGGGAGATGCCGGAGCCGTACAGGGCGCCGCACTGGGAGTCCTCACCTCGGATGAGCAGTCCGAGATCGTCCGGCCGCAGGCCAAGCGCGTCGCCGACGAGCCGTGGACCGCCGAAGACCTCGTATGCCTGGAGGAACTGCGATATCTGCTGTCCGGTGAGGAGCCGCAGCGGTACAAGCACATCGTGGTCGATGAGGCCCAGGACCTTACCCCGATGCAGGCGCGGGCCCTCGCGCGCCGGTGTCCGAGCGGTTCGATGACCATCCTCGGCGACCTCGCCCAGACCACCGGTAGCCGCCAGTACGACGTCTGGGGACGGTTAGCCGGCCTCCTCGCAGGCCCTGACGGCTGGCATATGGCCGAGCTCACCACCGGCTATCGGGTTCCCACCGAGGTCATGGCCTTCGCCGGGCCGCTCGCCACCGCTCTGTCGCCGTCGACGGCCTTCCCCACGCCCATCCGTCCACCTGTCGCGGATGCCCTGACGGTCACCTCGGTCAAGCGCGCCAAGCTGGTGGAGGCGACGGCGTCCGCAGCACTCAAGCTGGCCATGCGTGACAGCGCCAGGTCAGTAGCGGTCGTCGTTCCAGGCGCCGGCGAACTACTCGATGAGATCGGAAGCGCGATCTCGGCAGCCCAGGGATCGACCCTGCCGGGGTTCGGCGGGCAGATCACGGTCTTGCCCGCGCCGCTCGCCAAGGGCCTGGAGTTCGATCACGTCGTTGTGGTGGAGCCACAGTACCTCGCCGAGCAAGGACCCGTGGGCCTACGGCAGCTCTATGTCGCGATCACCCGGTGCACGCAGTCGCTGACCATCCTGCACTCGGCCCCGCTTCCCGTGGAACTCGGCGGCCCGGCGAAGGCCGTTCCGCCGGCGCTTGCGCACGCGGATCCCATGCCGGACGTTGCTGCCGGGATGCCGCAAGCCCAGTACAACAGCCGTGACGAGTTCGTTGCCTCCCTCAAGGACCGGATCTCCGCCGATCGCGAGCGTCCGGGGCACGGATGGCTCCGCCACACTCTCATGGCGGAGTTGCTCCGCAACGAACTCCAGCCGTCCATGGATTCAGAGCTGGCCGACATCACCTGCAAAACCGGGCAAGGGTCGACGATCTACGTGGTGATCGGCAGCAGGGCTGCAAGGTACGAGGAACTCCGCGAGGCGGCCATCCGGGCCCTGGAGACCGAATGGAGCGGCGGTGAACGGGCGGACGAAGTCGTCCTGGTTCTGCCTGAAGCTCCGCAAGATCTGTGGGCCGTTGACCTCCTGTCGGAGGCTCTCAATGTCTCGACCATCTGGAAGACCCCGACGGGCTGGGACGGCCCGGACGTGAACATCGCCTTGGGCGTGCCGCCCGACGCCAACTGAACAAGGGCCGCCAGCGATGTTAGTGCTACCCAGCCCAAGCCTCTGACACTGATCACGTTCTCGTGGCTGGGGCTGACATTAAATCACGGCGCCACTCCGACCGGCTGCCGTGCCTCCGTTGCCCGTCGGCGGGATCGTTACGGGGTCAATCGAGGTCGAAGTCGGCCTACAGTTCGCGGCCTTGCCCAAGGTAGTCCTCGGCGTACTCGGTAACCTCGCCGTGCTGGTCCCAATAGCAGTTCGTCATGGTCAACACCGGTACCCCTGGATCGAGGTTCAGCACGGCGGCAACGTCCTCCAGAACAGGCTTGATCGCGACTATGTCTCGACGCTTAGCCGCTCGGCGTCCGGTTCGCTCCTCGACGAGCCCGAAAGTCATCTTCGGCAACGGCTGATTTACCAGCAGTTCGGGTGCGGCCTCTGCGATTCGGCCGGGGAGCCACGAGGTGGAGAGCGCGACGACGCCCTGACCGTCGTAGTAAGCGCGGCGGCGTCGCTCGACATTGTCCCCCTCGTCAACACCGAGCGCGTCCGCAACGTGGCTCGGAGTTGAGACCAGGTGGGCACCGAGAATCTCGGTACGCTCGCCGGGACGCAGACCATCGCCGGTAGCGCGGAGCATCTGAAGTCGGTCCGGGCCGCTGGTCAGCTTGCTCAAGCCGCCCATACCCGGACCGGTCGTGCCCGCTCTGGTGCATGAACGACCACACCGATGAGCCTCGCTCCGAGCGCATCCATAACGCCTGGATTCAGGCCGTCGACCTGAACGCCATCCCCCTGGCGGGGCTCCCCCAGCGGCTGTGGCTCGACTCCGTCCTTGGTTGCGGCGACTACGAACCCCGCATTCACCTGCAGATCGACGATCACCGCCTTATCGAACTGACGCTTATCGAAGCCCGTAGCGCCGGGATGCACCTCATCGGCCTAGCCGCCCTCGGCGTCATGGAGATCCCGCGAACTTCAGCCGCCTGACGGCCAGCAGGGGGCGGGTACCCGACCGCTCGACAGCGGAACGGCATGGGCCGCACCCGCAACACTCCACTTACGATCAAGCTGAAATCGGCAGAGGCGGTGGCCGCCTCCGCGGGAACCTCCGGGTAGCCGCGGCGGTAGTCAGAGGCATGAGGCACACTGCGGTTGGCTTATGCGGTTTGGTGCTCGTGGCGGGCTGCGCCGGCACCGAAACCCCCGGCACCGGCACCGGCATCGGAACGACGCTCCCGTCCGGGTCGGTCCCTGCGTCGGTCCCTGCGTCGGTCCCTGCGTCGGTCCCTGCGTCGGTCCCTGCGCCGGTCCCCACGTCGGTCCCTGCGTCGGTCCCCGCTCAGGGGTCCTGTGAACGGACGGCCGGCAGCACGGCGAACGCACTGCCCGAGGTGCGGGGCATCGGGCGGGGAGCCGAGGTGTGGGGACTGATGTTCGCGCCGTTGCCGTTCGCCGCCGGGCGGGAGGTCAAGATCGTGTGGCGGATGACGGGTGAGGGGCCGTTGCGCGTGACCGCCGCGCTCCCCGACGGCACCGCCGCCAGGCCGACCTGGGGACCCGAGGCACACGGCGGATCGACCTGGCACCGGCCCGGTCAGGAGTGGGGCACCGGCTTCGTCTTCCCCAAGCCGGGCTGCTGGGAGATCACGCTGACCCGCGACCGGGGCTCGGGCACGGTGTGGCTGCCGGTCCGGTGAGACGAACCCCGGCTCGCCGGATCGTACGGCGCCGCGGTCAGTGGGGCGTGGTGCGGGCGAGGATGTGCGGCGGGACGGGATGGGCGGCTGCCTGCGGGTCGGTCACGGGCGCCTGCCACGACCGGGTGAGCGGCAGGATCCCGGCCCACACGTCGTGCTGGTCGTCGGCGTCGTCCGGGTGGCCCTCGCGCACCTTGACCGACGCCTCGGCGAGCGGGAGGGCGAGGATCGTCGTGGCGGCCAGTTCCTTGCGGTTCGGCTGCCGGGCGTACTCCCACTGGCCGGGGGTGACGTGCTCGGTCAGGCACCGCAGGGCGGGCAGCTTCTCGTCGTCCTCAAGCACGCGCGGCACACCGTAGATCATCGCGCTGCGGTAGTTCACGCCGTGCTCGAAGACCGACCGGGCCAGCACGAGGCCGTCGACGTGGGTGATCGTCACGCAGACCGTCGTGCCCCGGGTGAGGCTGCGGCTGGCCACCGAGCCGTGCACGTACAGTTGGTCGTCGTCGAAGCCGTACACCGTGGGGACCACCATGGGGTCGCCGTCCACGACGACGCCGAGATGGCAGACGAACCCGGCCCGGAGCACCTCGAACAGCGCCTCCCGGTCGGTGCGGCCCTGCTCCCGTAGCCGGCGGTGCCGGGTCCGCTCGGTTGCGGACAGATCACTCATAAGGCGACATTCAACCAGTAAAAGCCGCGGCCCGCCCGGCAGGGATGCCGGACGGGCCGTCTCGTGGATCTCTGCGGAAGAACCGGCTCAGGCGGCGGACGTCGGCCCGGACGTCCTCGGGAACCGGATGACGTTCCCGCCCGTGTAGGCCTTGAGATCGACGATCTTCCGGTCCCTCCTGTCCCGCGCGGGCCTGCGGCGCAGCGCGGTCCTGATGTCCCTGACCTTGGCGAGCGACGGCACCACCGTGACCATGTTCGTTTCCCCCCGACCGTGATGGTTCCGTGACCTTTCCGGTATAGATATCGGAGGCTTGGTAAAAGGGGCGTAAAGACTCGGGTGTCACAGCAGCCTCTGGGAGCACGAGAGCCTCTGCATGAGGGCCTCTGGAAGCGCAGCTCAGTACGGAAGTGGCCGGCCGGAGGGGGTGCGCAGGTCGAGATCGGCGGCGGGACGGCGGACGCGGCGGGGCCTGCGGATCGTGGTGCGTCTCATGGCCCTTCCTCCTTCCATGACGTAGGCAGACTATTCGCCCCGTGTGCCGCCGTCCTCCTGTTTTCGTTCAGAGGGAGCCGGGGACCTTGCGGCTCACGACGCAGATCCGGTTCCACGCGTTGATCTGCGCGATGGCGACGACCAGCGCGGCCAGCTGCTCCTGGGTGTAGTGCTCGGCCGCATCCGCCCAGATCTCGTCCGGCACGGGGTCGGGCCGGTCGGCGAGCCGGGTCGCGGCCTCGCTCAGCGCCAGCGCGGCCCGCTCGGCGTCGGTGTAGTACGGCGCCTCCCGCCAGGCGGCCACCGACCACAGGCGCTCGTCGCTCTCGCCGGCCTTCTTGGCATCCCGGCAGTGCATGTCGAGACAGAAGGCGCAGCCGTTGATCTGGCTGGCCCGGATCTTGACGAGTTCCAGGGTGGCGTGGGGCACGCCGCATTCGTGCAGGAAACGCTCCACCCCGAGCATGGCCTGGTACGCCTCGGGAGCCAGCTCGCGGACGTTGATCCTCTCGATCACCGTGATCTCCTCGTCTCGTCGGCCCGCGTCACGCGGGCGAGTTTCTCCGGGTTCAGGACCATGTCGACGGCGGTGACCCGGCCGTCCGCGACGGTGAGGCCGAGCACGGAGACCAGCCGGTCGCCGTGGTAGCGCAGCAGGCCCGGCCAGCCGTTCACGACAACCGGGACCAGCTCGAACCGGCCGAACCTGCGGATGCCGAACAGCAGCCTGGCCACCTTGGCCGCTCCGAAGACGGGCCGCCTCCCGGCACGCACCCGGCCGCCGCCGTCGCTGCGCAGGACGACGTCCGGGTCGAGCAGCGCGACCAGCGCGTCCATGTCGTCGCCGAGGCAGGCCCGGGCGAAGGCGTGCACCACCCGCCGATGCTCGGAGGGGTCCACGTCGAACCGGGGCGCGCGTGACGCGACGTGCGCCCGCGCCCGGGCGGCGAGCTGCCGGCAGGCCGCCGGACTGCGCCCGACCGCCTCGCCCACCTCGGTGAACGTCAGGCCGAACACGTCGTGCAGCACGAACGCCGTCCGCTCGGCCGGGCTGAGCGATTCCAGCACGACGAGCATCGCCATGCTCAGCGACTCGTCCAGGGTCACCCGCTCGGCGGGGTCGGGCTGAGCGAGAACGGGCCCGGCGAGAATGGGCCCGGTGAGAATAGGCTCGGGCAGCCACGGTCCCACGTACTCCTCCCGGCGGTGCCGCGCCGAGCGCAGCACGTCGAGAGCGAGCCGGGAGACCGTGACGACCAGCCAGCCGGTCACGTCCCTGATCTCGTCGCCGCCGTCGCTCGCCCTGGAAGACCGCAGCCGCAGCCAGGCGTCCTGCACGACGTCCTCGGCCTCGTCGAGGCTGCCGAGCAGGCCGTACGCGACGCCGAGCAGCCTTGGCCGCATCGCCTGGAACTCGGCGTCCAGGCCGGTAACCACCCCGCCGTCATGGTCGTTCACGTACTGAGGACGAGACACCTCCTCAGTGTGTGACATCCCTCTGCAGCGGCTGCGCTCGCGGGGCGTCCTGAGCCGGGGCCGAGGCCCCGCCGGGAGCGCGGAGGCCGAACGCGACGACGACCGCGCCGAGCACCGCCGCCGCCACCGGGACCACCAGCGCGGTCCGCAGCGCGTCCGGCCCCGGCCCGGCCGCGACGCTTACGGCGGTGACGGCCGACAGCCCGAGCGCCGTGCCGAACTGCATCGCCGTGTAGAGCAGGCCGCCCGCCAGGCCGTGCTCGTCCTCGTCGACGCCCTCCGTCGCGGCCATGGTCAGCGGGCCGTACGCCAGCGAGAAGGACAGGCCGAGCAGGAGCAGTGCCGGAAGCATGGCGGCGTAGGTCCAGTCCATCCCCACGGGCAGGAAGAGCGCGTACGCGACCGCCGCGAGGACGATGCCGCAGAACAGCACCCGGGTGTTGCCGAAGCGGTTCACCAGGCGCGGCGTCAGCGTCGGCGCGAGCACCGTGTCGATCCCGATCACCAGCATGGCCAGGCCGGTCTGCATCGTGTTCCAGCCGCGCCACTCCTGCAGATACAGGGTGATCAGGAACTGGAACCCCGCGAACGCGAACAGGAACAGCAGCGCCGCCGCGTTCACCCGCACCAGCGGCGCGGTGCGCAGGATGCCCAGCCGCACCAGGGGTGACGACGACCGCCGCTCGATCGCGACGAACAGCCCCAGCAGCGCCAGCCCCGCCGCGATCGCGCCGGCGGTCAGGCCGGGGCCGTCGCCGGGGTGCTCCAACCGGACCATCCCATACACGAGGAGCAACATGGCCCCCGTGACGGCCAACGCCCCCGCCAGGTCGAAGCCGCCCGAGGGGCGCTCGCCACCCGTGTCGCGGACGAGGGCCAGCGCCGCCCCCAGGATCAGCGCGGACAGGATGACCGGCGCGAAGAACACCCACCGCCAGCCGAACGCGGTGAGCACGCCGCCGGCGACCAGGCCGAGCGAGAACCCGCCCGCCGCCGTGCCCGCGTACACGCCGAGCGCCTTGGTGCGCACCGGTCCCTCCGGGAAGTTGGACGTGACCAGCGCCAACCCGGCGGGTGCCATGAACGCGGCCGCGACCCCCGTGACGAACCGTGCGGCCAGCAGCATCCAGCCCTGAGTGGCGAGCCCGCCGAGCCCGGAGAAGACCAGGAAGACGGCCAGCCACAGCAGGAACATCCGCCGGTGGCCCAGCAGGTCGGCGGCGCGCCCGCCGAGCAGCATGAACCCGCCGTAGCCGAGCACGTAGGCGCTGACCACGCCGCTGAGCGTCCCGGTGGACAGGCCCAGGTCGGCCCGGATCGACGGCAGCGCCACGTTCAGCATCGCGACGTCGATCCCCTCCAGGAAGATCGCGCCGCACAACACCAGCAGCACGCCCCACGCGCGTCCCGTCATGCGGGCGGGGTGGCGGGCGGCGATTCCGCCCATGGAATTGGACATCGGAGTCCGGCTCCATCTCGTCGGGGAACCGGTCCCGGAGCGGTTCCCCGAGTGCCTGCCGGTTCCGTCTTGTAACCGACTGCATCGTCAGGCACTATCGGTGACCATGGAAGACGGCACTTTCGAGTCCCTCGGTAACTGCGCGGATACCGGCGTCGACGACGACGTCCTCCAATGGGACCGGCGCGCGGACTGCGAGGTGCGGCAGATCCTCGACCGTATCGCCGACAAGTGGTCGCTCCTGGTGATCGCGCTGCTCGACAAGCGGAGCCTGCGCTTCACCGAGTTGCGCCGCGCGATCGACGGGGTCAGCCAGCGGATGCTGGCCCGCACGCTGCGGCATCTCGAACGCGACGGGCTGGTGAGCCGGACGGTGCACCCGACCGTCCCGCCGCGCGTGGACTACGCGCTGACGCCGATGGGCGCGACTCTGCACGCCACCATCCGTGCCCTGGTCGTCTGGACCGAGGAGCACCAGAACGCCATCGCCGCGGCCCGCGCCGCGTACGACCGGCGCGTGGCCGCAGAGCAGGAGGCCGCCGAGCGCGCGGAGGCCGAACGCCTGGCCGTCGCCCGCGCGGCCCTGCCCATCAGGGGCTGACCGCCGGCGAAGGCGCCCGAACCAGGGCGAGCACGGGCCGCCCGGGGACGCGGTCTCAGGCCGACTCCCTCACGATGAGGCGGGTGGGCAGGATCACCGGGTCCACCGGGCCGCCTCCGTCGATGAGCGCGAGCAGCAGCCGTACGGTCTCCTCCGCGACGTCGGCGAGCGGCTGGCGGATCGTGGTGAGCGGCGGGTGCGTGGTGGCGGCGACCGACGAGTCGTCGAAGCCGCCCACGGCCACGTCGTCGGGCACCCGCCGTCCGGCCGCGCGCAGCGTGGACAGCGCGCCGGCCGCCATGAGGTCGGAGGCCACGAAGACCGCGTCGAGGGCGGGTGTGCGCTCGAGCAGCCGCGCCATCGCGCTCTCGCCGCTGAGCTGGGTCCAGTCGCCGTGCTCGATGAGCTTCCTGGAGGCCTTCCTGCCGAGCACGTCGGCGAACCCCTCCAGGCGCTGGATGCCGCCCGGGGTGTCCATCGGGCCGGTGATCGTGGCGATCTTCCTGCGGCCCTGCTCGACCAGGTGGCGGGTCATCTGCCGGGCGCCCTCGCGGTCGTCGGCCGCCGCGTAGGGGATCACGTTCTCCTTCCCGACGACGGCCCCGCAGGCGACCGCCGGGATGCGCATCGACTCCAGCTCGTCCACCATCGGGTCGCCCGCGTGTGTGGACATCAGCAGCACGCCGTCGGCGTGGCCGCCGCGCACGTAGCGCACCACGCGCTCGCGGTCGCCGTCGTCCCCGGCCAGCATGATGACCAGGGAGACGTCCCGCTCGCCGAGCCGCCTGATGGCCGTGCGGATGGTGGTGCTGTAGTTCGGGTCCTCGAAGACCTTCTCGTGCGGCTCGGACAGCACCATCACCACCGACCCGGTGCGCTGGGTGACCAGGCTGCGGGCGTTGCGGTTGACGATGTAGCCGGTCTCGGCGATGGCCCGGCGGACGGCGGCGTGGGCGGCCGGGCTCACGTACCGGTCGTCGTTGAGCACCCGGGAGACGGTGCCTCGGGAGACGCCCGCCGCCGCAGCCACGTCGTGAATGGTCGGACGCTTCACCATGGTCGTATTTTCCCCCCGCCGATCGGCGTGTTCCCCCGCGCCCATCAGCTTTTCACGGCCCCGCCGGACAGGTCCGTACGCCAGTAGCGCTGCATGGTGAGGAACAGCGCGATCAGCGGGATGAGCGACAGCATCGTCCCCGTGATGATCAGGTTGTACAGCGACGGCTGGTTGGCGCCCGCGGCGAGCAGCGTGTAGAGGCCGACCGTCAGCGGGAACCTGTGGTCGTCGCCCAGCATGATGAACGGCAGCAGGAAGTTGTTCCAGATCGCGACGAACTGGAACAGGAAGATCGTCACCATGCCCGGCGTCAGCAGCGGCAGCGCCACCTGGCGGAACAGCCGCCACTCGCCGGCCCCGTCCAGCCGGCCCGCCTCCAGCAGCGAGCCGGGTATCGCCGCCTGCGAGTAGATCCTGGCCAGATAGATGCTGTACGGGTGCAGGATCTGGGGCAGCAGCACCGACCAGTACGTGTCGGCCAGGCCGGCCTTGGAGAACAGCAGATACTGCGGGATCGCCAGCACGACCGACGGCACCAGGATGCCGCCGATGAGCAGGTTGAAGATCAGGCCGCGGCCGGGGAAGGAGTACTTCGCCAGCGTGTACCCCGAGATCGTGGACACCGCCGTCGACAGCACGGCGCCGCCCCCGGCGTACAGGACCGTGTTGAGCATCCAGAGCCAGAAGACGCCGTCGCGGTAGGCGAACAGGTCGGCCAGGTTGGACAGCAGGCCGGTGCCGGGCGCGAAGGTCGAGGTGGAGAACAGCTCGGCCTTGGACTTGGTGGCCGCGACCACCACCCAGCTCACCGGAAACAGGGTGTAGATCGCGCCCAGCACGAGCACGCCGGTCGGCACGATCCCCAGCGGTCGGCGCGCCGAAGGGCGGGCGTGCCCGCGGGTTCTCGGCAGTGCGGTGGCGGCCATCAGCTCTCCCCGAACGCGCGGTTCTTCACGACCCGCAGGAAACCGAACGACAGCACGAGGGAGATCCCGGCGATCACCATGGACGTCGCGGCGGCCGAGTACAGGTCGCCGGTGACGAACGCGTCGCGGTACACCTTCATCAAGGGGCTCCAGGTCGAGCTGATCGTGTTCGTCAGCGGCCGCAGGGTGGTCGGTTCCGTGAACACCTGGACGGTCGCGATGACGGAGAACACGGTGGTCAGGATGATCGACGGCACCAGGATCGGAATCTTGATGCGCAGCGCGATGCCCAGCTCGCTCGCGCCGTCGATCCTGGCCGCCTCGTAGTACTCCCGCGGCACGGCCCGCAGGTTCGTGTAGAGCACCAGCATGTTGAAGCCGGTGCCGCCCCAGACCGCCACGTTCGCCATCGAGAACGTCACCAGGTCGGCGCTCAGGAAGGGGTGCTCGCCGAACGGGCTGAGGCTGGGCAGGTAGAGGAAGCCCCACATCAGCGTCGCCGCCACGCCCGGCACGGCGTACGGCAGGAAGATCGAGATCCGGGTCAGGCGGGCGAGCCGCACGTGCGCCGCGTCGAGCATCAGCGCGAACACGAGGGCGAGCCCCAGCATCAGCGCGAGCACGAGGGCTCCGTACGCGATGACCCGCAGCCAACCGGCCCACAGCTCGCCGTCGCCGACGGCGGCGGCGTAGTTGGCCAGCCCGGCGAAGACCTCCGTGCGGGCCCCCTTGCCGAGGCCCAGGCCGGAGACCTTGGTGCGCCGCAGGCTCAGATAGATCGTGTAGCCGATCGGCAGGGCCATGAAGAGCGCGAACAGCGCCATCGCCGGGGCGAGGAACAGGTAGGGCACGGCGCCCGCGCGGCCGGCGCGGGCGCCCTTATTCGGAGATCGCATCGTCACTGGGCGAGGGTGAAGCCGGTCTTCTGCATGTCGGCGACGGTGGCGTCCTGCATGCTCTGGACGGCGGCGGCGAAGTCGGACTTGGCGGCGACGGCCTTGTCGAAGGCGTCCTTGTAGGCGTTGTACGTCACGCCCACATTGGGGCCGAAGGTGAAGCCGCGGGCGGAGGCGCCGATGTCGGCCGCCTGCTTCCAGAAGTCGGGCTGGTTGGAGAAGTAGTCGGGAGCGTCGGTCATCAGCGCGGCGCCCTTGGTGGAGGCCGGGTAGACCGCGCCCTCCTTGATCAGCAGCCCGAGCGCCTGCGCGTCGGTGTTCAGCCAGGTGGCGAACTTCGCGGCGGCCGCCTTGTTGGGCGACTTGGCGGCGACGGCGGTGGAAGAGCCGCCCCAGAAGCCGCTGTAGTTCTCACCCGCGTTCCACTGCGGCAGCGGGGCGATGGCCCACTTGCCCTTGGCCTTCGGCGCGTTGCTGGACAGCACGCCCGGGCCCCACACGGCCGACGGCCAGGTGAGCAGCTTGCCGTCGTTGAGCGCCTTGTTCCACTCGGGGGTGAAGTAGGGCATGCCGTCGATGACGCCCTCCTTCACCAGGCCGCCCCAGTAGGAGGCGACCTTCTTGGTGGCCTCGTCGTTCACCGCGACCTTCCATGCGTCGCCGCTGATCGACCACCACTGCGCGCCCGCCTGCTGGGCGAGCCCGGCGAACCAGCCCGGGTCCTTGCTGGAGAACGTGCCGAGGAAGACCTTGGGGTCCTTCTTGTGCACGGCGCGGGCGGTCTCGGCGTACTCGTCCCAGGTCTTCGGCACCTCGATGCCGTACTTCTCGAACAGGTCCTTCCGGTAGTAGAGCATCATCGGCCCGCTGTCCTGGGGGACCGCGTAGACGGCGTCGGTGCCGAGGGTCACCAGCCCCCAGATGCCCTCGCCGAACTCGGCCTTCGTCTGCGCGGTCTCCGCCTTGAGGTCGGCCACGGCGTCGGCGGCGACGAAGGAGGGCAGCATCTGATACTCGGCCTGGACCAGGTCGGGCGGGTTGCCCGCCTTGGCGGCGGTGAGGAACTTGGCCGCCGCGTCGTCGCCCCCCGCCTGCTTGCTGACCGTGACCTGGATGTCGGGGTGGGCCTGGTTCCACACCGCGACGATCTTGTCCATGTTCGGGACCCAGGTCCAGTAGGTCAGCTTCACCGGGCCGGCCGGCGCCGCGCTCTGGCTCGCGGCCTGGGTGGACGGCTCGTCGGAGCCGCCCGAGCAGGCCGTCGAGAGCGTGGCGGTGAGGATCGCGACCGCCGCCGCTACTAACCGGTTCACGCGCATATGTTCCTCCAGGCGGGGTGGGGAGGGGGATAAGAGGCTGAAGCGTCTGGGAGCGTTCACAGACTGAAAGGTCCCTTCCGTGCTGTCAATGGTCGTTACGCGGTTGTTAACGACCCCGGCTGATCAGCACGGATCACTCGCACCTTCTCGGCGAGACGGTTGTGCGCTACTGTGCACGTTCACAGAAGCAGAGTCGAGGGGGAGACGTGCCCGGATATCCCGTCCTGCCCGAGGGCCTCGCCTACGGCGGGGACTACAACCCCGAGCAGTGGCCGGAGGAGGTGTGGCGTGAGGACGTCCGCCTGATGCGCGAGGCCGGGGTGAACCTGGTCACCGTCGGCGTCTTCAACTGGGGACTGATCGAGCCGCAGGAGGGCGAGTACGACTTCTCCCGGCTCGACCGGATCCTCGACCTGCTGCACTCGGCCGGGGTGTACGCCGACCTCGCCACCCCCACCTCGTCGCCGCCCGCGTGGTTCCGCCGCCGCTACCCCGGCAGCCGCTTGGTGGACCGGGAGGGCCACGTGCTCGGTGGCGGCTCCCGGCACAGCTTCTGCCCCAGCTCACCCGACTACGCCGCGGCGTCCGAGCGGGTGGTCGCCACCCTCGCCGCGCGGTACGCCGGCCACCCCGCCCTGGCCATGTGGCACGTGCACAACGAGTACGGCTGGGCCAACGCCCACTGCTACTGCCCGACCTCGGCCGAGGCGTTCCGCGCCTGGCTGCGGGACAGGTACGGAGACGTGGGCGCGCTCAACGCCGCCTGGGGCACCACCTTCTGGGGCCTGACCTACGGCTCGTTCGAGGAGGTCGAGCCGCCCGTCACCGCGCCGGTCGGCCTGCTCACCGGGCTCCAGCTCGACTTCATGCGGTTCTCGGTCGACGCGCACATCGCCTGCTTCCGCAGGGAGCGTGAGACGATCCGCCGGTTCAGCGACCTGCCCGTCACGACCAACTTCATGATCCCCAACTGCAAGCCCATGGACTACTGGCGCTGGGCGGCGGAGGTCGACGTGGTCGCCAACGACCACTACCTCGACTCGGGCCGGGCCGACCCGCACATCGAGCTCGCCATGGCCGCCGACCTGACCCGATCGGTGGCCGGGGGCCGCCCCTGGATGCTGATGGAGCACTCGACGGGCGCGGTCAACTGGCAGCCGCGCAACCTCGCCAAACGGCCGGGGGAGATGCGCCGCAACACCCTCGCCCACGTGGCGCGCGGCTCGGACTCGGCGATGTTCTTCCAGTGGCGCGCCTCCCGATACGGCGCGGAGAAGTTCCACTCGGCGATGGTGCCGCACGCCGGGACCGACTCCCGGATCTGGCGCGACGTGGTCGCGCTCGGCGCGGACCTGCGCAGGCTCGCCGGGGTCAGGGGTGCGCGGGTGACGGCCGACGTCGCCGTGGTGTGGGACTGGGAGTCCTACTGGGCGCTCGAATTCGAGTGGCGGCCCTCGGCCGACCTGCGCTTCCGGGAACGGATCGAGGCCTACTACGAGGCGCTGTGGCGCGAGCACGTCACCGTCGACTTCGTCCACCCGTCGGCCGACCTGTCGCCGTACCGGCTGGTCGTCGCGCCCAGCTCCTACCTGCTCGGCGAGGCGCCGGCGAAGAACCTGCATCGCTACGTGGAGGCGGGCGGGCACCTGCTCGTGTCGTACTTTTCCGGCATCGTGGACGAGAACGACACCATCCACCCGGGGCCGTACCCCGGGGCGCTGCGCGAGGTGCTCGGCGTGGCCGTCGAGGAGTTCCACCCGCTCCGCGAGCACGAGACGGTCACGCTGTCCTCGTCCAGGACGGGCCCCTCACCCGCGACCGGCCGGATCTGGTCCGAACGCGTACGGCTCACGGGGGCGCTGGCCGTGCACGAGTTCGCCGACGGGCCGGACGCGGGGCACCCCGCCGTCACCCGCCACGACCTGGGCGCGGGCAGCGCATGGTATGTGTCCACCGCCCTGGACGCCGAGTCCGGCCTGCGCGGGCTCGTGGCCCGGGTCCTCGACCACGCGGGCGTGTCCCGGCCGCGCGGCCTGCCCGACACGCTGGAACTCGTACGGAGGGGCGACCACGTGTTCCTCATCAACCATGCCGACGAGCCGGCGACCGTGACCGGGGTGACCGGCACGGGAGTGCTCGACGGCGCGGCCTACGACGGTTCGGCGACGGTGCCCGCCGGAGGCGTCGTGGTGGTCCGCACATAAGCTCCCCCGGCGCCGCGCCGCACCTGACCGACGGCGCGGCGCCGGGGGCCCGGGGGGTTTCCGTTGACGTCCTCTCCTGACCGGAGGATCCGATGGTTCGATTCCTGACGGCCCTGCTGTGCACGGTGGGCGCGCTCCTCGCCACGGTCGTCCCGGCCGAGGCGGCGGCACCCGCGTACGCCGCGGTCCCGGACGCCGGCGGCCGGAGGCCGGGCGGCGGCCCCCCGCTCGCGATCAGGGGCGCCGACGTGTCGAGTCTCGCCAAGTCCGAGGCGCTCGGCGGGGTGTACCGCTACGCGGACGGGCGGCGGGGCGACGCGCTGGCGATCCTGCGGCACGGCGGGCTGAACTACATCCGGCTCAAGGTGTGGGTGAACCCCGCCGACGGCTACAACACCAAGACGCAGGTGCTGGCGGTCGCGAAGCGGGCCAAGGCGCTCGGCATGGGCCTGCTGGTCGACTTCCACTACTCCGACTCCTGGGCCGACCCCGGCAAGCAGAACAAGCCCGCCGCGTGGGAGTCCCTGTCGTTCGACGCGCTGAAGCAGGCGCTCCACGACCACACGTACGACGTGCTGAGCGCGCTGAAGGCGCAGGGGACGACGGCCGACATGGTGCAGGTGGGCAATGAGCTCAACGGCGGCCTGCTGTGGCCCGACGGCCGCTGGGACAACTGGCCGCAGCTCGCCGCCCTGCTCAACGCCGGGTATGACGCGGTCAAGGCGGTCTCCGGCGACACCAAGGTCGTGCTGCACCTGGCCGACGGCGGCGACAACGGCCTCTACCGGTGGTGGTTCGACAACGCCGCCGCGCACGGCGTCCGCTACGACGTCATCGGGCTGTCGTACTACCCGTACTGGCACGGCACGCTCGCCGCGTTCCAGGCGAACCTGAACGACGTCGCCGCCCGGTACGGCAAGCCGGTCGTCGTGGCCGAGACGGCCTACCCGTTCACCACGGGCGACGACGACGGCTGGGAGAACATCGTCACTTCCGCCGAGCCGTACCCCGGATATCCGGCCACCCCCGCGGGCCAGGCGGCGTTCGCCCGCGACCTGATGGACGTCGTCCGGGCGGTGCCCGGCGGGCGCGGACTGGGGGCCTTCTGGTGGGAGGCCACCTGGACCGGGGTGAAGGGCAACGGCTGGGATCCCGCCGACCCCGCGTCCGGCAACGCCTGGGAGAACCAGGCGCTGTTCGGCTTCGGCGACCGGGCGCTGCCCGCCCTGCGGGAGTTCGCCCGCCGCTGAGTAGTGAAGCTCCCTCGCCGTGACGACCTGACCTCGTGACGGCGGGGGTTCGGGGGCGTCCACCCATCCTCTCCTCGACCGGAGGACCCATGAAGAGACTCCTCGCGGCGCTCGTCCTGTGCGCCGCCGCGGTGCTCCCCGCCGCACAACCGGCGCACGCCGCCACCACACTGACCATGCTCGGCGCCGACGTCTCCTCGGTGCAGCGCTCCCTCGACCTGGGCGCGAAGTACTACGACGCGAGCGGCAACCAGAAGGACCCGCTGGACATCCTCAAGGGCATCGGCGTCAACTACGTCCGGCTGCGGATCTGGAACAACCCCGTCAGCGGCTACAACAACAAGGCCAAGGTCCTGCAGTACGCCAAGACGGTGAAGGCCAAGGGGCTGAAGCTGCTGGTCGACTTCCATTACTCGGACACCTGGGCGGATCCCGGCAAGCAGTACAAGCCGGCCGCCTGGGCGAGCCACGGCATCAGCCAGCTCCAGACCGACGTCTACAACTACACGTACGACGTGTGCTCGAGCCTCAAGGCGCAGGGCACCACCCCCGACAGCGTGCAGATCGGCAACGAGATCAACGTCGGCATGCTGTGGAACGACGGCAAGGTCGTCAACAACGACTTCACGAACCTGAGCCTGCTGCTCAAGGCCGGCTACAACGCGACCAAGGCGTGCAACTCCGGCACCCAGGTGATCATCCACACCGCGGACGCGGACAGTGACGCCAACGCCCGCTGGTTCTACGACGGCATCAAGGCCAAGGGCGTGTCCTGGGACATCACCGGCCTGTCGTACTACTGCATGTGGCACGGCACGCTGGCCAACCTGTACAACGTGATCTCGGACGTGCGCTCCCGCTACGGCAAGCCGGTCGTCGTCGCCGAGACGGCCTACCCGTTCACTCCCGACAACGCCGACGGGGAGAGCAACGCGGTCACCTCGGGCTGCTCGGGGTACGGCCTCACCTGGCAGGGACAGGGGGCCGAGTTCACGGCGGTGCAGAACACAGCCCGCAACGCGGGCGCCATCGGCGTCTTCTACTGGGAGCCGACCTGGTACGCGGTGCCCGGCAACGGCTGGGACCCGGCGAACATCAACGGCACCGGCGACCAGTGGGACAACATGGCCGTCTTCAACTGGACCGGCCACCTCAACCCCAACGTCAGGTGGGCCCCGTAACCGACCGAAGTCGAGCGGGCCGTCTCGCGGGTGCAACCCCTCGGGCGGCCCGCTCTGGTGGGTGTTTACGAACCTTGGCCGGGTCGGTCACTGCGCCGGAAGGAACCTCCGGTCCTCGCGAAGCCCGCTCCGCTGGGCCTTCGCTCCGGTCCTCGCTCCCTTCCGCTCCGCTCCCTCGAGTCCGGTGGACCTTGGTGGACAGCGCACTAGACGAACAGTTCGTCGACCGAGGTGATGACGGCGGCCTTGCGAGCCCAAGCATCCAGTTGGTTCGGGTCCTCGCACCGGCGGATCCGCTCGCGCGCATCCTCGGGAATTTCCAGGCCTCGGGCGTCCAACACCGAGAAGATCGACTTAATCTGACCTTCCGCCACCCAGTGGGAGAAGTACTTCTTGCCGAGGTCCTCGAAGTCCTGAATGGTGGTCACCATCTCCTCCAGACGCTTGATCGTCACTTCGGGTAGCGATCTGAACACGAAGTTCAAATATAGAGTCCTGCGCTCCTGATCCAGGGTCTTCAACCCTGCCGGCATCGCCTCCAGTGCAGGGCCGTCCTCGGCCTCGTCGGGGTGTGCCACGGCCGAGAGCACCGCGAGTTCCGGGCAGGCGCGGGCCTGGTCGGGGTCGGTGATCAGGGCATGCGGCTGGGGTCGATCGCCAGCGGCGTGATGGCGCCGTTCGGGCCCAGCCGGATCGTCCTCTCGCACCACCGGGCCATCGACCGGTCCGGGCAGATGACCAGCAATGCGGCGTCGCACTTGTGCTGGGATCGCAAGGTTGTGACGTAGACCGGCCAGTTGAAGCGCTTGCCGGAGTCCCGGCGCAGTTGGACCTCAACGATGACGGCCATCAGCGCTGCTCCAGTCTCGTTTCGCAGCACGACAACCGAATCGGCCCGGAACTCGATCGGCGCCTGGGTGCAGTCGACCGTCTCCACGCGGGCGGCGGCGTGCGGCGGGATGTCGACCCCCGGCATGCGACGCGGCAGTTCCAGTGCGGTCTCCGGCCGGTTGCGGATGAGTTCGAGCGGCATCTCGTGATCAATACCGGGCATGGCCGAGACATTACTGAATGATGTCAGTCAATTACTATGCGTTCGCGAAAGTGACGGTGATTGACGGCCATTAAGGGCACGGGACGGCTCAGTGCTCGGGGATGGCCTCCCATTCGCGGCAGGGGCTGAGCGGGTGGTGCTGATAGATGACGCCCACGGCGGGGCGGGACCAGCCGAGCGCGACGACGTCGCCGTCCGTGCGGGGGGCCGGCTCCCCGAGGTCGGCGGCGGTGACGGGCTGGCCGCCCGGGCCGCAGACACACTCCGGGCTGCCCTCGTGGTCGATCACGTCGTCGAGCGGCATCACGTGCACGAACCTGTCCATGTCACCTACCTTGACGGGGGATTGCGGTCACATTACCCCAAGCAGACACAAACGGGAATAACTTGGACAAATCCGGAGCAGCTCCGACCCATTGACCTTTGTTGGGATGGACGGCAAACTAACTCCACAATCGCTGGATGAGCCGATGGAGTGCCGCAATGCCGTACCGTCCCCCATTGATCGCGCGCGAGTTCTTCGTGGCGGATCCTCCAGAGCTTCCGGTGCGCGAGCCGGGCGAGGAGGGCCTGTCCGCGCTGACCAGCGCGGAGGTGGTGGCCTCCGACGGGCAGGGCGTGACGCTCAAGGGCTCCACCTCGGCGGAGGAGACGCTCGTCGTGCAGATCACGGTCGCGGGTGAGGGGGTGATCCGGGTGCGCCTGTCGGAGGACCCCGACGCGCGCACCCGGTCCTCCCGCGTGATCTCGATGGTCACCCCCGGCGAGTACGGCGAGGCCGTCGTTGAGGCGAGCCACAGCCGGGTGGTGGTCGACGCCGGGTCGCTGCGGGCCGAGGTGCGGCTGAACCCCTGGAACCTGCGCTTCACCGACCGGGCCGGCCGGACGCTGGTGGAGCAGGACCCGGGCCACCCCGACATCAGCGGCCGGCTGCGCACGCTGCCGTTCGGCCGCTCCGCCGTGGACGGCGCCCCCGTCGCCTACCACGACACGTTCGTGGCCCCGGCCGACGAGGCGTTCGGCGGCTTCGGCGAGTCGTTCACGCCGCTCGACAAGCGCGGCCAGCGCCCGCTCATGTGGAACTTCGACGCGTTCGGCGCCGAGTCACAGCGCGCGTACAAGAACGTGCCCTTCTACCTGTCCAGCAGGGGATACGGCATCTGCGTCGACAGCGGCACGCCGGTCGAGTTCGACATGTGCCAGTCCACCCACAGCGCCGTGCAGATCATCGTGCCCGACGACCTCATCGACTACTACGTGATCGCGGGGCCGACCCCCGCCGAGATCCTCGACCGGTTCGACGGGCTGACCTCCCGGCCGGAACTGCCGCCGAAGTGGGCGTTCGGCACCTGGATCTCCTCGGGCTTCTTCCGGGACAGCCAGGAGCGCGTACTCGAGCGCGCCAGGAAGATCAGGGAGCGCGGGATCCCCTGCGACGTGCTCCACCTCGACTGCTACTGGCAGGCGGACGGGCACTGGTCCGACCTCCAGTGGGACCCCGAGACGTTCCCCGACCCGGCGGGCATGCTCGCCACGCTGAAGGAGCAGGGCTTCAAGGTCTGCCTCTGGATGAACTCCTACATCTCGCACCTCAGCCCGGCCTTCGCGGAGGCGGCGGAGAAGGGCTACTTCCTCAAGCGGCCCGACGGCGAGACGTACGTCGCCGACACCTGGCACGGCTCCTACCCGGCCTGCGGCATCGTCGACTTCACCAACCCGGAGGCGGTGGAGTGGTTCAAGGGCCTGCTGCGCGACCGCCTGCGCGAGGGCGTGGCGGCGTTCAAGACCGACTTCGCCGAGGGCGTCCCGGCCGACGCCGTGGCCTTCAACGGCATGACCGGCACCGAGTTGCACAACGTCTACACGCTGCTGTTCAACGACATCGTCGCGGAGGTGACCCGCGAGGCGAACGGGCACGGCCTGGTCTGGGCCCGCTCGTCCTACCTCGGTGGCCAGCGTCACTCGGCCCAGTGGAGCGGCGACGTGGACACCACCTACTCCGCGATGGGCAGCACGATCAGGGGCGGGCTGTCGCACGGCCTGTCCGGCATCCCCTTCTGGAGCCACGACGCGGGCGGCTTCACCGGCACGCCCAGCCCGGACCTCTACATCCGCTGGTCGCAGTTCGCCGCGCTGTCCCCGCTCGTACGGTTCCACGGCACGACCACCCGGGAGCCCTGGGAGTTCCCGCCGCACGCCGAGCAGGCCGCCGTCGAGGCCCTGCGGCTGCGCTACCGGCTCATGCCGTACATCTATTCGGCGGCCGTCACCGCGGCCGAGACGGGCGCGCCGATGCTGCGCGCGCTGTGCGTCGACTACCCGGACGACCCGGTGGCCTGGCAGGCGGACCTGGAGTACCTTCTCGGCACCGACCTGCTCGTGGCCCCGATGACCTCCGCCGACGGCACCCGGAAGGTCTACCTGCCCTCGGGGGTGTGGGTGGACTACTGGACGGGTGAGGCCGTCGACGGCGGGCGTTACGTCACGGTGTCGCCGCCGCTCGACCAGATCCCCCTGTTCGTACGGCACGGCTCGCTGATCCCGGTCACCGAGCCCGGCGACACGGTGGCCGACGACCCCCGGGTCTCGCTGCTCGCCTTCGGCCTGCCGGAGCGCGAGAGCCGTACGACGATCAGGGACCTGGACGGGGACACGAGGGTCACGGCGGTGCGGGACGGCGACAGGCTGGTCGTCACCGCCGAGGGCCCCAAGCAGATCGACGGCGTCGAGTTCGTCGGCCCCGGCGCCGCGGTCGTCATCAACTAGACAAAACCCCCTGGAGAAAGACCATGTTCAGAGTAGGCAGGAGCGCGGCGGTGGCGGCACTGGCTGCGGCCGCGCTGGCGCTCAGCGCGTGCGGTGGATCCTCTGACGATTCCGATAGCGGCAGCGGCGGCTCCGCGGAGGGCAAGACCCTCACCCTCTGGCACTACGAGACCGGCAACAGCGCCATGGGCACCGCCTGGGCCCAGGCGATGAAGGAGTTCGAGGCGAGCCACCCCGGCGTCAAGGTGAAGTTCGAGGAGAAGGGCTTCGAGCAGATCCAGAAGACGGCGTCCATGGTGCTCAACTCCGATGAGGCGCCCGACATCATGGAGTACAACAAGGGCAACGCCACGGCCGGTCAGCTGTCCAAGCAGGGCCTGCTCACCGACCTGACGGAGCAGGCGACCAAGCGCGGCTGGGACAAGCTGCTCAGCCCGTCGCTGCAGACCACCGCGAAGTATGACGAGCGGGGCATCATGGGCTCGGGCAAGTGGTTCGGCGTGCCGAACTACGGCGAGTACGTGATGGTCTACTACAACAAGGACATGTTCGATAAGGCGGGCGTCAAGGTGCCCACCACGTTCGACGAGTTCACCGCCGCGCTCGACGCGTTCGCGAAGAAGGGGACCACCCCGATCGCGATGGCGGGCGCCGAGTACCCCGCCCAGCAGCTGTTCTACCTGCTCGCGCTGAACAAGGCCAACCGCGCCTGGATCGACTCCTTCGAGCTCTACAAGGGCAAGGTGGACTTCCACGGTCCCGAGTTCACCTACGCGGCCCAGACCTTCTCCGACTGGGTGAAGAAGGGCTACATCAGCAAGGACTCGGCCGGTATGAAGGCCGAGGACATGGGCGTGGCCTTCATCGGCGGCAAGTTTCCGATCATGGTGTCGGGCAGCTGGTGGTTCGGCCGCATGGCGGAGGAGATCAAGGACTTCAAGTGGGGCTCGTTCCTGTGGCCCGGCCAGTTCGCCCCAGGCTCCAGCGGCAACCTGTGGGTCGTCCCCGAGAAGTCCAAGAACAAGGACCTCGCCTACGACTTCATCGACATCACGATGAAGAAGGAGATCCAGAACCTGCTCGGCAACTCGGGCGGCGTCCCGGTCGCGGCCGACCCGTCGGCGATCACCGACGCGCAGAACAAGGAGCTGATCGAGAACTTCAACAAGCTCTCGACGCAGGACGGCCTGGCCTTCTACCCTGACTGGCCGGCGCCCGGCTACTACGACGTGCTCGTCGCCGGCATCCAGGAGCTGATCAACGGCAGCAAGAAGCCGGAAGAGGTCCTGGACGAGATCGCCCAGCCGTACAACGACAACCTGGCCGACATCGGCAACTAGTGCGCTGTCCGCAAACGTTCACCGGGATCGAGGGATCGGAGCGGAAGGGAGCGAGGACCGGAGCGAAGGCCCAGACCGGGCCCCGCGGAAATTCCGAGCTTGCGAGGAATTTCCGCGGGTGGAGCGGAGCGGGCTTCGTGAGGACCGCAGGTTCCTTCCGGCGCAGTGACCGACCCGGCCAAGGTTCGTGGACATCCCACCAGGCCGAGGGTGGGTCCCCGGGCATGGGGACCCGCCTTTCCCTCCGACCCCGGCGGCGGGGCTGCCTGACCGGTCCCCGCCGCCGGGCCCCTTCTGGAAAGGTCTGAACATGGCACCACCCGGCGCGGGCGCGGCCCGCCCGCGCGGGAGGGGCGGCTACTGGCTCTACCTGGTTCCGAGCCTGGTGCTGTTCCTTGCGATCATCGTCGTCCCGTTCCTGATGAACGTGGCGACGAGCTTCACCCGCTGGTCCGGCGTCGGCACCCCAACCTGGATCGGGCTCGACAACTACACGAAGCTGTTCAAGGACGAGCGTTTCTGGGCGTCCTTCGAGCACAACGTCGCACTGATCATCGCGATGGCCGTGGTGCCGACGATCATCGGCCTGGTGCTCGCCGCCGCGCTGTTCGACTACATCGCCAAGAGGTTCGGCGGGCGTACGGCCTCGGCCCTCCGTGCGGCGTTCTACCTGCCGCAGGTGCTGCCCGTCGCGGTGGCCGGGGTGGTCTGGGGCTGGATGCTCCACCCGTCGTACGGCGCGGTGAACCAGATCTTCGGGCTCAAGGTCAACTGGCTGGGCGACCCCGACATCGCGCTGGCGACGGTCATGGCGATCATGGTGTGGTTCCAGCTCGGCTACCCGGTCGTCATCTTCATGGCCGGGCTCCAGCGGGTCGATCCCTCGCTGTACGAGGCGGCCGAGATCGACGGCGCCTCGTGGTGGCGCAGGTTCTGGCACATCACGATCCCGCAGATCCGGCCGGAGATCTTCGTGGTGCTGCTGACCTGCACGATCGCGGCGCTCAAGGTGTTCGGGCCGATCTTCGTGCTCACCAGGGGAGGACCCGGCTCCGCGACCATGGTGCCGTCGTATTTCTCCTATCTGAACTTCTTCCAGAAGGTCAACGTCGGGTACGGCTCGGCGATCGCGACCGTGCTCGCCCTGATCATCGTCGTGGTGACCTTCCTCTTCCTGCGGGTGCAGGAGCGGGACCAGGAGAGTGACTCGTGAACGCCGATCGCACCTTCCGCCAGCCGGGACGGTGGGCCGTGCTCGCGGCGCTGGTCGTGCTCGCGGTCGTGATGCTCTTCCCCTTCGTCATCGTCACGCTCAACGCGTTCAAGTCCCCGGCCGAATACTCCTCGGGCGGTCCGCTGAGCCTGCCCCACGGGCTCTACCTCGACGGGATCGTCGCCTTCTGGGACCGCGTCGACTTCGGCCTGAAGCTGTGGAACAGCCTCCTGATCAGCGGCGTCGTCGCGGTCGCCGCGGTGGTGCTGTCGGTGCTCAACGCGTACGCGCTGGGCATCGGCAAGGTCCGCGGCCGGCTGTGGATCCTCGTGCTCTTCCTGGTCGCCAACACGCTGCCGCAGGAGGCGCTGGTCTACCCGCTCTACTACCTGTCGAAGGAGGTGGGGCTGTACGACTCGAAGCTCGCCGTCATCCTGATCTTCACGGTGATCCAGGCGGCCTTCGGGACCTACCTGCTCTCGTCTGTGCTCGGGCAGTTCCCCCGGGGGATCCTGGAGGCGGCCGAGCTCGACGGCGCCAGCAGGTGGCGGATGCTGTGGGGCATCGTCGTGCCCATCAGCCGCCCGACCCTCTCGGTGCTGCTCATCTTCTTCTTCATCTGGACGTGGAACGAGTTCTTCCTGCCGATGGTGTTCCTCATCTCCAACGACAACCAGACCGTGCCGGTCGCCCTGGGCGTCCTGCAGGGCGAGAAGATGATGGACGCCACCATGTCCAGCGCGTCCGCGCTGCTCGGCATCATCCCCGCCGTGGCCTTCTTCCTGATCTTCCAGCGCACGCTGACCCGTGGCATCACGGTCGGCGCGATCAAGTAAAACCCCCAAGTAACGCGTCACTACCTGACCTGGAGGCGCAATGTCCCATCGCCGTTCGGCGATGCTGTCCGCGTCGGCCGCCCTGGCTCTGGCACTGAGCCTGGGCGCCGGCCCCGCGAGGGCGGCCGACGACTATCCGTTCCGGAACCCGTCGCTGCCGCTCGCCCAGCGCATCGACGACCTGCTCGGCCGGCTCACGCTGGACGAGAAGGTGGCGATGCTGCACCAGTACGCCCCCGCGATCGACCGTCTCGGCATCAAGATGTTCAAGACGGGCACCGAGGCGCTGCACGGCGTCGCCTGGTCGACCGACTACACCAACAACGGCGCCGTGGTCACCGCCAAGGGCACCGTGTTCCCCCAGGCGGTCGGCCTGGCCAGCACCTGGGACACGGCCCTGATCAAGCGGGTCGGCTCCGCCGTCGGCGACGAGGCCCGCGGCTACCACGCCGAGAACCCCACCGTGTGGGGGCTCAACCTCTGGGCGCCCGTGGTCAACCTGCTGCGCGACCCCCGCTGGGGACGCAACGAGGAGGGCTACTCGGAGGACCCGACGCTGACCGGCGCCATCTCCACCGCGTACGGCTCGGGCCTGCAGGGCGACGACCCCGACCACCTGAAGACGGCGCCCACGCTGAAGCACTACCTGGCCAACAACAACGAGGTGACCCGCGACACCTCCTCGTCGGAGCTGCCGCCCCGGGTGAAGCACGAGTACGACGAGGCGGCCTTCAAACCGGCCATCGAGGCCGACGCGGCGACCGGCGTGATGGCGTCGTACAACCTCGTCAACGGCCGGCCGAACACGGTCAACCCCGACCTGAACGACGTGGTCCGCTCGTGGACCGGCCGGACGCTGTTCAACGTCACCGACGCCGGCGCGCCGAACAACCTGGTCAACTCCGAGAAGTACTACGCCACCCAGGCCGAGGCCGACGCCGCGCTGATCAAGGCGGGGCTCGACAGCTTCACCGTGGACGACACCAACGGCGCTCCGACGGTCGCGGCCGTCAAGGAGGCGCTGTCGAAGGGGCTGCTCTCGCAGGCGGACGTCGACAACGCGGTCCGGCACCAGCTCAGCATCCGCTTCCGGCTCGGCGAGTTCGACCCCGACGGCGGGCCGTACGCGAAGATCACCAAGGACGTGGTCAACAGCCCGGCGAACCAGAAGCTGGCCCGCGAGACCGCGGCCAAGGCGATGGTGCTGCTGAAGAACTCCGGCGGTGCGCTGCCGCTGAAGCCCGGCAAGAAGGTCGCCGTGGTCGGCCCGCTGGCCAACGTGCTCTACACCGACTGGTATTCGGGCAGCCTGCCGTACAAGGTGACACCGCTCGACGGGATCAAGGAGCGAGCGGGGTCGGTGGCCTCCTCCGAGGGCGTCGACCGCATCGCGCTCAAGGACGTCGCCACCGGCAAGTACATCAGCGCACCCGCCGCCGGCGGCGACCTCAGGGAGAGCGCCACCTCGGCCGGCGCCACCGAGCAGTTCGACGCGTTCGACTGGGGTCAGGGCGTGCTGACGCTGCGCAGCGTGGCCAACGGCAAGTACGTCAGCCGGGCCAACTGGTCCACGCTGGCCAACACCGCCGACCAGCCGTCCGGCTGGTTCGTGCAGGAGCAGTTCACGCTGGAGCCGCAGTCCGACGGCACCTCTCTGCTGCGGTACGCCGGCTACGAGACGGCCTACGACTGGTTCGGGCCGAACAAGTACGTCAAGGCGGCGGCCGACGGCACGCTCAGCCTGACCACGGCCGACCAGGCCACGCACTACGCCAAGGAGGTCGTCTCCAGGGGCGTGGACGACGCCGTCGCCAAGGCCAAGGCCGCCGACGTGGTGGTCGTCGTGGTCGGCAGCATGCCGTTCATCAACGGCCGCGAGGACCACGACCGCACCGACATGAACCTCGCCGAGGGCCAGGAGGCGCTGGTCAAGGCCGTGAAGGCGGCCAATCCGAACACGGTGGTGGTGCTGGAGAACAGCTACCCGACCACGATCAACTGGGAGCAGGACAACGTCCCGGCCATCCTGTGGACCACCCACGCGGGCGCCGAGACCGGGCACGCCCTCGCCGACGTGCTGTACGGCGACGTCAACCCGGCCGGGCGGCTCACGCAGACGTGGTATCGGTCGGCCGACGAGCTGCCGGGCATCCTCGACTACGACATCGTCAAGAAGGACCGGACGTACCTGTACTACCAGGGCAAGCCGCTCTACCCGTTCGGGTACGGCCTGTCGTACACGTCGTTCTCCTACCAGGGCCTGAAGGCGGCGCGGAAGGGCGACGCGTACGAGGTCTCGGTGAAGGTGACCAACACCGGCTCCCGGACCGGCGACGAGGTCGTGCAGCTCTACACCCACCAGCAGCGCTCGCGGGTGAAGCAGCCGGTCAAGCAGCTTCGCGCGTTCCAGCGGGTGACGCTGGCGCCGGGGCAGACCAAGACGGTCGCCTTCGACGTCAAGAAGAGCGACCTCGCGTTCTGGGACGTCACGCGGAACACGTGGACCGTCGAGAACGCGACCCACGACGTGCTCGTGGGCTCGTCCTCGGCGAACATCCGCCAGCGGGCGACGATCAACGTCAAGGGTGAGAACATCCCGCACCGCGACCTGTCGAAGACCACCCGGGCGGTCGACTTCGACGACTACTCGGGCATCCACCTGGTCGACGAGACCAAGGTGCGCGGTGACGCGGTGGCGGGCGCGAACGGCGGCTGGATCGCGTTCAAGGACGTCCAGCTCCGCAAGCCCCGCACGGTGACGGCCGGCGTGGCCTCCGCGGGCGGCGGGACCGTCGAGGTGCGCCTCGGCTCGCCGACCGGCGCGAAGGTGGCCACGATCCCGGTCGCCGCGACCGGCGGGATCTACAACTGGGCCACCGCGTCCGCTCCCGTGTCCGGCGCGAACGGCGTGAAGGACGTCTACCTGGTCTTCACCGGCGACGTCCGGATCAAGGACCTCACGCTGAGCTGAGGCTCCCCCCGGAGGACAACGGACGCCCCGCGCGTGTGCGCGGGGCGTCCGCACGCGCGGGCGGTCAGCCGGGCGCCAGCACGTCCGTCGCCTTGTGGTCCTCGTCCACCCCGCTGATGAGCACGGCGTCACCGGAGGAGTTGCGGGTGCGCAGCGGCAGGATCTCCTGGTAGGCGGGCGACCGGTACCAGGCCCTCGCCCTGTCGAGGTCGGGGAACTCGATGACGATGAGGGTGTGCGTCCAGGCGCCCTCCAGCACCTCGGGCTCGCCCCCGTGGATGATGAAACGGCCGCCGAACGGCTCCAGCGTGGCGTCGATGCGCCGCAGGTACTCCGCGATGTCCGCCCCCAGTCTGACGTCGCGGAGCTGGGCGATGGCGTAGGCGGGCATGGCCTCTCCTGTGTCGAGTGCGGTGCGCCGGTGTGGGCGCGTCCTCCCTATGGCTCGAGCATGCCCCGGACGGGTCACGGAGACGATGACGCGTGAGGTAATCGCCGGACGGCGGCGCGTTCACGGTGAGGCCGGTTCCGCGCGCGGCGGGCGTATCGATCACGCTTTCGCTATTCTCCCCGATATGGCCGAATCGCTGAGGGGGACGCTGGCCTCGCGATACCACCTGCTGCGCCCGCTGGGCTCCGGCGGCATGGGCACGGTGTGGCTGGCCAGGGACTCCGTGCTCGACCGCGAGGTGGCGATCAAGGAACTCCGCCTCCCGGACGGCCTCGGCGAGCGCGAGCGGGCCGAACTGATCGCCAGGGTCATGCGCGAGGCGGAGGTCACCGCGCGCGTCCGGCATCCCGGGATCGTCGCCCTCCACGACGTGCTCCTTCAAGACGGCAGGCCATGGATCGTCATGGAGCTGCTCCACGGCCACGATCTCGCCCGGCAGATCGCCGCGTACGGGCCGCTGCCGTACCGGCAGGTGGCGGACCTCGGCGCCCGCCTGCTCGACGCGCTGTCGGCCACGCACGCCCGGGGCGTGCAGCACCGGGACGTCAAGCCGGGCAACGTCTTCCTCTCCGCCGACGGCCGGGTGCTGCTCACGGACTTCGGCATCGCCCGCCCGGCCGACCAGGCGTCGATCACCGAGGCCGGCCTGCTGGTCGGCTCACCGGGATTCATCGCCCCGGAACGGCTCGCGGGCGAGCCCGGCGGCCCGGCCGCCGACCTGTGGTCGCTCGCCGCCACCCTCTATACGGCCGCCGAGGGAGTCGCCCCTTACCAGGGCACGCATTCCGAGGTGATCCGGGCGACCCTCACCCAGGCTCCCCGTCCGCCGGTGCTCGCGGGACCGCTCGGCCCGGTGCTGACGTGGATGATGGCGCGGGATCCGGCCGCCCGCCCCGTAGCGGCGACCGCGCTCACGCTGCTGCGGCAGGTGGCCGACGGCGGCACTCCGGACCTTGATTCCCGGCACGGGCTGCGGATCGAGTCGCCGAAAGGGCGTCCCCGGTGGTGGTTCGCGGCCGGGGCCGCCGCCGTGGTGGGCGTCGCGGTCGCCGTGGCGGCGGTCGTGTTCTCCGTCAGGGCGGGCGAACCGCCCCACGACCCCGTACGCCGGGTCTCGCCCACCTTCGACAGCGCCGTGGACCTGTGCCGCGCGCTGCCGGCCGAGGAGGTGCGGCGGATCGTGGGCGCTTCCGCGCAGGCCCGGCCGGGGAAGACGAGCTGCCAGTGGACCGTGAAGGGCAGCGGCGTCGAACTGAGCGCCGAGACCGACTCCGACACCCCCGAGCCGTGGGCGCTCGACACGGCCTCGGCGACCACGCTCATGGAAGGGCTGCGCAGGCAGTACGCGTCGGGGCCGCGCGACGTGAGCTGGCTCTGGTACGAGATCGGCCTCGACCAGAGGACCCAGGCCATCCAGACGGCCGGACGGGAGACGCCGGATGTGGCCGACGAGGCGTTCGCCGTCGACCTCACCACACCGGAGGGCAGGGCACAGGCCGCCGACGTGTACTTCAGGCTCGGCGACCTCGTCGTCCGGCTCCGGTACGCCGATCTCGACGTGAGCTCCCCGGCCGTCCTGCGGGACCGGGCGATCGCGTCGGCGGCGTCGGCGGCCGAGGGCCTGAGGGGGCTGGCCTAGCCGTGGACCTGCTCGCCGGGCGGTACCGCCTCGCCGAACCGCTCGGCGAGGGCGGCGGCGGCACGGTCTGGCGCGCCCACGACGAGCTGCTGCGCCGGGAGGTGGCGATCAAGCAGCTGCGCGTCCCGCCGGACCTGGACGACCGGCAGCGCGCCGACTTCCTCGGCAGAGCCGTCGAGGAGGCCCGGGCGGCCGGACGGCTCACCCACCCGTCCATCGTGACGGTCCACGACGTCGTCGGGCACGCCGGGCAGCCGTGGATCGTCATGGACCTGGTGCCGGGCCGCTCCCTCGACAAGATCATCCGGGAGGACGGGCCGCTCGCCTCGGAACGCGTGGCCGAGATCGGGCTGGCCGTGCTCGACGCGCTGGAGGCGGCCCACGCCCGGGGCATCCTGCACCGCGACGTCAAACCGGCCAACGTCCTCATCGGGCCGGACGGCCGCGCCCTGCTCACCGACTTCGGGATCGCCGCGCCGGTCGGCGGCGCAGGGCACTCCTGGCAGAGCTCGGCGGGCTCGCCCAACTACATGGCCCCGGAACGGTTCCGCGACGAGCCGGACGGCCCGCCCTCCGACCTGTGGTCCCTCGGGGCCACGCTCTACACCGCCGTCGAGGGGGAGCCGCCCTTCCACCGGAGCATGGCCGCCGCGCTCGTGGCCGCCGTTCTGCTCCACGAGCCCCGGCCGATGACCCGGGCCTCGCGGGTGCTCGCATGGATCGTGCTCGCGCTGCTCGACAAGGATCCGGCGCGGCGTCCGCCGCCCGACGTCATACGGCAGGCCCTGCGGGCCGCCGCCGCGCCGCCCGCCCCGGCTCCCGCTCCCACCGGCCGGCCCGCCGGAATGTGGCGCTTCGTCGCCGTGGCGGCCCTGGTGGTCGTGGTGGGCCTCGCGGCGGGCCTGGGCGCATGGCTTCTCGTGTCCGGGAAACAGGGCGGCTCGGGGCGGTTCGCCGCCGTCCCCGACGCCTGCCGCAGCCTGACCGGCGCGCAGATCCGCGACCTCCTCGGCGCCACGCCACGTGGGGAACCCGCCACCGAGGGGCGATGTGAGTGGAAGGAGCACACCACCGGCCACGACGGGACGATCACGGTCGGATACCGGTTGCCGGCCGAGGGAGAGGGGGAGGCGGCTGCCTCCCGCGACCTCGCGGCGGAGCGGGCCGCGCGAGGCGCCGCCGCACGCGACCGGCCCGGGATCGCCGACGAGGCCTTCACCTGTGACTCCTCCGACCCCGCCGCCGGGACCACCGGGGCCACGGTCTGGTTCCGCCTCAGCAATCTCATCGTCGAGGTCGCCTACCGCCGCGCCGGTGACCCCTCGGTCACCCCGGCCGACCGGCGCACGGCCGAGCGCGCCGCCGAACTCGTCGGCATCGGGCTCGGGTGACCTCCCGCTCTGCATCTGTAGGAGACCCCCATGACCAGCGGTGACGACGCCCCCGTCGAGCCCGGCGAGACGCCTCCCCGGGAGGACCGCCCCCGGCAGGGCATGCCGCCGTACCCGCCGCAGGGCCACCCCCGCCCGGGGGTTCCGCCCTACCCGCCTCCGTACGGCCCGCCGCCCGGTCCCCAGCCCGGTCCCCAGGCTGGTCCACAACAGGGTGCCCAGCCCGGACCTCCGCCCGGGGTCCCGGCTGGTCAGCCGCCCCAGCCGGGTCCGTATCCCGGTCAGCAGCCTCAGCCGAGTGCGTACCCCGGTCAGCAGCCTCAGCCGAGTGCGTACCCCGGTCAGCAGCCTCAGCCGAGTGCGTACCCCGGTCCCCAGCCGGGCGCGTACCCCGGATCCCCGCCCGGGCCACAGTGGCAGCCTGGCGCGTATCCCGCCGGTCCCCAGCCCGGGCCGCAGGCGCAGCCGCAGCCTGGCGCGTATCCGGGCGCCGTGCCCGGTGGGGTCCCGCAGCCTGCGGGGTATCCCGGGGCGCAGGGAGGGCAGAGCCGGCCGCAGGCGGGACCTTCTGCCGGGTCGTCGCCTCAGCCGCCGCAGTCGAATCCCTATCCCTATCCGTCGCAGGGCGGGCAGGGGGCTCCGCCGTCTTGGCCGCCCGGGCAGGGCTGGCAGGCGGCCACGCCGCCTCCGCCCGAACTGTGGCAGATGCCGACACAGCCTTCCACTCCGGCACGGCGGGGGTGGGTGCTGCCGGTGGTGGCGGTCGTCGCCGTGCTGGTGGTGGCCGGGGGGACGTTCGTGTTCATGACCGTGCGGCAGACGGGGACGCCCGGTAAGGCGGGTCCGACGACGACGGCGGCGACGACGGCCAAGACGTCGGCGTCGGCCGCACCGGTGGCGGCGACCGCCGACGTGTGCTCGATGCTCGACCCGGACGAGGCCGAGCGTCTCGTGCCGCGGGCCGAGATCGACTCCTCGACCAGCGACAACCGCGGCGGCACCCTCGTCAGCTATGTCCGGTGGCAGTGCCGCTGGGTCAACCGGAACATCTCGTACAAGGACGTCACCCGGAGCCGCGAGATCACGGTGAACGTGTCCAAGTACGAGGCGCTCGGGACGACCACGGCTGTGGAGGCGGCGAAGATCCAATACAAGGGTGAGCTCAGCCAGTACAAGTACGGCGCGACCCACTCGGACAAGGAGCACTACTACTCGGCGGCCCAGGAGTACCAGGGCATCGGAGACGCGGCGGCCGCGCAGTACCAATGGACGCGGGAGGGAAAGCAGTACTGGTACTCCTTCGGCCAGGGTGCCGGCCGGGTGGGCGACGTGTTCTTCCAGGTGAAGTTCGAGGCGAGCCAGAAGAAGAAGGAGTCCGATCTCCTGTCGACGGAGAGCACGCAGTCGATCACCGAGGAGAACGCCCTGCGGGAGGTGAAGGGCCTGCTCGGGCAGGTCGCGAAGTCGGTGACGGCCTGGCGTGCCGGGCAGCGGCTGCCGTACCACGCGCGACCCAAGCCGAGCCCGTCGCCGTCGCCCTCACCCACCCGGATTCCCCTGCCCCGGGCCTGCGTGAGCCTCAAAACGCTGGCCGCCACCCTGGTGCCGGACACCGAGGGCGCGGCGGTGCGGAGCAAGGAGGGCAACTCGAACGTCACCCAGTGCCAGTGGTGGAACGACAAGCTGCCGCTCGGCGGAGGCAAGATCCGGTGGCGCAACCTGCGTATCGCCATCCATACGTTCTGGGACGCGGAATCCGCCCGCTACTACCTCATCGACCAGCGCTCGAAGACCAGGTTCACGGCGAGCAGCGAGATCGGCGGCATCCGGTGGAGCAAGGTCGAGAAGCTGCCCGGCTTCGGGCAGGACGCGTTCGGCCAGGCGATCCGGCAGCGCACCGACACGGCCCAGTCCAACCGGTACGAGATCTACGCGCTGGACGGCAAGAACGTCATATGGGTGCTGCTGTCCGGCAGCGACCGTCCGGAGAACACGCCGATCAACGCGCCCGACTCCGTGCTCATGGACCCGAAGGAGGCGGCCACCGGGGCCAAGTCCGCTGCCAAGGCCCTGCTCGGAGCCCTGTGAGCCGGTGTTCGTGCAGGTTTACGCGGGTATTTCCCCCCTCGACCGCGAGTCGACGGGGGGAAACCATGGCTACCTGTGAAGTCTGCGGCAACGATTACGACATGGCCTTCGAGGTGCACACTCAGGGAGTGGTGCACGTCTTCGATAGCTTCGAATGCGCCATCAGCCGGATGGCGCCCGTGTGTGAGCACTGCGGGTGCCGCATCGTGGGCCACGGCTCCGAGTTCGACGGCCGCTGGTTCTGCTGCGCGCACTGCGCCCGGGAAGCCGGTGCGACGAGGATTGTCGACAGGGAGGTCACGGGCGCCGTCGCCCGCTAGAGCGGGCCACCTTGACGGTCGTGAGGGCCTCCGGGCGGGATCCACACCCGCGGGAGGCCCTCACGCCGCACCTCAGGACTCGAACGCGACCAGGCGGATGATGAGGAACCCCTCGCCCTCACGCTTCGGCGGCAGCGTCGTGCCCGGCACCGCCTCGAACACCTCGGGGTGCTCGTCCCTGGTCACCACGCCGAACAGGTCGTCCGGCAGGGTCATGCCCCGCGCGATGGCACGCCTCGCCGCGGCGTAGAAACTGCCGCCCGCCTCCAGGTCGGCGGCGACCGCCTCGGCCGCCGATCGGTCGGGCACCCGGATGCGGGCCACCCGGGCCCGCTCCGGCCGGGCCGAGCGGGCGCGGAGATAATCCTCGATCTCCCATACGAGCAACTCGCCGAGGTAATGCGACATGTCCCTCTTCACGGTGCCCAGACTCGCCTGTGGCGGTTGATTCCCGTTTGCACTCTGTTTGCTCCCGAGCGCTGCTCGGGTGGTTGCTTCCGGAGCCCGCTCATCTCGCCCGGGTGCTTGCCCCTGGATTCACATGTCGCTCCACGGTAGTCTTTAGTTAGTTCTTTAGCCAAACAAATGTCGGAGGAGCGAGTGCCACCAGGTTACCCGGGAGGCGCTGGGACCGGTGGCCGGTGCCAAGCCGGGCGCGGCGCCGCCCGCGCGTCCGTGCGTGCCACGATTCCGGCCGCCGTTGTCGTGTCAAATTGCTCGCAATTGCGGCATGATGAGCCCGAGCGGGAACGGGGCGGACATTGATCACATCGCACAACGGGCCACAGCCGGCCGACTTCACCGACGTACGGGCGACCAATCTCGCCGTCGTGCTGCGGTTCGTCCGGGAGAACGCGCCCTGCTCACGTGCCGACATCGCCGCCTCGACGGGCCTCAACAAGGCCACCGTGTCCAGCCTGGTCGCCGACCTCATCGACCGCCGCCTGCTGCGCGAGACCGGCCTGACCGAGCATCGCGTCGGCCGGCCCGCCACCATGCTCGTCCTGGACGGCTCGCCGTACGCCGCGATCGGCATCGAGGTCAACGTCGACTACATCACGGCGGTCGCCGTGGACCTCAAGGGCGAGGAGCTGCTGAACTGGCGGCGTTCCTTCCCCGGCGGGACCTCGAGCGCGGGCCAGGCGGTCGTCGCCATGGCGGCGCTCGCCCGGCGGGTCGTCAGCCGGATGACCAAGGAGGCCCGCCAGGTGCTCGGCCTGACCGTGGCCGTGCCCGGACTGGTGGACGTCAACGGGATCGTGCGGGTCGCCCCCAACCTGGGCTGGCGCGACGCCGACCTCGCGGGCGACCTCACCAAGGCGCTGCGCGACCCCGGCTTCCCCGTGCTCGTGGACAACGACGCCAACCTCGCCGCCCTGGCGGAGCACCGGTTCGGGCCCCACCGCAACGCCGCCAACCTCGTCTACGTGACCGGCGAGGTCGGCGTGGGCGCGGGCATCGTCATGGACGGCCGGCTCAGGCGGGGCGGGCAGGGCTACAGCGGCGAGATCGGCCACATCGAGCTCGACCCCGCAGGGCCCACCTGCCGGTGCGGCCGGCGCGGCTGCCTGGAGGCCGTCGCGGGGATCGGCGCGATCCTCGCCCACACGGCGCCCGACGCCTCGCCGTCCGAGCTCGAACTCGAGATCGACGAGGTCGTGCGGCGCGCCCGCAACGGCGAGCAGGACATCCTCGCGCTGCTGGAGGACGTGGGACGCCACCTCGGCAGGGGAATGGCCGCCGTGGCCAACATGCTCAACCCGGAGGTCGTGATCCTCGGGGGCTACTACGTGCCGCTGGCGCCCTGGCTCGTCGCCTGCGCGGAGGAGGAGCTGTACGGCAGGGTGCTCGCCCCGGGCGGGGGAGGCTGCCGGCTGGAGGTGTCCACGCTCGGGTACGGCGCCGCCGCGCTCGGGGCCGCCGCGCGGGTGCTCGACTCCGTCGACTCCGGCCGCCTGCCCGCGCAGCGCTGACTGACCGTCTTCCACTGCCGTCTTCCCCATCCGCGGTCAGGAACCGCCGGGCCGACCCATGCGCCCGGCGCACCGCTCGCGGCGGCAGGCGTGCCGATATCGAGTGGCTGCGAACCCGGCCGGGGCGCGAGGCGTCGAACAACGCACTGTCGACGGATTGGAACATGATGAACACTCGCCTGCTGTCCGCCGCCGCGCTGTCCGCCGCGCTGACGGCCGGGCTGGCCGCCCCCGCGGCCGCGGCCGTTCCGGCCGGGGCCTCCGCCGCGCCGAAGCCCCTCACCGGGGTCGCCGTCTACCTGTCGTACGGCAAGGGTTGGCCGGTCAGCCGTTACGAGCCCGGCAAGGGCTTCACGAAGCTGGGCGCCATGCCGATGACTGGCCAGTTCTCCGCGTCCCCGGACGGCAGGAAGCTCGCCTGGATCACCGACGCCGGGTATGTGCAGGTCGGGGACGGCCGCACGGTCACGACCGCGGCCAAGGGCGCCGGGGCCGGAGCGCCGTGCCTGACCCCCGTCTGGTCGCCCGACTCCACCAAGGTCGCGTACGTGGCGAAGGGCAACTCCGACGCCGGGTCGGTCTCGGTCGTCGGCGCGGACGGCAAGGGCCGCGGGAAGGCGGGCGTGACCCTCGGGGTCTGCCACCTGGCGTGGTCGGCCGACGGCCGCTACCTGGCGGGGTACGCCGGGACGACCGAGGGCGTGTACCGCCTCGACGTGAAGACCGGCAAGGCGGTCAAGGTCAAGGGCGTCGGCCTCGCCAACCACGTGCAGAGCCTGTCGCCCGACGGCTCGAAGGTCGTCGTGGCGCCGCTGTCGAGGAACGCGCCGGGGGGTGACGGCTCCTGGCCCGGGGGCTTCCGCCCGGCCGTGGTCGACGTCGCCACCGGCGCGAAGGTCGCCATCCCCGTGAAGGGCTCGCTCATCGGCGCCTTCTATCTGCGGGACGGCCGCCTGGTCGTCCGGGTCGCCGGGCGCACCGCCAACACACTGGTGGTGCTCGACGGGCACGGCCGGCAGGTGCAGCGCCTCACCGAGCCGGCCGCGGCCAGGAAGCAGGCGCTGCTGCAGATCGTCGGCTGACCTGAGCGTTCATCGGCAGGAAGGGCGGGCGCGGACCGGCCGGGACTCCCGGCCCCGCGCCCGCCTTCGCGTACGGCCGATGTGACATCAGGGCGAAACCGGTGCGAGGAAGGGTCTTGACCTGAGCCGAGGATGAGGGCACTCTTCCGGATAAGCCGGATTTACACACCGGAAACTTGCGGTAACCCTTTCGAAGCGCTTCGACAGCGGCGCTTCTCCAACCGAACATGCGGATCCTCGCGACGCCCTTATGGGCGCGTTTTTCGGCAGGTCATCGAAGCGCTTCGACGCGAAGGGTGAGTCTCCAGATGAACGAACCGGCTCAAGGCCCGGTATTCCGGAACCCCGCGCTGTCTCCCGCCGAACGGGTGGACGACCTGCTCGGCAGGCTCACACTCGACGAGAAGATCGGCCTGCTGCACCAATACCAGGCGCCGGTGGAACGGCTCGGCCTGCGGGCCTTCCGCACCGGCACCGAGGCCCTGCACGGCCTGGCCTGGCACGGCCCGGCCACCGTGTTCCCGCAGGCCGTCGGGCTGGCCAGCACCTGGAACCCGGAGCTGGTCCGCCGGGTGGGGGAGGCGACCGGCGACGAGGTCATGGCCTTCCACCACAAGGACCCGCAGAGCGTGGGCCGCAACGTCTGGGCGCCGGTGGTCAACCCGCTGCGCGACCCGCGCTGGGGCCGCAACGAGGAGGGCTACTCCGAGGACCCCTGGCTGACCGGGGTGATGGGCAGGGCCTACGCCCACGGCCTGCGCGGCGGCCACGCCGTGCTGAAGACGGCGCCCACGCTGAAGCACTTCCTCGGCTACAACAACGAGACCGACCGGTGCGTGACCTCCAGCGGCCTGCCGCCGCGGGTGCTGCACGAATACGAGCTCAAGGCGTTCCGCCCGGCCCTCGAGTCGGGGGCCGCGGTGGCCGTGATGCCGTCGTACAACCTCGTCAACGGCCGGCCGGCCCACCTGTCGCCGCTGATCGGCAGCCACCTGCGCACGTGGGCGCCCGACGACATCCTCGTGGTCAGCGACGCGTACGCGCCGGGGAACCTCGCCGGGCTGCAGGGTTACCACAAGGATCTGCCCGAGGCGTACGCGCACGCGATCAAGGCCGGGCTGGACAGCTTCACCCAGGACGACGCCGACAGCGCCACGACGCTGGGCCACGTCAGGACGGCGCTCGACCGCGGCCTGCTGACCGAGGCCGACATCGACGCCGCCGCCCGGCACGCGCTGTCGATCCGGGTGCGGCTCGGCGAGTTCGACCCCGCCACGCCGTATGACGACATCACGCACGACGTCGTCAACAGCCCCGAGCACCAGCGGCTCGCACGGGAGGCGGCCCGCCAGTCGATCACCCTGCTCAAGAACGACGGCCTGCTCCCGCTGGCCGCCCCGCGTACGGTCGCGGTCATCGGCCCGCTGGCCGACGCGTTGTTCGAGGACTGGTACAGCGGCACGCTGCCCTATCAGGTCACGGCCCTGGCCGGGCTCGCCGAGCGGTGCGAGACCGTCTACTGCGAGGGCGTCGACCGGGTGGCGCTGCGCACCGAGGGCGGGTACGTCGGCGCGTCCGCCGACCCCGCCGGCGGGCCGCTGTACGTGGGGAGCGAGCGGTCCTGCTTCGACGTGTTCGACTGGGGCGGCGGCGCGTTCGCCTTCCGGTCCTGCGCCAACGGGCGGCACGTGTCGGCGGGCGAGGACGGCGTGCTGGCCAACGACCAGCCAGGGCCGAACGGCTGGGAGGTGCGCCAGACCTTCCGGATCGAGGAGCGGCCGAGGGGCGTCGTGCTGCGCAACATCTCCTCCGGCCGCTACGTCACCGTGGCCGACGGCGTCGTACGCACGACCGACGACCCCGACGCCGCGTCCGTGCTGTCCGTGGAGCCGGTCGAGAGCGGCGCGGCCCGCGCGGCGGAGGCGGCGGCCCGCGCGGACGTCGCCATCGTCGTGCTCGGCGACCACCCGCTGGTGAACGGCCGCGAGACCGAGGACCGCGCGACGCTGGCGCTGCCCGAGCGGCAGGAGGCCCTGCTGAAGGCCGTCCACGCGGCCAACCCGGCCACCGTGCTGGTGGTCTCCAGCGGCTACCCGTTCGCGGTGACCTGGGCGCAGGAGCACCTGCCCGCGATCGTCTGGTCGGCCCACGGCGGCCAGGAGTACGGCCACGCGCTCGCCGGCGTGCTGCTCGGCGACGACGACCCGGGCGGCCGCCTCACCCAGACGTGGTACCGCTCGGCCGCCGAACTGCCCGACCTGCTCGACTACGACATCATCGCCTCCGACGCCACCTACCTCTACTACCGCGGCCGGCCGCTCTACCCGTTCGGGCACGGCCTGAGCTACACCCGCTTCGCGTACTCCGACCTGGAGCTGTCGTCGGCCGACCTCGGCGAGGGCGACACGCTGACCGTCCGGGTGACCGTGACCAACATGGGCGAGCGCGAGGGGGAGGAGGTCGTGCAGTTCTACACGCACCAGCGGCGCTCACGAGTCAAGCAGCCGCTGCGCCAGCTGCGCGGCTTCGTCAAGGTGCGGCTCGCGCCGGGCGAGAGCCGCACGGTGTCGGTGGACGTGCCGGTCGGCGACCTGGCCTTCTGGGACGTGACGCGCGGCAGGTTCGTGGTCGAGGAGGCCGCGCACAAGGTGCAGGTGGGCGCCTCGTCGGGCGACATCCGCCTGTGCGCGCCGTTCCGGGTGCGGGGCGAGCGCATCCCGCCGCGCGATCTGACCTCGGGGCCACTGGACGCGGCCGATCACGACGAGTACGACGGTGTGGTGCTGTGCGACGCCGCCCTCGACTCCGGCGACGCGGTCCGCTCCACCGGACCGGGGGCGTGGATCGCCTTCCGTGACTGCGATTTCGCCGACGGGGGCCTGTCGGCGTGCGTCCTGGCGGTGTCGAGCGACGAGGGCGGCGTGGTCACGCTGCGGCTCGACGATCCCCTGACCGGCGAGGTCGCCGGCGCGGTCAGCGTCCCGCCCACGGCGACCAGGCATGATTTCGTCGAGGTGAGCACTCCTCTGGCGGGAGCCGCCGGAGTACGCGATCTTTATGTGGTGTACGAGAGCGAGGGGGTCACGGTGAACGCGCTGGGGTTCTGCCCGTGAGGACCGTGACGATCGCCGACGTCGCCAAGCACGCGGGGGTCGCCGTCTCCACGGTCTCGTACGTGCTCAGCGGCAAGCGGGCGATCTCGGCGACCACCCGGCAGCGGGTCCTGGACAGCGTGCGGGTTCTGGGTTACCACCCCAACGCCGGCGCCCGCGCCCTGGCGAGCAAGCGCGCGAAGGTCATCGCGCTGGTGCTGCCGCTGCGGGCCGGTATGAACCTGCCGGTCCTCATGCAGTTCGCGACCTCGGTCGTCACCACGGCCCGCCAGTACGACCACGACGTGCTGCTCATGACGGCCGACGAGGGGGCGGACGGGCTGCACCGGGTGGCGGCCAGCGCGCTGGTCGACGGGCTGCTGCTGATGGACGTGGAGATCCACGACCCCCGCGTGCCGCTGCTGCGCAAACTCTCCGAGCCGAGCGTGCTGATCGGTTTTCCGGCCGACCCGGAAGGGCTGACCTGCGTCGACCTCGACTTCGCCCGCGCCGGGGCGCTGTGCGCCGACCACCTGGCCGATCTCGGGCATCGCGAGATCGCGCTGCTCGGCGCGCCACGCGTGGTCTACGAGCGCGGCACGGGTTTCGCCGAGCGGACGATGGCGGGTTTCGTCGAGGCGGCCCGGCGGCACGGCCTCGAGGCCGACGCGCGGCCCTGCGAGGAGTCGTTCGACGAGGTCCACGCCGCCGTGAAGCTGCTGCTCGACGAGCGCCCGGGGCTGTCCGGGCTCGTCGTGCACAACGAGGCGGCCGCCGGCCATGTGCTGGGGGCGTTGCGGATCCTCGGCAGGCGGGTGCCCGAGGACGTCTCGGTGGTGGCGATCTGCCCGGACGACATCGCCGAGCGGGCCAGCCCCGCGCTGACCTCCGTGCTCATTCCCGCCGAGGACGTCGGCAGGCAGGCGGTCCGGCTGCTCATGGCCAAGCTGGAGGGCCAGGCCGTACCGGAGTCGACGCTCCTCGAACCTCGGCTGACGATCCGCGAAAGTTCACGATGACCTCATTTCCCGACGGCTTCCTGTGGGGCGCCGCGACCGCGTCGTACCAGATCGAGGGAGCGGTCCACGCCGACGGCCGCGTCCCCTCGATCTGGGACACCTTCTCCCACACGCCCGGGATGGTGGCCGACGGCCACACCGGCGACGTGGCCTGCGACCACTACCACCGCTATCTCGAAGACGTCGAGATCATGGCGTGGCTGGGGCTGAAGGCCTACCGGTTCTCGGTCGCCTGGCCGCGCCTGGCCGACCTGGGCTTCTACGACCGCCTCGTCGACGCCCTGCTCGCCAAGGGCATCACGCCCGTCGCGACCCTTTATCACTGGGACCTGCCGCAGACGCTGCAGGACGCGGGCGGCTGGACCAACCGCGAGACGGCCTTCCGGTTCGCCGACTACGCCGCCGCCGTGCACCGGCGCCTCGGCGACCGCGTCGGCGTCTGGACGACGCTCAACGAGCCCTGGGTGTCGGCGTTCGTCGGGTACGGCTCGGGCCGGCACGCGCCCGGGGTCACCGACCCGGCCGCCGCGTTCACGGCCGCCCACCACCTGATGCTCGGGCACGGCCTGGCCGTGCAGGCGCTGCGGGCGGGGGGTGCGGAGTCCGTCTCGCTGACGCTGAACCTGACGCCGATCCTCGGTGATCCCGAGCCGGCCCGCCTGATCGACGGGCTGGCGAACCGGCTCTTCCTCGACCCCGTGCTGCGCGGCGAGTACCCCGCCGACGTCCTCGCCCACCTGGAGCGTTTCACCAAGGTCAACCTGGACGACCTGCCGACGATCGCGCAGCCGGTCGACGTGCTCGGCGTCAACTACTACACGGTCAACCGGGTCGTCGCCGACCCCTCGTCCGAGGGGCATTCGGAGTATCCCGGCAGCGAGGGCATCGCCTGGGAGGACCCGCACGGCGAGGTCACCGAGATGGACTGGGAGATCAACCCGGCCGGTCTCGAGGACCTGCTCGTACGGCTGGCGCGCGACTACCCCGGCACGCCTTTGATGATCACGGAGAACGGGGCGGCCGTTCCCGACGGGGTGTCCGACCCCGGCCGCATCTCCTACCTCGACGCCCATTTCCGCGCCGCCCGGTCGGCCATGGACCGGGGGGCCGACCTGCGCGGCTACTTCGTGTGGTCGCTGATGGACAACTTCGAGTGGGCCCGGGGCTACCACAAGCGGTTCGGGCTCGTCCGCGTCGACTACGACACGCTGGAGCGCACGCCGCGCGACAGCGCCCGCTGGTATCGCGAGGTGATCGCCAGGAACGGCCTGGCGGACTGAGGCGATCGGCCCCTACAGGACGTTCTCCAGGCAGATCATCGCGATCACCAGGACGACCAGCGCGCCGAGTTGGGCGGCCGACGACCACAGGCCGATCGGCACGGTCGCCGCGGCCAGCAGCGCCGCGGCGACCCGCACGGCGGGCCGTCCCAGCCCCAGCACCCGGCGGAACCACAGGTCGCCGAGCAGGAACAGCGCGGTTCCCCCGGCCAGCGCGACGGCGGGGCCGAGGCCGAGGTGGTCGTGGCCGACCGCCTTCTTGATCCCGGCCGCCGTCGCGACGACCCCGAGCAGGATCGGGATGTGGGCGTAGAAGTACGCGCCCAGGATGAGCCGCGTCCGCTGGACGACCTCGGCCCGCATCAGCGCGTGCTCGGGCCCGCTCTCGCCGCGTCCGAAGTACACCCACCACAGCGACGCGGTGAGGGCGAGGCCCAGCAGGGCCGCGACGATCAGCGCCGCCCCCGGGTGGCCGTCGGTCGCCCCGATGCCGATCGCCACGATCGACTCGCCCAGCACGATGATGACCAGCAGGCCGTGCCGCTCGACGATGTGCGCCGGGTGCAGGGGGAAGCCCTTCTGCCCGATGAAGATCGGGCTCATCCAGATCAGCACGAGGGCCGCCGCCCACAGCGCGTAGTTCCACGGCGGGTCGGCGAAGGCGGCGGCGAAGACGAGCGCGGTCGCGGCCAGGTTGAACGGCACGACCCGCGCGATCGCGGCCGTCGCCTGCAGGTAGAGCCCGCCGTGGACGAGCACGATGACGAGGTAGCCGACGGCGAACGCCACGCCGCTGCCCGAGAAGGCGCGCGGGATGGCCAGGGCTATGATCAGGAATCCGGCCATGCCGCACAGGATCAGCACCCGCCGGGCCGCGCGCTCCGGCGGCACGGTGTTGGTGAGCCAGGCGTAGCCGGAGTACATCCACCAGAGCAGACCGAAGATCAGGACCGCCTGCACGGTGCCCTGGCCGGCGAACCCCTCCCCGTCCTGCCGGGTGAAATCGCCCACCAGCAGCGACGTGAGCTGCGTGATCGTGAAGACGAAGACCAGGTCGAAGAAGAGCTCGATCGTGGAGACGCGTAGCTCGGCGTCCGGAGCGGTCGGTTCGACGCGCTCGGCGAACCAGCGGGGGAGAGGCATGGCGAATATTGTGCCGGTTGCGCTGCTTTCTTGATTACACGTTTTCACGTGTGCCGGAGGCCGGCGGCAGCACTCGGTCGCCGAGCAGCGGGAACACCTTGGCGACCTTCGCGGTCAGGTAGTCGCCGTACGTGCCGGTGAAGGCCCGCAGGTCCAGGCCGTCCCACCGGGCGCGGCCCCCCTCGCGGGCGGGCAGGGAGGGCAGCGGCGGCACCTCGCAGTCCCAGCCCGGGTCGAAGAAGAAGGGGAAGGACAGCCTGCCGCGGCCCGTGGCGTTGCGCACGCGGTGCGGGGTCGACCGATACAGGCCGCCGGTCAGCTTGTCGAGCATGTCGCCGATGTTGCAGACCAGCGTGCCCGGGATGGGCGGCGCCTCGATCCAGCCGCGGGCGGTGTGCACCTGGAGGCCGGGATTGTCGTCCTGGAGCAGCAGCGTCAGCAGGCCGTAGTCGGTGTGCTCGCCGACCCCCCACTCGTCCGGATCGGCGTACGGCGGGGGCGGATAGTGGAAGATTCGGAACAGGATCGTGGGTGTGGCCGTGTAACCGGCGGCGAAGTAGTCCTCGTCGAGTCCCAGGCTCAGCGCCACGCCCCGCATGACCGCCTGCCCCACGTGGGTCAGGGCGTCCATGTACGCCAGCACGGCCTCGCGCAGCTCGGGCACCTCCTCCGGGAAGAGGTTGCGCCCGTGCAGCGGCCGGGGATCGTCGTGGCCCAGCTCGGCGCCGAAATAGACGCCCTCTTTGAGGTCGGGCCGGCCAGAGGTGAGCTCGCCGCCCACCGGGAAATACCCGCGCCAGGCCCGCCCGCCCCGGTCCATGGAGATGCGTGACTTGTGCTCCTGTGGCAACCGGAAGAAGCGTGCCGCGGCGTCCCTGAGCTGCGCGATCAGGGCTTCGGGCACCCCGTGACCGCTGATGTAGAAGAAACCGCTGTCCAGGCACGCGGCCTCGATCCGGCGCGCGACCTCGGCGCGCACGTGGCCTGCTCCGGGGCCGGTCCCGGAGCCGGTGAGAGCGGCGACGTCGATTACCGGCAGTGGTCCGGCGGCGTTCATACCCCATATCCCACCATCCGGGAGGGCCGTCCGGAAGGCTCCTTTACCTGCTTGCCGGTCGTGTTGCGCGTGTCGGCATTTCGGCCAGACAGGACAATCTCGTCCAGTTTGTTCCGTTACCACTTAATAACGCCCTGAAGAGTAGATTTCTTACGCACGGTCAGTGGGGCCACGTCGTAAGTGGGCGATCACGTGGGTTTCGGCGATCGTTGGTCGGTCAGGAGTCGCATCGCGCTGTTCACCGGCACGGTGGTCGCCCTGCTGTGCGCCGCGTTCTCGATCGTCCTGGTGTGGTCCCTGCACGTGGCGGCTCGGGAGAACCTCATGTGGGAGGTGACGGCGGCCGGCGGCCGGATCGCCTACCTCGTGGACCACGGGCAGGTGGGGAGCGTGCTGCCCCCCGACGGGCCAGACCGGCCCGTCCAGGTGGTGGACCCGCAGGGCAGGGTGCGCGCGGCGACGCCGGCCATGGCCGGGAAACCGGCCATGGCGACCTTCCGTCCCCGGGCGCCGCTCCGCAAGGCCGCGCGGGAGGTCTGCGGCGGAGTCTTCGGTGCGGACGGGTGTCACCTTGTGGTCGCGCAGCAGGTCTACAACGACGGCGGAGACTGGACCGTCTACAGCGCCGCGCCGGTCCAGACGTTGAACGCGCCGCCGGCCCTGGTGACCGGTCTGACCGTGGGATCGATGCTCGTCACGGCCGCCGTCGCGTACGGCGCCCGGCGCAGCGTGAAGCGGGCGCTCCTGCCGGTGCGGGCCATCCGGGCCGAGCTCGACGAGATCAACGCCTCGGACCTCGGGCGGCGGGTGCCGGTCCCCGAGGCCAAGGGGGAGATCCACGACCTCGCGCAGAGCGTCAACTACACGCTGGACCGGCTGGAGGAGACGCTCGAACAGCAACGGCGCTTCACCTCCGACGCGTCCCACGAGCTGCGCAGCCCGATCACCGCGATCCGCGCGCAGGTGGAGGGCGCGCTGCTCGCGCCGCAGGAGTCCGACCTTCGGGAGATCGGGCCGGCCGTTCTGAAGAGCCTCGAACGGCTCCAGGCGATCGCCTCCGACCTGCTGACGCTCGCCCGTCTCGACGTCGGCGCGCCCTGCGAGCGCGAGCGGCTGGACCTCGGCCGGCTCGTGGCCGCGGAACTGGACGCCCGCCGCCCGATCAGGAGGGTCGTCTCGCACCTGGCCCCCGGCGTGGTCGTCAGGGGCGACCGCATCCGGCTGGGCCGCCTGGTCACCAACCTGCTCGACAACGCCGAGAGGCACGCCGCCACCACCGTACGGCTGGAGGTGCGGCGCGAGGACCCGCCCGACGGCGATCCCCGGTTCCGTTCCGGCCTGGCCGTGCTCGAAGTGCTCGACGACGGCGTGGGGATCGCGCGTGACCAGCGCGAGCTCGTCTTCCAGCGGTTCACCCGGCTCGACACCGCCCGCAGCAGGAACGCCGGGGGCGCGGGCCTGGGCCTGCCCATCGCCCGGCAGATCGCAGAGAGTCACGGCGGCACCCTGACGATCAGCGACAGCCCGCGCGGCGCGCGCTTCCTCCTGCGCCTGCCGCTCTCCCGGGAGCCCTGACCCGGTCCCGGACATCGCTCCCACTCGACTGGGACCACAATGATGATCGCTTCTCCGGTAGTGTCGCCCCCGTCCGGCACGGGAGGGGGACATGGCGGGGTTACGGGCGCTTCGTGCCGACGATCCGCGGCAGGTGGGCGCCTACCGGCTGGTCGGCCTGCTCGGCGAGGGCGGCCAGGGAACCGTGTACCAGGGCCTGGCCCCGGGCGGCGAGCCGGTGGCGGTGAAACTGCTGCACGCGCGGTTCGCCGGGGACGACCGGGCGCGGGCGCGGTTCGCGGCCGAGCTTGACCACGCGCGCAGGGTGGCGGCGTTCTGCACGGCACGGGTGCTGGACGCCGATGTGACGGGGGATCGTCCCCACATCGTCAGCGAGTTCGTGGAGGGTCCCTCGCTCGCTCAGGTGATCGCCTCGCACGGGCCGGTGCGGGGCAGTGGGCTGGAGCGCCTGGCGATCGCGACGGTGACCGCGCTGGCGGCCATTCACGAGGCCGGGGTGGTGCACCGGGATTTCAAGCCGGGCAACGTGATCATGGGCCCCGACGGGCCCCGGGTGATCGACTTCGGGATCGCGCGGGCGCTGGACGCCACCGGCACCATGTCCAGCGCGGTCGTGGGCACCCCCGCCTACATGGCCCCGGAGCAGATCGCCGGGCGGGTGGCCGGACCGGCGGCCGACGTGTTCGCCTGGGCCTGCACGATCGCCTACGCCGCCACCGGGGTCACCCCGTTCGGGCAGGACTCCATCCCCGCGGTCATGAACCGCATCCTGCACGCCGACCCCGACCTCGGGCCCCCGACCGGCGCCCTGACCGGGCCGCTGCGGGAGATCCTCACCGGCTGCCTGGCCAAGGACCCCGTTCGCCGCCCCACCGCCCGGCAGATCCTGCTGCGCCTGCTCGGCGGTGACCATCCCGCCGACACCCTGCTCGTGGAAGGAGCCCGCGCCTCCACCTCCCACCCCGATGCCGCCACCCCGTCTCCCACCGGGCCACCGGCCGTGGCGCGCGCACCGCTTTCTGCCGGTCATCGGGCGGTGGCATGGGCCGGCGCGGCCGGGGCCCTGCTTCTCGGCGCCACGGCGTTCCTCCCTTGGGCGGAGGCCGAGGTCTCGCAGAGAGATCACGCGGTCGCCGTCGTGGACCTGACAGGGCGGACGGGAATCTGGGGAGTTCTCACGATCGTCGCGGCGGCGCTCGCGCTCGCGATCTCGCTCACGAGCGCGTTCACGCGAGCCGTGTCCGCCGGGTGGGCGGCCGTCCCCTGCGGCTTCGTCGTCCTGTCCCTCGCCGGCTCCGCGATGAACCTGCACGACGAGCTCTGGGACATGTCGCTCGACGCGCTGCTGCGGCTCGACGGGCAGGGCAAACTGGCGGCCACCCTGCCCTCCGCCCTCAGGAACACACGGCTCGACGGGCTGCGCGGCACCTTCGGGATGAGTGCCGACGTGTCACTCGCCTACGGGTGGTACCTCGCCGTGATGATCTGCCTCGTCCTCATGGCGCTGGCCGTGGTGTCCATAGTGCTCCGCCGCTCCCGTTGATCCGCATCCCGCACGCCGGGGCCGCGCCCGTGGCCGCCATGCCGGACCCGCGTCAGTGAGCCTCGGCCCGGCTCTCCGTGGTCGTGTCGTCCTCCCGCCTCGCACGCCGCTGCCGGGGCGCGGCCTTGCGTACGGCCGTCGTGGCCGGAGCCTCCTCGCCGGGCCGCTCCGCGGCCGTCGTCCCGGCGGCGGTGGAGCCCGCACTCACGCCGGCCGCCGGAGGCGACGTGGGCGAATCATCAGAGGGGGTGGGCGTGGGCTGTCGCTCCGCGGGAGCGGGTCCGGGCGGGGCGGGCCGGGGCGGGGATTCGCCCGCGCCCGGTTCGCCGGGCCGTGGCGGGCGCAGCGCCGCGATGACCGCGTCGGCCTCCGCGTCGGCGGCGAACTCCCCGGCCGCCTCGGCCTCGCGCCGTTTGATGACCACCATGTGGTCGGCCGAGATCCGGCCCGCGCCGGTGACGGCCAGCAGCACGGAGGCGGCCCCGAGGGCCACGATCAGTTCGATGTCGCCCCCGGTGAGCGGCAGGCCGGTGTCCCCGGCCGTGAGCACGAACACCGCGAGGGCCTCGGCGAACAGCAGCAGCCCGACGACCGGCACGGCGAGGCCCGCGATCAGCAGCGTGCCGCCCACCAGTTCGGTCAGCATGGTCACCGGCGCCCACACGCGGGGCAGCGGGGCCTGGAGCGCGCTGAACTGGTCGGCGGTGGCGTTGAGGCCGGCTTCGAGCTTCTGCCAGCCGTTGGCGAAGAAGATCCCGCCGACGCCCATGCGGGCGGCCAGCGAGGCTAAGTCGTGCAGGGTTCTCTTCACGGCTTCTCATCCTGGGTGGGGGGTGACTTGCCCGGACACTTCCCCGCCTGCGCCCCCGTCATGCGCCCGGCCGGCTCAGGTCCGTACGCCGTCGGACTCCTCGGCGTCGGCGTTCGCGGGGGTGGGAACGTGGCGGGGGAGCAACAGGGCCACGGCCAGCGCGGTGAGCGCGAGCAGCGCCACGCTGACGACGATGGTGGAGTGCAGGGCGGTGACGAAGGCCGAGCGGGCGGCGTCCAGCAGCGCGGCTCCGGTGGCGCCGGTCTCGTCGGCCACGTGCGCGGCCGCGGCCAGCGACTCACGCGCCTGCGCCATGAGCCCGGCCGGGATCCCGGGGACGGTCGTGAGGGAGGGGGCGTACACGATCGTGGTGATCGTCCCGAGGACGGCGATGCCGAGGCCCGCTCCGAGCTCGTAGGCCGTCTCCTCGATCGCGGCGGCGCCGCCGGCCCGCGACTCCGGCACCGTGGCCATGATGGTGTCCGACGCCGCCAGCAGGGCGACCTCGACGCCGAAGCCGATCCCCACGAAGCAGACCGCCAGCATCACCGGATGCTGCTCGGTGCCCCAGGTCAGCACCGGGGTGAGGGACAGCGCGGTCAGGGCGAGGCCGCCGCCGACCGTCGCGCGCAGCCCGGCACGCCCCAGCACGTGCGCGGCGGCCAGGCCGCCCGCGATGGCCGCGACCATGAGCGGCAGCATCCGCACGGCGGCCTCCAGGGGCGACAGCCCCAGCACGAGCTGGAGATACTGCGCCAGCATCAGCTCCAGCCCGACCAGCGCGAAGATGGCCAGCAGCACGCAGCCCACGCCGGTCGCGAAGCCGCGCTGGGCGAACAGCCCGACGTCGAGCAGGGGGAACGGCAGCCGCCGCTGCCGCCGCACGAACCAGACGAGCAGCACGACGCCGGCCAGGAGCACGGCGAGCGAGGGACCGCGCCCCAGGGTGTGCCCCGACCCCGCCTCCTTCAGCCCGAACGCGACGGCCAGGATGCCCAGGGTGGACAGCGCCGCGCTCAGCGCGTCCCACGGGTGGTCGGCCCGGCGCGGCGACGCCGGCAGGATCCGTACGGCGAGCGGCAACGCGACCAGCAGCAGCGGCACGTTGATGAGGAAGACCGCGCCCCACCACAGGTGCTCGACGAGGACCCCGCCGATCAGCGGCCCGACGGCCGCTCCCGCGGCGGCGACGGCGCTCCAGACACCGAGCGCGATCGCCCGCTCGCGCCGGTCGGTGAACACCTGCCGGATGATCGAGAGCGTCGCCGGCATGATCATCGCGCCGCCGACGCCGAGGAAGGCCCGCGAGACGATGAGCGCGAGCGGCGTCGCGGCGAACGCGGCCGACAGCGAGGCCAGGCCGAACACCACGTAGCCGCCGAGCACGAAGGCCCGCCTGCCGTACCTGTCGCCCAGCGTGCCGAACGTCACCAGCAGTGGGGCGACGACCAGCGAGTAGATGTCGATGATCCACAGGAGCTGCACGGACGACGGCTCCAGGGCCGCGGTGAGCGCCGGGACGGCGATGTGCAGCACGGTCGCGTCGACCGCGATCAGGAGCAGGCTGAAACACAGGAGCACGAGCACCGACCACCGGCTCGCCCGGTGCTCACGTAGGGCGCCCGCGGCGCGGACGGTGGCGGACTCGACCGAAACCATGATCATAGTCCGCTCAGTGCTCCTGCCCCAAGATCCCGGCCCGCTGGAACATGCGTGGCAGCTTAGGCCATGGGAAGCGGATCTCTCAGCCCTTCCGGTGATGTCGGGAACATATCGCCGGATCCGTATCACCCCAGGTGATCAAGCGGAGCAATCCGGCTCTCTAGAGAGCTATAGGTATATATCCCGCGTCTAGGCAAGCGGGCGACCGCAACGGATCATGCGGTCGTGGGGAGCGATATCGACGGATGTGATGCGTCCCCGGTGCCGCCCCCGCTCGACCGCGCCGACCCCCGCGCCTGGTGCGCCGTCGCGGTGGCCCGGCTGTCGCACGACCAGCCGGAGGCGGCGCTGGAAGCGGCGCGCCAGGCGATCGGCCGCGATCCGCAGGACGAATGGGGGCATCGCCTGGCCGGCGCGGCCCTGGAGCGTCTCGGCCGCGACACCGAGGCGGTCGCGGCGGCGCGGGAGGCCGTACGGCTCGCGCCCGGCTCCTGGGCGGCGCGGCTGCGGCTCGCGAGCGCGCTGCGGCGGCTCCCCGGACGGTGGCGGGAGGCGTGGGCGGAGGCCCGGCGTGCCGTCCGGTTCGCCCCCGACGAGCCCGACCCGCACGTGCTGTGCGGCGACCTCGCGCTGCTGCGCGGCGACCACGACGGGGCCGTCCGGGCGTACGGCGAGGCGCTGCGCAGGCGCGGGGACCACCCGGCGGCGTGGGTGAACCTCGGCCTCACGCTGCTGCGCTGGCAGCGTCCGCGCGACCACCACGACCCCGCCTGGGAGGCCGATCCCCGCGACACCGGCCGGGCGCGGCGCGCCCTGGAGACCTGGTCGCGGCAGGTGCGCGTGATCCTCACGGTCGCGACGGCCGGGATCTGCGTGGCCGTCGTACTGCCCGGCCTGGGACTTCTCCCCGGCACGCATCGGCTCCCCGGCATGCATGGCGAGGCGCGGATCGGCGGCGCGCTGGCGCTCGCGGCCGTCCTCGCGGTCTGCGTCCGGCAGGCGACGCGTGTGGGCGCCTGGGCGTACGTGCCCGGCATGCTCCGGCGCGACCTTCGGCTCTGCCTGTCGGTCGCGCTCGGGCTGCTCACCCCGGCGGCGTACGTGGCCGGGCTGGCCACGCTGCCGGAGCCGAGGCCGGGTTCGCTGCAGGAGGTGGGCGAGGTCTGGGCGGGGGCGACCGGGCTCGTGCTCCTGAACCCCGCCGCGGCGCTCGCCGTCAGGCTCCTGGCCGAGACGTGGCGGGGCCGCCCGGTCGCCGCGCTGAGGCGTTTCGCCGTCGCGCTGCCCGTGTCGTCCGTGCCGCCCGCGTCACCCGTACCCCCCGGGCCGGGCGCCGCCGATCGGGATCGGATCGCGACGGCCGACCGGGCGGCGTCGCGCGACGTCGCCGTCACGTTCTGGATCGTCGTGGCCCGCTCGTGGCAGGCGACCGCGGCGCTCATGCTGGTCCCCTTCGTGACCGGCGCGCCCCTCGCCGCCGTCGTGTGCCTGGCGGTCCCGGCGGGGCTGCTGCGGGTGCGGACGACGGGCGTGCCCCGGCCGCACGACCGGTGGCTCGCCGTGGCGCTCACCGCCCCGGCCGGCGCCGCCCTCTGCGCGGTCGCCGCGGGTGCGGCGGAGACCCTCGCGGGGCCGGGCCCCGCCGTCGTGGCCCTGTGGCGCTGTGCCTGGGGCGCGCTGGCGCTCGGGGCGGCGGCCTTCGCGGTGCGCGCCGCACGCGCCTGGTGGCGCGGCGGTCCGGGCCCGTGGCGCGCCTCGCTCGTGCCGTCCGAGTCGCGCGGCACCCGGATTCCCGGCGACCTGACCCCCTCGGCCGGTCTCAGCGAGGAGGTGCGGCACGCCGCGGCCTACTCCCGGAACGTGGTCCTCGCCTGCATCGGGGCGGACGGCCCGCGCGCGCTCGCGGTGAGCGCCGTGACCTCGGTGACCCCCGCGGGCGAGTTCCGCCTCATCGCCGGCGACGAGGCGTGGGACGCGGTGCGGCGCGACCCGCGCGTGGTCCTGTTCGTGGGGGACCCGCGGTTCTGGGCAGAGGTACGGGGCGTCGCCGTGCCGGACGACGACGTGCTGCGGGTCACGCCGCGGCAGGTCCTGATGCGCGAGTACCCCGGACGCCACCAGGCCCGCACCACGCGGTAGCCGCGGATCGCGCGACTCGGGCGGGCGGCCCGTTCCGGCGACGTGCGTCGTCCACCGCGCCGCATGGGTCCACCCATTCCGTTCGCACGTGCGGTATAACCGGGGTCGAAGCGGGGAGGCGTCGATGCGGGACTCCGACAGGGCACGGGCGGCGAGCCTCTTAAGCCGGACTGCGGCCCGTGATCTGTTCGAACAGGTGCGTTTCCGTTATTTCCAACTTCCGCCGTTCGCGCGACGCGCGCTGTTCGTGGTGCTGCTCGTCGCCACCATGGGAGTGGCCGCGGCGCTCAACTGGTCGCTGGCGCCCACGTTCATCTACACGTTCCTGGCGCTGTGCTTCCTCGCGCTGGCGCTCAGCTATCCGCGCGCCGCCGCGACCGTGCTCGTGCTCGCCGGGTGGGGCCTGCTGCTGCCGCTGTTCATGGGCGTGTTCGGCGGGCAGTCGATCGTGCCCGGCCTGCTGATGCTGCTGGGCGCGCTGGCCGGCGGCGCGGCCCACCTGATCCGGTGGGTGCCGCCGTGGCTGACGACGCTGGTGTCCCTCGCGCCCGCCGGGGTCGTCGCGCTGTCGCTGTCGCCGCTTTCGCCGTCCGCCGCCCTGTGGGGCGCGTACGGCGTGGCCGCCGCGGTGCTCCTCTACCGCCTGGTGCTGGCCCGCAGGGTGCGCGCGGAGGCGGAGCGGGAGGCGGCGGGCGCGGAGACCCAGGTGCAGGTGCGTGCCAGGGCCGGCGGCCACCAGCCCGCCGCGGCCGAGAGCGGCGCTCCGCCGCCCATCACGGTCGAGCAGGCGCTCACTGAGCTGGAGTCCATGATCGGCCTCGAACCGGTCAAGGAGCAGGTGCGCGCCATCGCCGCGTCGATCGAGGCGGCCCGGCTGCGCAGGGAGGCGGGCTACGCCAACGAGCGGCCGATGCGCCACTTCGTGTTCGTCGGTCCTCCCGGCACCGGCAAGACCAGCGTCGCCAGATCGCTCGCCAAGATCTTCTACGCGTTCGGGCTGCTGGAGACGCCGTTCGTGGTCGAGGCGCAGCGGGCCGACCTCGTGGGGGAGTACCTGGGCGCCACGGCGATCAAGACCAACGAGCTGATCGACCGCGCGCTCGGCGGCGTCCTGTTCGTGGACGAGGCGTACGGCCTCATCAACTCGGGCGACGGCCAGCCCGACCGGTTCGGCGCGGAGGCCGTGCAGACGCTGCTCAAGCGGGCCGAGGACGACCGTGACCGGCTCATCGTCATCCTGGCCGGCTACGAGCGGGAGATGAACGACTTCCTCGCGTCCAACCCGGGGCTGTCGAGCCGCTTCGCCACCCGGGTGCGCTTCCCCAGCTACAGCCCCGCGGAACTGCTGGAGATCACCGAGGCGCTGCAGGAGCGCCGGGGGGACCGGCTCGCCCCCGAGGCCCGTCCCGTGCTGCGCCGGCTGTTCGAGGACGTGGAGCGCCGGGGGCTCGTCGACGACCTCGGCAACGCCCGCTTCGCCCGCAGCCTCGCCGAGGCCGCCGCGCAGGCCCGTGACGTGCGCGTGGTGAGCGCGGGCGGGGCGCCGCGCGGCGAGGACCTGGTCACCACCACCGCGGACGACGTGACCAAGGCGTTCAACGAGATCACCGCGCGATACCGCGGCTACCAGGTCACCCCGACCCTGGACGAGGCGCTCGCGGACCTCGACAGGATGGCCGGTCTCGAACCGGTCAAGCGGCAGGTCCACGCGATCACCGCCCAGCTCAAGGTGGCCAGGATGCGCCAGGAGCAGGGCCTGCCGGTCCAGTCGCAGATGCGGCACTTCGTGTTCGTCGGCCCTCCGGGCACGGGCAAGACGACCGTCGCGCGGATCCTCGGCCGGATCTTCTCCGCGCTGGGCCTGCTGGCCCGGCCCGACGTGGTCGAGGCGTCGCGGGCCGACCTGGTCGGCCAGCACCTCGGCGCCACCGCGATCAAGACCAACGAATTGGTCGACCGGGCGCTCGGCGGCGTGCTGTTCATCGACGAGGCCTACAGCCTGGTCAACACCGGCTACTCCGGGGGCGACGCCTTCGGGGCCGAGGCGGTGCAGACCCTGCTGAAGCGCGCCGAGGACGACCGCGACCGCGTGGTCATCATCCTGGCCGGTTACGAGCGCGAGATGGACGCGTTCCTGGCGACCAACCCCGGCCTGGCCTCCCGGTTCAACCAGCGCGTGTCGTTCCCCTCCTACTCGCCGTCCGAGCTGACCGAGATCGCGGAGCTGCTGGCCGCCGGGAGCGGCGACAGGTTCGACGCCTCGGCCGCGCGCGACCTCGCCGACGTCTTCGACTGGGTCTGCCGGGAGAGGCTCATCGACGGGCTGGGCAACGGCCGCTTCGCGCGCTCCCTGTACGAGCGGGCCGCGCTGCGGCGCGACGTCCGCCTCGCCGAGCAGGGGTCGGCGAACGCCGCCGAGCTGACGACGATAACCAGCGAGGACGTCCGCAGCGCGGTAGACGAGTTGTCCTGATGTCGTAGGGAAACCTCCCGGACGCGTGTCCCGATGGCCGCAGGCCGTCACTTCCTGCTACTAATCGACTGCGCAAGGTAGCTGGAGGATCGGAGAAGCACGTGAGAGCACGATGGCCGGTTGCCCTGGCCGCACTGGCCGCTCTGTGGGCCGCCGGTGCCTGCGGCGTGCAGCGAGGGCCGGGCGAACCGGACAGCGGGCTCGCCCCCTCCCCGGTCAAGGCGTACGACATCAACCCGCTGGCCCGCGACAAGGTCAAGGACGGCGGCACGCTCCGGTGGGGGCTCACCGACTTCCCGGCCCAGTGGAACCGCAACCACGTCGACGGCGACAGCACCGCCGTCAAGGCGGTGACGGACGCGCTGATGCCCCGCACGTTCCGGTCGGACGAGCGGGGGCGGCTGACCCTCGACACCGACTACGTGACCAACGCCAGGATCACCGCCACCTCCCCTCGGCAGGTCATCACCTACTCCATCAACCCCAAGGCGAAGTGGTCGGACGGCAGGCCGATCACCTGGACGGACTTCGCCGCGCAGTGGAAGGCCATGAGCGGCCGGGACCGGGACTACCGGGTCGACTCGACCATCGCGTACGAGAACATCCAGAGCGTGGCCAGGGGGGCGAGCGACCGCGAGGTGGTGGTCACCCTCGCCCAGCCGTTCAACGAGTGGCAGTCCCTGTTCACGCCGCTGTATCCCAGCACCACCAACGCGTCCGCGGCGGCGTTCGACGCCGACTGGATCAACCGCATCCCGGTGACCGCGGGGCCGTTCCGCGTGGAGCGCCTCGACGTCAAGGGCAGGACGGTCACGCTCACCCGCAACCCCGCCTGGTGGGGCAACCGGGCCAAGCTGGACAGCATCGTGTTCCGGGCCGTGCGTCCCGACCAGATGGTCCACGCGTTCACCAAGGGGGACGTGGACGTCTTCGAGGTGGGCCCGTCCTCCGACGACTACGCGCGGGTCAGGGAGGCCTGGGACGCCGTGGTCCGGCAGGCCGCGGGCACGCAGTACCGGCAGCTCACCTTCAACGGCGAGAGCCCGGCCCTGGCCGACGCGCGGGTGCGCGAGGCCGTCGCGGCGGCGCTCGACCGCCGCGGTCTCATGCAGGTGGACCTCAAGGGCCTCGGCTGGCCGACCGTGACGCTGGACAACCACTTCCTCATGAACAGCCAGTACGGCTACCACGCCAACGCCGGGGAGATCGGCGGCTACGACCCGAAGCGGGCCGGGCGGCTGCTCGACCAGGCGGGCTGGAAGCTGTCGGGCAAGACCCGCATGAAGAACGGCAAACCGCTCACGCTGCGCTTCGTCGTCCCCGACGGCATCGTCATGAGCGGCGTCGAGGCCGACGTCGCCCGGCAGATGCTCCTGCGCGTGGGCATCCGGGTCGACGTGCGCAAGGTGCCCTTCGACGACTTCTTCGGCAAGCACCTCATCCCGGGCGACTTCGACATCACCGCCTTCGCCTACCCGAGCACGCCGTTCCCGGTGTCGAGCGCCTTCGACATCTACGCGGACGGCGAGAGCGGCGGCCGGGGCGACGACGTCCAGTGGTACTCCAACCTCGGGCGCAGCGGGAGCAAGCAGATCGACGAGGCCATGTACCGCGCCGGCAGCACGCTCGACTCCGACAAGGTGCCCGGCCTGCTGAACGAGGCCGACCGGCTGGTCTGGAAGAAGGTCAACGTGCTGCCGCTCTACCAGTGCCCGCAGGGCGTGGCCGTGCGGTCCGCGCTGGCCAACATCGGGGCCAACGGGTTCTTCGACCTCAGGTATGAGGACATCGGCTACGCCTCCTGAACGGCCGCAGGCGGGCCGCCTCCGGCGAGCCGATCCGGCCCCCGGCGCCGCGTGCCCGCCCGCGGCCCCGAGGGTCACGTGAACGGCTCCACGGTCACGCCCGCCTCCACGAGCGCCTCGCGCACGGCGGCGGCGATCCGGACGGCGTCGGGCGTGTCCCCGTGCACGCAGACCGACCGGGCGCCGACACGCACCTCGCCGCCCTCGATCGTCGTCACCACGCCCTCCGTGGCCATGCGCACGGCGCGGGCCGCGACCTCGTCCGGGTCGTGCAGCACCGCCCCCGGCCGCCGCCGGGGCACCAGGGTCCCCTCCGGCGTGTACGCGCGGTCGGCGAAGCACTCGGCCACCGTCGGCACGCCGTGCCGGGCGGCCACCCGCGAGAGGGCCGACCCGGGCAGCGTGAGGATCGGCAGCGCGGCGGCGGCGGGCGTGAAGGCCGTGACGGCGGCCACCACGGCCTCCGCCTGCTCCTCGTCACGGCAGGCGCGGTTGTACAGGGCGCCGTGCGGTTTCACGTACGACACCCGCCCGCCCATCGAGCTGGCGATGCCGTCCAGGGCGGCGACCTGGTAGAGGACGTCGGAGCACAGCTCCTCCGGGTCCACCTCCATCTCCCGGCGGCCGAAGCCGGCCAGGTCGCGGTAGGAGACCTGCGCGCCGATCGCCACGCCGCGGTCCACCGCCGCCGCGCAGGTGCGCCGGATGATCAGCGGGTCGCCCGCGTGGAAGCCGCAGGCCACGTTGGCGCTCGTCACCAGGTCGAGCAGGGCCACGTCGTCCCCGAGTCGCCAGATCCCGTAACCCTCTCCGAGATCGGCGTTCAGGTCCATCACTTTCTTCAACCGCTCACCCCCAGGTGCCGTGTCCATCCTGCCGCAGGGGGAGGAGTTCCCGACGTCAGGTTGGAGGTTCGTCCGGGATGTCGGCGATGTCGTCCAGGGCGGCGGCCAGTTCGTCAGGATGGTCGCCGATCCGCTCGGCGATCTCGATGAGGACGTGCAGCACGTCGTGCCGGTCGTGCCCCAGGTCGATCAGGCGCTGGGCGGCCTCCCACAGCTGCGGCGGGTCGCCGACCCACAGCCGGCCCGCGATCTCCTCGTGCCAGGCGAGGTGCTCCTCCAGGTCCGGACGGCCCAGCTCGTCGGCGTGGTCGATCTCCAGCAGGATGCGCCGGTCGGCCTCGTCCGCCGGGTTCAGCAGGTCGAGGTTGGTCGAGCCGCGCATGCCCTGCAGCAGGGGGAACGCGAACGCGCGCCGGGCCAGCGCGGACAGGTCGCCGTCGGGCAGCAGCCGTTCCACGAGAGAGCGGTCGAGCCCGAAGGTGGCCGGGTCCCGGTAGGCCTCGGTGAAGCGGGCCGTCGCCTCCCAGACCGCGTCGAGCGTCGCCCGTACGCCCTCGTCGGGCAGTCCGATCCGGGGGCCGGCGAAACGCACCCACGCCGACAGCACGTGCGGCATGGCGTCCTGCTCCGCCGGGGTGAGCAGGACCTTGCGGGGCAGCCAGTCGAGCAGGAACGTCTCGCACTTGGTCGGGCTCACCCGCATCGGCCGGCCGAAGTCCTGGTCGCAGCCGTAGTCGATGATGTGGTCGGCGCACCGGGAGGCGGCCGAGGGGTCCGACAGGTTCTCCGCCGCGTCCGAGGCGAGGAACTCGGCCGCCAGCATCGCCCGGCGGTCACGGCTGTAGGGGGCCTCGGTGTGCGCGGGGGCGGGCCGCATCCGCCCTGGCGGCAGCGCCTTGACGCGGGCCCGCGCGAACGCGTGGTAGGCGCTGTAGCTGTCGCTCACCAGCTTCGGGCCCGTGCGGCCGTGCGCGGCGGCCCGGGTCGCCTTCATCGCGAACTCCAGCAGCGCCCGCGCCTGCTGCGGCTCCAGCTCCTCGAACCGCAGCAGCGCGTTGCCCGCCGCCTCCAGCCTGGCCTGCTCCAGCAGCTTGTCGACCTGCGACGACACCCAGGCGTCGCGGGCCATGCCGCCCATGTTGTAGTCGACGACCACGACCAGCGCGTGCCTGTCCTCACCGTTGTAGGCGAACGTGCACACCACGGTGTCCTGGTCGCCGTACACGTCCCTGGAGACGTAGCAGCCGGTCGGCTTGACGGCGCCGACGCGGTCCGCCCAGCGGGGCCGGGCGACGTCGGACTCCATCAGCGCGAGCGCCGCGCCCTCCGCCTTGGCCGCCTGGCGGGCGGTGCCGAGGTAGGCGACGGAGATGAGCAGGGTGAGCGCGGCCGGCGTGCCGGCCTTGGCCGCGTAGTCCACCAGGCCCTCGCCGAGGATCTGCTCGACGTCGCCGCCGCGCAGCCGCCTGCCCCACCACGCGCCGAGCATGTCGGAGACCATGAGCTCGGCGTCGAGCGGGCTGCGCACGGCGAGCAGCTCCCTGGCCGCCAGCAGCATCTCCGCGAACACGTCGTCCGGCGGCCGGGTCTCCCGGGGGTCACGTCGGCGCCGGCGACTCACGAGATCTCGCTCCGCTCGCTCACGGTGACCACCTTCTCGCATTCCCGCCGAGAAGGGCATCAGGAACACGGCCCGGTGACTTCCCCGTTATCTGCCGCTCCAGCCTCTCCCGCCGTACGGCGGCGGGCCGGGGCGACGGCCGCGGGAGCGCCGCGGGGTGCCTCACCTCCGGGAAGGCGGCGCCGAGTTCACCATACCCAGGAGGCGTTCCCGGGCGACCCGTTCGACGATCTCCGGAGTGACGTCGAGCCCCAGATGCTCGCCGCAGGCCCAGGCGTCGGCGACGCAGCGGGCGACTGCGGACAGGGGGACGGTCAGGAATTCCGCGGCCAGCCGGTGGGTCACGAGTTCCGCCGGTTCACGAAGACCCGGCTCCGGTGATGGGCCGCCACTGTTCAGTGCTGCGAGTACGGGCATGGACTGCATTCCTCGCTGAATGGGGACCTGCCGCCCCTTATTCCACCTCTTTCCCCGGCGGTGTCAACCCTTCGCGGGCCGCCGCGTGGGAAGCTGAACCCATGCGAATCCGGCTCGCCCAGGATCCCGAGGCCGACGAGCTGCTCGGCCGCAGCCCCCTCGCACTGCTCATCGGCATGCTGCTCGACCAACAGGTGCCGCTCGAGCGGGCCTTCGCGGGCCCCCGCGCGATCGCCGACCGGCTCGGCCGCGACCTGGACGCGCGTGAGATCGCCTCCTATGATCCTGACCAGTTCGCGGCCCTGCTCGCGGCGACGCCCGCCGTCCACCGTTATCCGAAGGCGATGGCGGCCCGCGTCCAGGCGCTCGCGGCCTATCTCGTCGAGCACTACGATGGCTCGGCCGAGAAGGTATGGGAGGATGTCCGCGACGGCGCCGAACTGCTGCGCCGGCTGCTGGCCCTCCCCGGATTCGGCCGGCAGAAGGCCCAGATCTTCCTGGCCCTGCTGGGCAAGCAGTGCGGTGTGCGCCCGGACGGCTGGCGTGAGGCGGCCGGGCCGTACGGCGAGGAGGGGGTGCACCGGTCGGTGGCCGACGTCGTGGACGCCGAGAGCCTGCAGCTGGTCCGCGCGACCAAGCAGGAAGCGAAGCGGGCGGCCAAGAAGTAGGCCGGATCTTCCTGCGCGAGACGCCGGTCTTTTGACAGGATGCGTTGACCGCATGGCGGGCGGGGCTTCCGTCCGCGCATGCCGATCGCCCATGATGTAGGGCAGATCTGCGCTACCAATCACAGTTATGGAGATGTGCCTCGTGGGAGACGCTGGCACGCGACGGAGGTGCCGACCATGAGCGCCGAAACCTCCGTGCCCCGGCCCCGGGAGCCCGGTTTGGACATATCAGACTCCGACCTCTTCAGAGGCCTGATGTCGGAGGCGCCGTTTGCCTTCGCGTTTTTCGACCCGGATGGGCGTTTCGTCCGGGTCAACTCCACCTTTACCGAGCTGACTGGCCATCCTGTCGAGTTGCATCTTGACCGCCAACCGGCCGAGCTGCTGCCGGCCGACCTGACCACCCTGATCGAGGCGGCGCTGCGCCGGATCGCCGACGAGGCGCTGCCGGTCACCGACCAGCGGATCAGGACCCGCGCCGAGAACGGCGACACCCGCCACTGGACGGTGTCGTTCTTCCCGATGCACGGCGACGACGGCGTCGTCGGGACGGCGCTCTTCGGGGTCGACGTGACCGAGCGGCAGCTGAACGAGGAGGTGCTGGAGCGCAGCGAGGAGCGCTACCGCTCGCTCGTGGAGTCGCAGCAGCAGCTCGTGTGGATCACCTCGCCCAGTGGCGCGGTGGCCGAGGACGCGCCCCAGTGGCGAGCCATCACCGGCCAGGGCCTGGAGGAGTACCTCGCGCACGGCTGGCTGGACGCGGTGCACCCCGACGACCGTCCCGGCACCGAGGAGGCGTGGCGCGAGGCGCTGCGCGGCCGGACGATGTTCGAGTGGAGCTACCGGGTGCGCACCCGGGCCAGCGGCTACCGGCACTTCGAGGTCCGGGCCGTGCCGATCATCAGGCACGGCCGCGTGGTGGAGTGGGTCGGGGCGAACACCGACGTCACGCCGCAGCGTGAGGCCGAGGAGATGCGCGGCCGCCTCACCGACCAGCTCGGCGCCGCCGCGCTGCGCACCGCCCGCCTCCAGGGCGCGACCGCCCAGCTCGCCGAGGCGCTCACGGTCGAGCAGGTGGTGCAGGTCATCATCGACGTCGGCCGTACGGCCCTCGCCGCCGACCACTCGTCCGTGGCCCTGCTCGACCTGGACCGGGCCACGCTGAAGCTGATCAGCAGCGGCGGCACCCCGGATACCCGCGGCGAGGAGATCGACCTCGCGAACCCCAACGTGATGACGATGGCGGTCAACAGCCGCCGCCCGGTCTTCGCAGAGTCGCCCGACAGCCTGCGCGCCCAGCTCGTGGACGCCGGCGCCGACGAGGCGCAGATCTCCGGCTTCCTCACGCAGACCGACGAGCGGGCCTGGGTGGGCCTGCCGCTGCTGGCGGCCGGGCGGGCGCTCGGCGCGCTGCGGTTCTCGTTCACGCGGACCCAGAAGATCTCTCAGGAGGACGGCGTCTTCCTGGAGGCCCTCGCCGGGCAGTGCGCCCTCGCGGTCGAGCGGGCCACGCTGTTCGAGCGCGAGCACAAGACGGCCGAGACGCTGCAGCGCAGCCTGCTGCCCGACCGCCTGCCGGTGGTGCGGGGCCTGATGCTGGCCCACCGCTTCCGCTCCGGCTCGCGCCATGTGCAGGTGGGCGGCGACTGGTACGACGCGTTCGTCCTGCAGGACGGCCGGGTGGCGGCCGTGGTGGGCGACGTCATGGGCAAGGGCGTCAAGGCCGCCGCCGGCATGGGCCGGATCCGCAACGCCATGCGGGCGCTCGCGCTGACCAACCCGCCCCCGGCCGCGGTGCTGACGGGGCTCGACCGCGTCTTCGAGGCGACCGAGGAGGAGGAGCAGGTCACCACCCTGGCGTACATGGTCGTCGAGCCCGGGACCGGGGAGGGCACGCTGGCCCTGGCCGGTCACCCGCCGCCGCTGCTGGTCTCGCCGCAGGGCGTCGGGCTGCTGCACGAGACCGAGCCGGGCACCCCGCTCGGCTGGGCCACGAGCCGCAAGCAGTTCCGGTTCTGCGTGCCGCCGGGTCACACCGCCGTTCTGTACTCGGACGGTCTGGTGGAGAACCGCAAGCGCGGGCTGGACGCCGGGCTCAGGGAGCTTTCGTCCGTCGTGGCCGAAGCGCCCCCGGAGGTCCTGAACAGCCCGAATATGCTGCTCGATTTCCTGGTGGACCACATGCTGTCCGGGTATGAACAGGACGATGACGTAACGGTACTCGCGGTCCACGTTCCACCGGCCACGAAGAGTGACTGAATGAAACAGTCATAACGGTTGCTTTCGGGTATCAGTGACCTCCTTCCGTACGCACTAGTGTCTCGGTCGGCCTAGGGTGGAGGAGCAACCGGCGGGACGCGGCCGTATCACGTACCGTGGCGTGCCACAATGGCATGTCGCGGTCTGCGCGACCTCACCACCGGAAAAGAAGAAGCACCTGGGTCCATTCTCGCCATGCGTTCGTTCGAGAGGTGTTCGTGTCGCCTGCAAGTTCGACTCGCTCGAAGCCGTCGGAGCTGAACGAGCCAGTGATTCAGCAGCTCCTCGAGCGTGGGCGCTCGCAGGGTTTCCTCGAGTCCGAGGATGTCCGCAAGGCCTTCGAGGAAGCGGACATCCCGATGTCGCAAGCCGCTGGATTCCTGCGCAGCCTCAGCAAGGAGGGTGTGACCGTCGTGGTGACGGCCGCCGACTCCGCGGCTCCCAAGCGTTCTCGAGGTCAAGCCAAGCGCCGCACCACCGCGCCCGTCAAGAAGACCACCAAATCCGCGGCGGCCAAGGAGTCGCAGCCGGAGACTGTGACCGCCGTGGTGACCGACTCCGCGCCGGCCGCCAAGCCGGCGCCGAAGAAGCCCGCCCCGGCCAAGCCCGCGCCGCCCGCCGCCAAGGCTCCGGCCAAGCCCGCTCCGCCGAAGAAGGCCGCGCCCGCCAAGCCGGAGGCCCCCGCCACGGGTCCCGAGGCCAAGGCGCCCAAGGCCGACACCAAGCCGAAGTCCGCCGACCTCGCCGAGGACGACGAGGACATCGACCTCGAAGGTGACGTCGACATCGAGGACTTCGACCTCGAGGTCGAGGACGTCGAGATCGACGCCGAGGTGGAGACCGAAGACTCCGACACCGACGCCGAGGGTGAGGCCGACGGCGACGAGCCCAAGGCCGAGGCGCTCGTCCAGTCCGAGGACGAGGTGCTGATCCTCACCGACGACGATGACGACGCGCCCGTCGCCCAGGTCGCGGCGGCCGGCGCCACCGCCGACCCGGTGAAGGACTACCTCAAGCAGATCGGCAAGGTGCCGCTGCTCAACGCCGAGCAGGAGGTCGAGCTCGCCAAGCGGATCGAGGCCGGCCTGTTCGCCGAGGAGCAGCTCGCCCAGGAGGCCGACGGCCTGCCCGTCGACGTCCGCGCCGAGCTGGAGTGGATCGCCGAGGACGGCCACCGCGCCAAGAACCACCTGCTGGAGGCCAACCTCCGCCTCGTGGTCTCGCTGGCCAAGCGGTACACCGGCCGCGGCATGCTGTTCCTGGACCTGATCCAGGAGGGCAACCTGGGCCTGATCCGCGCGGTCGAGAAATTCGACTACACCAAGGGCTACAAGTTCTCCACGTACGCCACCTGGTGGATCCGGCAGGCGATCACCCGGGCCATGGCCGACCAGGCGCGGACCATCCGCATCCCGGTCCACATGGTCGAGGTGATCAACAAGCTGGCCCGCGTCCAGCGGCAGATGCTGCAGGACCTCGGCCGCGAGCCCACGCCGGAGGAGCTGGCCCGCGAGCTCGACATGACCCCTGAGAAGGTCATCGAGGTGCAGAAGTACGGCCGCGAGCCGATCTCCCTGCACACTCCGCTGGGCGAGGAGGGCGACAGCGAGTTCGGCGACCTCATCGAGGACTCCGAGGCCATCGTCCCGGCCGACGCCGTCAGCTTCACGCTGCTGCAGGAGCAGCTGCACTCCGTTCTCGACACGCTGTCGGAGCGGGAGGCGGGCGTGGTGTCGATGCGGTTCGGCCTCACCGACGGGCAGCCGAAGACCCTGGACGAGATCGGGAAGGTCTACGGCGTGACCCGCGAGCGGATCCGCCAGATCGAGTCCAAGACCATGTCGAAGCTGCGCCACCCCTCCCGTTCCCAGGTGCTGCGCGACTACCTGGACTGACGCAACGAGTCGATCGTCCCCCCGGCCACGCACCACGGCCGAGGGGACGACGACGTTTACACAGCGGTAACGTCGTGGTAGCGCCACGGGCACGTTGACGCTCCTAGGCTCGCGCCTCATGGGAGTGATCGAAGTGGATCGGGCGCGTGCTCGGGGGCCACGAGTGATCCCGGACCGCCCGTGGGCGGACACCATGCTCGACGAGGCGGTCGAGGCCGCCTCCCGGGGCGACCTCAGACCGGCGGCAGCCGTCCTCGCGGACAGCAGGGGCGACCCGGAGACGCGGTCGCTGCGGGTGGAGGCGCTGTCGCGAGCCGTCATCGGGGCGAGCCGGTCGATCGAGGCGCTGCTCGCCCACGACCAGGGCAACCCCGACCTCTGGCTGTGGCTCGGCCGGGCCCGCCTGGAGGAGGCCTGGGAGCTGCGGCCCGACGTACGGGCCAGGGCGGTGCAGGCGGACCGGCTGCACGCCTACCGGTCGGCGATGGAACGGGCCAGGCAGCCGCTGCTGACGGCGGCCGGGCTCGCGCCGGGCGACCCGGTGCCGTGGGAATGCCTGATGTGGCTGGCCATCGGCCTGGACCGGCCGCGCACCGACAAGGACGCCGTCTGGTACGAATGCTCCCGCCGGTGGCCGACGCTGTATTCGGGGGCGCTGGCCCGCCTGATCACCCTGTCGCCCGGCTGGGGCGGCACCGCTCAGGAGATGCTCGGCTTCGCTCGCTCGGCCGCGGCGCACGCCCCGGAGGGCAGCCCGCTCCCGGCACTCGTGCCGCTGGCCCACTTCGAGATCGTCGCCGCCGGTCGCACCCCCATGTCCCGGGGCGGCTGGTTCTCCTTCGAGGCGCAGCGCGAGATCGTCTCGGCCGCCGGTCACTGGGCGGAGCGGCGCCTCGGCGGGGCGCACCCGCGTTCGGTCGAGGCGCACAACGTCTTCGGCGCCGCCTTCTACCTGTCCGACCTCCGGCGTCCGGCGCGCGGGCACCTCGCCAGGACGGGCGGCCGCTTCAGTCGGCTGCCCTGGTCGCACCTCGGCGATCCGGCGCAGCAGTACCGCAGGGCCTGCGCCCGGCTCAACCTCTGACTCACTCGTCCACGATCACGTCGAGCGTCCGCGGCCTTCCCCGCCCGCCCGGCGCCGCCAGTTCCACCCGATGTCCCAGGCCGGTCAGCAGGTCGGCCAGATCCCCGGCCGTGCGGGGCCGGTCGGGGGTCTCGACGAGTGAGCGGGCCACCACGCCCCGGGTGGCCTTCGCCATGTGGCTGACGACGGTGCGCTTCCCGGCCGCCTCCCTCAGCACCCGTACGGCCACGCCGCGTTCGCCGGGCTGCCAGGCGGCGGCGTACGTCGCGGACCGCATGTCCACCACGAGCCCCTTCGTCGCGTCGAGCACCGCGCTGATCGACGGCCGCCAGAACGCGGCCAGGCCGCCCATCGGCGGCAGCCGTACGCCCATGGACAGCCGGTAGGGCGGCACGCGGTCGGACGGGCGCAGCAGGCCCCACAGCGCCGAGAACACGACGATCCTCCGGTCGGCCCGCCGCCGGGCCTCGGGGGAGAGGGTGGCCAGGCCCAGGTTGTCGTACAGCACGCCCGTGTAGAGGGCGGCGACGGGCAGCGTGCGCGCCGTGGGGAGGGTCAGGTTGCGCTCGATCTCGCCGGCCTGCCCATCCGACAGGCCGAGCACGTCGCGCGCCTCGGGCGTGTGGCAGAGCGAGACGAGGGCGTCGAGGACCTTCTCGCGCGGCGAGGCGAGTTCGGGGAAGCTGAGCCGGCGGACGGTGGAGGTGCCCCGCTCGGCCTTCCCCTCCGACGGCGGAAGCAGGATGAGCACGGTTCCGCAGCCTACTGCGCCCCGACCGGAGAGGCCCCGACCGGAGAGTTTCCCCGATCGGGGCGCCACCCCCGAAGCGACGCGTCGCTCAATCCCGGCCGGTCTCCACGGCCTTGAGCACGGCCTCCGCGATCGAGCGCGGATCCACGCCGAAATGCCTGCGTACCGCCTCGCGGGTGCCCGACAGCCCGAACCCGTCGGTGCCGAGCGAGGTCCACGGCCGGTCGATCCACGGGCTGATCTGGTCCGGCACCGCGCGCATCCAGTCGCTGACCGCGATCACCGGCCCCGAGGTCCCGGCCAGGGCCTGCCGGATGTAGGGCACGCCCGCGGTGGTCATGGCGTCGCGGCGCAGCTCGCTCCAGGAGGTGACCGACCACACGTCCACGCCCAGGCCGTACTCCTCCCGGAGCAGTCGCTGCGCGTCCAGCGCCCAGTGGATCGCGGTGCCGCTGGCCAGCAGGTGAGCCTGACCGCCGCCGGCGGCGTACCGGTAGATCCCCCGGAGGATGCCCTCCTCGACTCCCTCGGGCATCGGGGGCTGGGGCAGCGGCTCGTTGTAGACGGTCAGGTAGTAGAACACGTCCTCGCCGTCGGGGCCGTACATGCGCCGGAGCCCCTCACGCACGATCGCCCCCACCTCGTAGGCGAAGGCGGGATCGTAGGCCAGGCACGCCGGGTTGGCGGAGGCGAGGAGCTGGGAGTGACCGTCCGCGTGCTGCAGGCCCTCTCCGGTCATCGTGGTCCGCCCGGCGGTGGCGCCGACGAGGAACCCGCGGCCGAGCTGGTCGGCCAGCGCCCACATCTGGTCGCCGGTGCGCTGCCAGCCGAACATCGAGTAGAAGATGTAGAAGGGGATCATGGCTTCGCCGTGGGTGGCGTAGCTGGAGGCCGCGGCCGTGAACGACGCCATCGACCCGGCCTCGGTGATGCCTTCCAGCAGGATCTGCCCATCGACCGCCTCCTTGTACGACAGCAGCAGGTCCCGGTCGACGGACTCGTAGCGCTGGCCCAGCGGCGAATAGATCTTGGCGGTGGGAAACAGCGACTCCATGCCGAACGTCCTGGCCTCGTCGGGCACGATCGGCACCCAGCGGCGTCCTGTCTCCGGCTCCCTCATCAGGTCCTTGATCAGGCGGACGAAGGCCATCGTCGTGGCCACCGGCTGCTTCGGGCCCTTCTCCAGGGCCCGGAACGGCGCCTCGCCCGGGGCCGGCAGCGGGCGGTGGGCGACCGTGCGACGGGGGACGGGCCCGCCCAGGTCGCGGCGCCGCTCGGCGGCGTACCGCGCCTCGGGCGAGTCCGGCCCGGGATGCAGGTATGGCGGCAGGTCGCCGTCGAGCGCCTCGTCCGGCACCGGCAGGCCGAGCCGGTCGCGCAGCGCACGGAACTCGTCCTGGGTGAGCTTCTTCATCTGGTGGTTGGCGTTGCGCGCCTCGATCCCCGCGCCGAGGGTCCAGCCCTTCACGGTCTGCACGAGGACCACCGTGGGCGCGCCCCGGTTGTCCAGGGCCCTGCGGTAGGCCGCGTACACCTTCGGCGGCTCGTGGCCCGCCCGCGATCCGCCGACGATCCGCTGCAGGTCCGCGTCCGAGTACGGCACGTCCAGTCCCCGGAACAGCCGCTCCCTGATATAGGCGCCCGTCGAGGCGGCGAACGTCTGGAACTGCCCGTCCGGCACCTCGCCCAGCCGGGCCACCAGCTCGTCCGAGCGGAGCAGTCCGTCCCACTCCCGGCCCCACAGCGCCTTGACGACGTGCCAGCCCGCGCCCCTGAAGACGCCCTCGAGCTCCTGCACGATGCGGGTGTTGCCGCGCACCGGCCCGTCGAGCCGCTGCAGGTTGCAGTTGATCACGAAAGTGAGGTTGTCGAGCCCTTCGCGGGCGGCCAGGGTGAGGGCGGCCGTGGACTCCGGCTCGTCCATCTCACCGTCGCCCAGGAAGGCCCACACGTGGCTGCGCGAGGTGTCCTTGATGCCGCGATTGTGCAGATAGCGGTTGAACCTGGCCTGGTAGATCGCGTTGAGCGGGCCGAGGCCCATGGAGACGGTGGGGAACTGCCAGAAGTCCGGCATGGACCGCGGGTGCGGGTACGACGGCAGCCCGCCCTCGGGCTCACGCCTGAACAGGTCGAGCTGGGCTTCGCTCAGCCTGCCCTCCAGGAAGGCCCGGGCGTAGATGCCGGGGGAGGCGTGGCCCTGGAAGTAGACCTGGTCGCGGCCGGCGTGGAAGAAGTGGTTGAAGCCCACCTCGTACAGCCAGGCGGCCGAGGCGTAGGTCGCCAGGTGGCCGCCGAGCCCCAGCCGGCTCCCTCTGGTGATCATCGCTGCGGCGTTCCACCGGTCGTACGCGGCGATGCGTTCCTCCAGCTCCAGGTCACCCGGGTAGCGGGGCTCCTCGGAGGTCGGGACGGTGTTGATGTAGCGGGTGGTCGTCGCCAGCCGCCTCAGCAGGTAGTCGGCCCGTTCGGGGCCGGCTGCACGGCGGACCGCCTCGAGGGATTCGAGCCATTCGGCGGTCTCCTGCGGATCCAGGTCTTCGTCCATGTATTCATTAAACACCCTATGATCGATCATAGGATGTCTGCGATGCGGCCCTATCATCGGTGTCGTGGAACCCGTCGTACGGTCGCCGCTTCGCGACCAGATCCGGCAAGCCGTGCTCGACGGCCTGATCAACGGGCGATGGAAGCCCGGCGACCGCCTCGTCGAGCGGCACATGGCGGCGGAGCTGAGCGTCAGCCAGGCCCCGGTGCGTGAGGCCCTGCGCGAGCTGGAGGCGCTCAGGCTCATCGAGTCCGCGCCCAACAAGGGCGCGCGGGTCCGCAGGCTCACCCGGGAGGATCTCCGCGAGGTGTACCAGGTGCGGGCGGGCCTGGAGGAGACCGCCGTCCGGCTGGGCAGGCCCCGCGTGGAGGCGCTGCGTACGCACCTCGGCCGCCTGCACGAGGCGGCGGCGGCCGGCTCCCTGCACGATCAGGTGCGGCACGGCGTCGCCTTTCACCGGGAGATCGTGAAGGCCTCGGGCAACGAGGTGCTGCTGTCGGTGTGGGAGTCGCTCGGCATCGAGGTGTGGACCCACCTGTCGATCCGCCTGTTCCGGATGCGCCCGCACGAGAACGCCGCCGACCACGGGCCTCTCGTGGAGGCGTTCGCGCGGAACGACCCCGAGGTGGGCGTCCTGCTCCGCGAGCACGTGCTCGGCTACGCCCCGGTCGCTCCCGGGGGAACGATCTAGCCTTTCTGGCCGGTCGTGGCGATGCCCCGCACGAAGTAGCGCTGGCCGGCGAAGAAGACGACGACCAGCGGCAGCGTGGTGATCACGCTCGCGGCCAGGACGATCTCCCACTTGGGGTCGCCGCCCTGGTAGAACTGGTCGACCACGGCCTTGAGCCCGCGCGGCAGCGTGAACAGCGCGGGATCCTGCAGGTAGATCAGCGGCTTCATCAGGTCGAACCAGCTCGCCTTGAGCTCGAAGATGAACGCGATGATCAGGGCCGGGCGGCCGAGGGGCAACGCGATCCGCCAGAACAGGTCGAGGTAGGACGCGCCGTCCACCCTGGCCGCCTCGAAGACGTAGCGCGGGATGCCGAGGAAGAACTGGCGCAGCAGGAAGATGTAGAACGCCGACCCGAACACGTTGCCCGCCCACAGCGGCACCTGCGTGCCGGTCAGGCCGACCGAGTTCCAGATCAGGTACGTCGGCACGAGCGTGACGGCCGCCGGAAGCATCATCGTGGCGAGCACGCTGCCGAACAGCACGCCGCGCCCAGGGAAACGGAAGTAGGCGAACCCGAAGGCGACGAACGCGCTCGACACGGTCACCGTGAGGGCCGCCATGACCCCCACGACGACCGTGTTGAACAGCCAGGCCAGCATCGGCGCGGCGTCCCACACGTTCGCGTAGTTCTCCGGGGCGAACGGGTGCGGCCAGGGGAGGAACGGGTCGGCGAACGTCCGGTCGCGCGGCTTCAGCGAGGCCACGACCAGCCACACGAACGGGTAGAGGAACACCGCCGCGGCGGCCGAGAGCATGATGAGGAAGAACGCCCTGCGGGTGCCGGCCGTGCCCGGGCGGTCGTCGCGCGCCGCCGCCCGCGCCCGCTCCGCCACGCCGGCGGCCCCCGGCAGCGTACGGCCCGCCGTCGTGGTCATCGCGTCCCTCCCGGAGGCTCGGCCGCGTAGTAGACGAACCGGTTGCCGACCTTGACCTGCACGATCGTGATGACCCCGATGATCGTGAACAGCAGCCAGGCGAGCGCCGACGCGTAGCCCATGTGCAGGAACTGGAAGCCCTGCTGGAACAGATAGACGACGTAGAACAGGGCCGAGTCGCCGTAGGAGTGCTGGGCGGTCTGGTTGCCGAAGAACATCGTGTAGACCTGGTCGAACATCTGCAGCGCCGCGATCGTGTTGATGATCAGCACGAAGAACAGCGCGGAGCTGATCATCGGCAGCGTCACCGAGCGGAACCGCTGCCAGGGGCCCGCGCCGTCGATCATCGCGGCCTCGTACAGGTCGCGCGGCACGTTGCGCAGGGCGGCGAACAGGATGATCGTCGTCGAGCCGAGGTTCCACAGCGACATCAGCACGATGCCGGGCTTGACCCACGCGGGGTCGGTCGTCCACTGCGGCCCGTCCACGCCGAACAGCCCGAGGAACTGGTTGACCAGCCCCGCCTGGCCGTTCAGCAGGAACAGGAACAGCACGCCCACCGCGACGTACGGCGTCATCGACGGCAGGTAGAACACCGTGCGGAAGAACCCGGCGGCCCGGCCGGTGACGCGGTTGAGCATGAGCGCGAGCAGCAGTGAGATCACCAGCGCCAGCGGCACGTGCAGGACCGTGTAGAAGGCCGTGTTGCCGATCGCCCCGGCGACCTTCGGGTCCTCCGTCATCGCGGCGTAGTTGCCGAGGCCGACGAACTTCGGCCTGGAGATCAGGTCGTAGTCGGTCAGCGAGAGCACGAGGCTCGCGACCATGGGCCCGGCCTGGAAGACCACCAGGCCGATCAGCCATGGCAGCAGGAACACGTAGGCCCAGCGGGCCTCGTGGCGGGCCAGTCCGGAAAGCGGGCGAGCCACGTCAGCCCGCCGCGGCCCGGAGGGCCTTGGTGGCCTCCTGATGCGCCTGGGCCAGCGCGGCCTTCGCGTCCTGGCGTCCCTGCATCACCCGGGTCGCCGCGTCGAGCCAGGCGGTGCGGAACTCCGCCGCGGCGGCCGACTGCGGGACGACGAAGCCCTTGTCCTGCACGCCCAGGATCGTCGCGGTCGCGTCGTCGTACGGCTTGTGCCCGCTCGGCTTGACGATCTGGGAGAAGATCGCCTGGTCGGCCTTGGCGTTGGCCGTGAACGTGCCCGGGTAGGGCTTGCCCTCCTGGGCCCGCTTGGCCGCCCGCGCCTTCGCCGCCGCGATCCAGGTGTCGGCCGAGGTCATCGTCTTGATCCACTGGCAGGCGACGTCCGGGTGCTTGGCCCCTTTGGGGATGACCCAGCCGTTGCCGCCGACCATGGTGACCGGATTGCCCTGCCTGTCCTTGAACGGCAGTACGGTGATCTTCGCGTCGGGGGAGGTGCTCGCCATGGAGGTGACCAGGAACTGCTCGGTGAGCATCATCCCGATCTGGTCCTCGGCGATCGGGTTCTTCTCGCCGAAGTAGTCGAAGGTGTCGGTGAACGCCTTGAGCTTGGTCCAGCCGCCCTGGTCGTCGAGCAGCCCGTTGGCGTAGTCGAGCGCCTCCGCGACCTTCGGGTCGTCGAGGCGGGAGGTCTTCCCGTCCGCCGACAGCAGGTCGGCACCGTTGGCCTTGGCCCACAGGGGGAGGAACTCCGGCAGCTTGGGGTAGAAGCCGAAACGCTCGATCCTGCCGCCGGAGACCTTGTTCATCTTCCTGGCCAGGGCGGCCAGGGTGTCCCAGTCGGAGGTGTCGATGCTCGCCGGGTCCACTCCGGCGTCCTTGGCGGCCTTGTCGTTCACCAGCAGGATGATCGAGGTGTAGAACTCCGGCACGCCGTACCACTTGTCGTTCAGCTTCACCTGCTGCTGGGCGGCGGGGTAGAAGTCGGACATCGGGATGCCCTCCTTGGCCACACAGTCGTCCAACGGCTGGATCGCGCCCCCGGCGGCGTACGTGCCGATCAGTTCGCGGCCGAGGTAGACGACGTCGGGCGGGTTGCCGCTCGCCACCGCCGACAGGAAGGCCTGCTCGTCGAACTGGCCCTGGTTGACGGTGAGCTTCACCTCGGGATGCGCCTTCTTGAAGGCGTCCACCCGGGTCGTGGCGATCTCGTCGGGGAAGCCGAAGCCCATGGTGGTCAGGGCGGAACCGCCGCCCGGCGACGCGCCGTCCGCGGCTCCCACGCCGCCGCACGCGGACAGGGCCGATACGCCTGCCAGGGCTGTGGCCAGTACGACGATGCCGGTACGGTTCCTGCGCGATGGGGACACCGCCGCTCCTTCGAGGGGGGTTCGAGGGATCGAAAGCCTCCCACTGCCCAGGAGGCAAGATCTAAACCCGAGTAGTGCAGGTCAGCTAGGCTGCGCCGGGTGGATCGGGATATTTCACAGTTCGACCTGCTGGTCGATGCGGCATGGCCGGCGCCGGGACGGGCCGAGGACGGCGGCTGGGTCTACCGGCATGCGGGCGGTGTGACGAAACGGGCCAACTCGGTGCTGGCGTTGGGAGAGTGCGCGGACCTGCCGGAGGCGGTCGACCGGGCCGAGCGGTTCTACGCGGGCATCGGGCAGCCCTGCGTGTTCTCGGTCGGCATGGGCGCGACTCCCGGGCTCGACGACGAACTCGGCCGCCGGGGCTACCTGCTCGTGGACCCCACCCTGGTGATGACCAGGCCGCTCACCGGCGATGAGCCTGCCGCCGCCGCGGCGGTGGAGGACAGGCCGTCCGAGCGTTGGCTGCGCACCTGGTGGAGCGTGGACGGCGGGCGCCACGGCGACACCGGGGAGATTCCGGCGCGGACATGGGGCGAGCGGATCCTCGGTGGGGTGCCCGCCGGGTACGTCCTCCTCGACGAGGGCGCGGTGGGAAGGGGCGTGCCGCAGGGGCGCTGGCTCGGGGTCTACTGCATGGCGGTCGAGCCGCACGCCAGACGGCGAGGGCTGGGCGCGGCCGTGCTGCGCACCCTGCTCGCCTGGGGGCGGGGACGCGGCGCCGACAGCGCCTATCTGGTGGTGACCGAGGCCAACGCCGGTGCCCGCGCGCTCTACGGGCGCGAGGGCTTCACCGTCGCCGGCCGCTATCACTACCGGGTGCGGGCCTGACCCACCGGCGCCGTCCGCCGCGAACCCCGGGGGAAGCGGGGAACGGCGGTCGCGCCGGTCGGGTCGTCCGGGTTGATGGCTTATATGGCGACGGCGCGCGGAGCCGACATCATCGTCTGACGCTCCGGCACGCCGTCTATAGGGTCAGCGCTCGCCGTCAGGGGCGGTCGCGGGGGATTCACTGAGTCGGGCCGACTCGTCCTGGATCTCAGCACCTTTGTCGCGCAGCACAGTCACGTGCTGACGCCCGTGGTGGGCGCAGAACAGCAACTCCCCACCCACGGGCAGGGTCGCGCGGATGTAGGCCTGAGCACCGCACCGGTCGCACCGGTCCAGGGCCGTCAGCGGCTTGATGGGGGCGAGAGCTCCAGTCACGTATCGCCTTTCGGGTCGCCCCACGCTGTGGGGACGTTGGCGTCAGTCACTTGGGACAACATCTAACCGGATACGGCCCTTCCCAATCATGCTCCGACTACGCCGAGAGCAGAATGATCCGTAAAGTGACGCGGATCACAGCGAAAGTGCCGGTCATTGTGCTGCGCCTGGCAAGCTTGTGCGCGTACAAACATGAGTGGCGTTAAGCTGCGTACGCGTGTTCGATTGATAAGTAGGAGTTGGGTGTGACTGCGGTTCGCGCGGAGACGGGGTACACCGCCCGTCATCTCTCTGTGCTGGAAGGCCTGGAGGCCGTCCGCAAGCGCCCGGGGATGTACATCGGCTCCACGGACACGCGCGGCCTCATGCACTGCCTGTGGGAGATCGTGGACAACGCCGTCGACGAGGCGCTCGGCGGCTACTGCACGCGGATCGAGGTCGAGCTGCACGCGGACGGCTCGATCGAAGTGCGTGACAACGGGCGTGGCATCCCCGTCGACATCGAGCCCAAGAGCGGCCTGGCCGGCGTCGAGCTCGTCTACACGAAGCTCCACGCGGGCGGCAAGTTCGGCGGCGGTTCCTACGGCGCCTCCGGCGGTCTGCACGGCGTCGGCGCCTCGGTGGTCAACGCGCTGTCCTCCCGCGTCGACGTGGAGGTCGACCGCGACGGCAAGGTCCACCAGATCAGCTTCCGCCGGGGCGTGCCCGGCGTTTTCGACGGCGACGGCCCGACCGCCAAGTTCCGCAAGAAGTCCGGCCTGCGCGACGGCGGCCCGGCCCCGCGCAACACCACCGGCACCCGCGTGCGCTTCTGGGCCGACCGGCAGATCTTCCTGCCCGAGGCGGAGGTCTCGCTCGACGAGATCCACGTGCGGCTGCGCCAGACGGCCTTCCTGGTGCCGGGGCTCACGCTCGTGGTGCGCGACGTCCGCGGCGAGGAGCCGGTCGAGGAGACGTTCCGCTTCGACGGCGGCATCAGCGAGTTCACCGAGTTCCTGTCCCGTGACGAGGCCGTGTGCGACGTGCTGCGGCTGCAGGGAGAGGGCCACTTCCACGAGACGGTCCCCGTGCTCGACGAGCAGGGCCACATGACGCCGACGGAGATCGAGCGGGAGCTCACCGTCGACGTCGCGATCCGTTGGGGGAAGGGCTATGAGACGACCGTACGCTCGTTCGTGAACGTGATCGCCACGCCGAAGGGCGGCACCCACGTGGCGGGGTTCGAGCGGGCGCTGGTCCGCACGGTCAACGAGCAGCTCAGGGAGACCCGGCTGCTGAAGAACGGCGACGAGCCGGTGACCAAGGAGGACATCCTCGAAGGGCTGACCGCGGTGGTCACCGTGCGGGTTCCCGAGCCGCAGTTCGAGGGCCAGACCAAGGAGGTGCTCGGCACCTACGCGGCCAGCCGCATCGTCGCCCACGTGGTCGCCCGGGAGCTCAAGGCGCTGTTCGCCAACCCCAAGCGGGGGCAGAAGCAGCAGCTGCGCGCGGTGCTGGAGAAGGTCGTCGCCGCGGCCAAGGCCCGCATCGCCGCCCGCGAGCACCGCGACAACCAGCGGCGCAAGTCCGCCCTGGAGAACTCGGCGCTGCCCGCCAAGCTGGTCGACTGCCGCAGCGACGACGTGGACCGCAGCGAGCTGTTCATCGTCGAGGGTGACTCCGCGCTGGGCACGGCCAAGCTCGCCCGCGACTCGGAGTTCCAGGCGCTGCTGCCCATCCGCGGCAAGATCCTGAACGTGCAGAAGGCGTCGGTCGCCGACATGCTCAAGAACGCCGAGTGCGCCGCCATCATCCAGGTGGTCGGCGCCGGGTCCGGCCGCTCGTTCGACATCGATTCGGCCCGCTACGGCAAGATCATCTTGATGGCCGATGCGGACGTGGACGGCGCGCACATCCGCTGCCTGCTGCTCACGCTCTTCCACCGCTACATGAAGCCGATGGTCGAGGCCGGGCGGGTGTTCGCCGCGGTTCCGCCGCTGCACCGCATCGAGGTCACCAACCCCGGGCGTGGCCAGGACAAGTACATCTACACCTACAGCGACGCCGAGCTGCACAAGGTCCTGCGCGACCTGGAGCGGCGCGGCAAGCGCTGGAAGGACCCCGTGCAGCGTTACAAGGGCCTCGGCGAGATGGACGCCGACCAGCTCGCCGAGACGACCATGGACCCCCGCCACCGCGTCCTGCGCCGCGTGCGGATCGAGGACGTGGAGGACGCCGAGCACATCTTCAACCTCCTCATGGGCAGCGACGTGGGCCCGCGCCGCGAGTTCATCATCGGCAGCGCCGCCGAGGTGGACCGCGACCACATCGACGCCTGACCGGTGCCCGGCGCCACGCCGGGCACCGGCTCACCGTCGTGAGCTCAGCATCGCTGGCCGTTGGCGTAGTCGATTTCCGGGTAGTAGGCCACCCTCTGGCAGAAGTAGCTCCCGGAGGGGATGGTGATCGTTCCCCAGGTGCCGGTGCCCGACCCTGTGCAGCCGCTGGCCGTGATGATGTAGCCCAGCAGGTCGGACAGGAGGAATCGGGTGCCGCTCGCGCAGGTGTAGTTGGCGTCGTCGGCCGTGGCGGGCGCGGCCGTGACGGCGCTCGCCAGGACGACGGCGGCGGAGACCGTGACCACGCGCGTGACCAGAGCGTTCATGGGGGGCGCCCTTCCCGGGGGAGGAGGTGCGGACGCGTGCATCCCTACCCGGGCCGCCCCAGGGTCGATCTGACGGGCGGTGTCCACAATCGGCCACGCGACGGCCGGGGCGGACCTCGTCGGGTTATCTGTGATCATGTGCTCATGACAGCTCTTGAACGCGAGCAGAAGAGCCAGGTGACCGTGCGGCCGCTCACCGCCGAGGACGTCACCTGGGTGCGGGAGTTGTTCACCGAGCGGTGGGGAGGGGTCGTATCGGTCAGCCGAGGCGTCGCCCACGACACGACCGCGCTTCCCGGATTCGTCGCGCTGCTCGACGGGGCACGCGCGGGCGTCGCCACCTACAGAATCGCCGGCCGGGAGTGCGAACTCGTCACACTCGACTCCGTACGCGAAGGGGCCGGAGTGGGCACCGCCCTCATCGACGCCGTGGCCGGAGCGGCGTGCGCCGGAGGCGCCGTCCGACTGTGGCTGGTCACGACGAACGACAACCTGCGCGCGCTGCGCTTCTACCAGCGGTACGGCTTCGACCTCGTCGCCGTGCACCGCGACGCCGTCGCACGGTCGCGTGAGCTCAAGCCGTCGATCCCCGAGATCGGTCTCGACGGCATCCCGATCCGCCACGAGGTCGAACTCGAAATGCCCTCGAGCCTGCTCGGGCTCATCCCGACTCGATCTCCAGGGTGCTGACGCGGTTGCGGGCCTCCAGCATGCCCTCCCGGTAGCGCTCGTCCCAGTCCGGGTCGTCGTCGCGGATGGCTCTGACCGTCTGCCTGGTGAGCTCCACCGGCCCGTTGGGACCGGGAGCGACCTTGCGTACGACGATCAGGGTCCACCCATTCTCCATGACCGTGTCGGTCTCCCAGCGGGGTGAGCCGGCCGCCTCCCGCGGGGACGCCGGCTTCCCGCCGCGTACGAGCGTCACGAGCAGATACACGAGCACGGCGATGACGATGAGCGTCACCGGAAGGGCGAGCAGGCGCATCGGGGTCCCGGCTCCCTACTTGGTGGGCAGAGCGACGCCTCCAGTATTGCCCGGCGCGTACACCGTGATGCCCTGGGGCAGGGCCTTCAGCTTCTCGATCTCCGCGCACGTGGGGCACTTGTTGTAGCCGTCCTGCCGGGCCTTGTTGGCCTCCGCCTCGGCGCGTGCCTGGGCGACCTTCGCCTGTGCCTCGGTGACCTTCGCGAACGCGGCCTGCGCCTGGTTGACCGCCTCCTGGACCTCCGAGGGCAGGGTCACCCGCGAGAGGTTGAAGTGGATGCCGGTGAGGTAGTCGGCGCCGAGGGTCGACTTGAGGTCCTCGGCCAGGCTCGTGTTGACCGCGTTCTGGATCTTGGCGATGTTCGCGTTGTTGCCCTGTTGCGGCGTGCCCCCGCCCTGCTGGCCGGCGCTGTTGTTCTGCACGAGCGCGCAGGAGGAGACCAGTTCCGCGCAGCGGAAGTTGTTGATCTGGGTGCGCAGATCGTTGTCGATCACCGGCCGGATGATCTGGTCGAGGAAGGCCGACCAGCCCTCGTCGCCCTCCCAGGGGTAGTAGGTCCCGCCGTTGGTGCTGCGGAACTTGCGCGTGCCGAACTTGTCGTCGAACGACTTCAGCGTCTGGTGGTCGAGGTTGAGGCCGAAGTAGAGCGTGCCTTCGATGCCCATGTTGACGCCGTCGCCGCTCGGCACGTTGACGACGTCGACACCGGACCTCTCGCCGTGTCCGGCGTCGGAGGTGATCGTGTAGAACCTCTGCTGGGCGGGATAGCGGTGCATCTGGGACCACCAGCCGATCCAGGTCACCCCGGAGCCCGGGTCGATGACCTGACGGACCTTGTTGTCGTCGAGCGGGCCGCCGTCGCGGACGACCGCCACCTCGCCGCCGCTGGTGCGCTCGAACCCGCTGAACGCGCCGATCAGGGTCGGCGCCCCGACGACGATGAGCGCGAGGATCACCAGGATGGCGATGCCACGGTAGGACCTGCGCGACGTGCCGCCGGAGGCGGAGGAAGTGCGGCTGGGCATGCGGGCTCCTTGGGGGGCGCCTCGGGACCGGTTGCGGTACCGGGGAAAAGCTCACGTGTCGTCGGCAGGACAACGTAGCAGCCGGGTGCCCCGGTTCCGGAAGGCCCTCGTCCCGGGGGCCGCCATCGGGTTGCCGCAGTCGATGTCGGAGGCGGCGGTCAGGACGCGTGGGTGGCCACGGCGACGACGCGTCGGTGAGCTTGCCGGCATCTCACCGGCGTGCCCTTCCCCACCACGCCGCTCCCGGCCGCCTGACCCTGTAGACGTCAGTGCGCCAGGCTGGGCGCGAACTCGTCGGCACCGGCCGGGCGACCTTCCGGCCGATCAGCGCCATGAGCTTGCGCGGCCGGCGCGGCATGAGGTGAGCCATCATCAGGGTGACCGGCGTCGAGCGCGTCCCGTATGAGCTATGCGTGCTGGTGGCGCTGCGCAAGGCGATCCCGGCGGCGGGAGATCTGGGTGGAAGGCGGCAAGATCTGGCGCAACCCCGAGGCCGACCTGCCGGCCGACTTCGACGACAACCGCGACGCGCAGCTAGAGCCGGCAGCCCTGGACTGCGGAACATCGTTCCCATGGAAACGTCGGGCTGGTTGCTGAAGTCTGCGGCGATTTCCTCGAGGAGGTCCCGGTTCGGCGTGTCCCGGCCGTCAGGCATCGGCTTGTCCTTTTCCTGGTAGGAGGCGTTCGAGCGCCGCCGTGGAGCCGTCGATGACCAGTCCCGGGGCCGTGGCTGCCTGCAGGGTCATGAGTCCTGTGAAGAGCGCGACGAGCACTTGCGGCGGCGCGGTGATCGTGGCTTCGGGCCGGCGCTCGGTCGAGCAGGGGCGTACGTCGATCCGGCCGTGGTCGGCGGTGATGTCGCAGCCGTCGTACAGATCGCTGAGGCGCACGGTAACGGCCGGCTCGTCAGGGGAGCCGTCCCGGCACAGATGGCGCAGCGGCAGCGAGAACCAGTGCATCCTGAACTCGTCACCGGCCGGCGGGGCGATCATCAGGGGTGCGCCCCAGCGCGACAGTTCGCGTACCACGCCGCTGAGGTCCCGGCCGCGAGCGGGGAGACTGATCAGCGTCGCGGCGATCGGTGGCGGCTCGTCGTGCCGCGTGATCAGGCCGGTCGTCTCCATCTCGCGCAGGCGCTCGGCGAGCAGGTTGCTGGCGATGCCGGGCAACCCGCGGCGCAGATCGGAGAACCGGCAGGGACCTTGAGTGAGCAGTTCGCGGACGATGAGCAGCGTCCAGCGGTCGCCAACCACGCTGGCAGCGGCCCCGGCGAACAGGCGCAGCTCGTACCAGCCGTAGTAGGAGACATACAGTCCGGCGAGGATGAGGAGGACGCCGCTGACCGCGGCACATACGGCAGGACGCGGCGCATCCTGGCCACGACGGCGCCACGCGCCAGCGCGACCGCCAGTGACAGGAGCGTGATCACCAGGCCCATGCCGAGCGCGTAAGCGAGGAAGACCGCCAGGCCGCCGAGGATGCCGCCGCTGGTCAGCGAGGCTGTGATGGCCAGGAACGGGCCGACGGTGCAGGACAGAGAGGCGACGGCGTAGGACAGGCCGTAGCCGTAGTGGGACAGGCTCCTGGTGCGCAGGGCGGGCACGCGCAGCAGCGGCTCGCGGCTGTGGCCTCGGCCGACCCTGCGGCGGCGGTGGACATGCCGCTGGTATCGGCCAGGAGTGCGGTCAGGTAGGCGGGCAGCAGGGCGAAGCCGCACGGGTTGAGGGCGGCCACGGTGCCCGCGGTCACCGCCAGGTCGCTCATCCCGCACGTAGCTTCTCGAGGTGCGCGGCGAGCTCCTCGGCGCCCAGCGGACCGGTGGCCTTGGTGGTGGTTCCGTCGGGCCGCATGAACAGGAAAGTCGACTGGGAGGCGACGCCGAGCTTGGCCCAGACCGCGCCCTTCTCATCCGACAGGTGGGTGAGGCCGCCGGTGCCGGTCTGCTGGACGAACTCCTTCATCGCCGCTTCGCCATCCAGGCTCGCGACGCCGACGAAGGACACGTCCTGGTAGGTGGCGGCGGCTCCCGCTCAGGCTCGGCCATGCCGGCGAAGAACGCAAACAGCGCCGCACCGAATTCGGCGCGCAGCTGCCGGCACCAGCATGAAGCGCAGCGTGTGGTACTTGGGAGCGACCTTGCCGCCCCGGGTTCGACAGACGCTGCCCGCAGGCACCTCGCACATCGGGCAGTCGAACTGTTCGACGGCAGCGGCCGGATCGGCGAGCTCGGTTATGGTGCAAAACCTATCGCCGTACGGCAGGCCGGGGCGGCCTGCCGTACGGGGGCGGGGATTCAGAGCTCGACGGGCTGAAGCCGTCCCGTGTGCACGTCGTACAGCGCGCCGCCCACGACGAGGTCCTTGGGCAGGTAGGGGCTGGACTTGATGCGGGTGATGTCGTGCCGCAGCGTGGCCCGCTGGTCGGGGACGGTCTGGAACTCGAGGCTGCGGGTGTCGACGCCGTACTCGTTGGCGATGAGGTTGTGCACGTCCTCGTCGGTCGACTTGGACATCCGGCAGTCGGTGTGCGGCATCACCAGCACGCGGTCGACTCCGAGCAGGTAGACGGCGAGGACAAGGGTCCGCAGGACGTCGTCGGTCACCCGCGCGCCCGCGTTGCGCAGGATCTTCGCGTCGCCCGCGCTCAGGCCGAGCAGCCCGAGCGGGTCGATACGGGAGTCCATGCACGTCACCACCGCGAGCCCACGCGCCGCGCGGCCGCTGAGGCCGGAGTGGGTGAACGTGCTCGCGTACTTCTCGTTGGCGTCCAGCAGGTCGTCGAAAGCACCGGTCATGTCACAGATGTTGCCTGATGCCCCTCAACCGGTCATCGCGGGGGCGGGCTTTCGCGCGCATCTTGCGGGTGGCCATTCGTAGTGACACCGGTATAAGGTCTTCACTGGTGTTGCCATTCGAGGGAGAGGGGTCACCGTGAGCGGTGTCGCGCGCATGCACTCGGTCGTGCTCGACTGCCCGGAGCCGAAGGCCCTGGCGCACTTCTACGCCGGCCTGCTCGGCTGGAAGGTCGCCTACGAGGAGGAGGACTGGGTCACGCTCGCGGGCGACGACCAGGCCCGCCTCGCCTTCCAGCGGGTCCCCGAGTACGTGCCTCCGGTCTGGCCGTTCGCCGAGCACCCGCAGCAGTTCCATCTCGACCTGACCGTGGACGACATGGCCGAGGCGGAGAAACAGGTGCTCGCCCTGGGGGCGGTCAGGCACGAGCACCAGCCCGGCGAGGGACGCGGCTGGACCGTCTTCCTCGACCCGGCCGGGCACCCGTTCTGCCTGGTCACCGGGTCGGACTGACGCGTCAGCCCAGGGAGCCGGAGGCGGCCTTCTCCCGCCGCGTACGCGCGAGACGCCGCAGGACGAGAAGGCCGCCGATTCCCGGCAGCCAGGCCAGCGCCCTGCCGGTCAGGTCGCATCCTGTGTCGCGGGCGGCGGCCACGACGACGACCAGGTACGCGCAGCCGTGCAGGGGCCCGACGAGCGAGGAGACGGGCGGCAGGTGCACGGTGGCCAGATTGGCCAGCAGGACGGCCAGGGACCCCAGCTCGACGGCGGCGGCGACGCGCAGGACGGAATGAGGGCGCGACATGATCAGACTCCCGTGGTCGAGCCGGGACGGACGATCATCAGCACCGTGACGGCCGCCCACAGCAGGTTGAAGACGCCGGTCAGCATGGCCAGCCGCGCCACCTCGCCGCCGGCGTCGGCGGGGGCGGGATCCGCGGTGGTGAGCCGGGCGAGGACGGCGTCCTGACGCGGCAGGACCGCCAGGGCCAGGATCGCGGCCGCCGCGGCGGTGAGCAGGATGGACGCGATCACCCACGCGTCGCGCAGCACGCCGAGGCTGCTCGCCGTGGCGAACCCGAAAACCGGTACGGCCAGGCCCGCGACGGCGTAGACGCGGCAGATGCGGTGCAGCACGCGGAGCGTGGCCACGCCGCCGGCCTGCGTACCCTGCTCCGCCGCGCCCCGATCCGATGAGCGACGAACGGCAGATGGGAACATGCTCGCCGCCACGGCGACCGGACCGACCGCGAGGATCGCGGCGAGGACGTGAACGGCCAGGAAGAACTTGGTCATCGTGCGCGGCCCCGATCAGCGGGCGGCGGGCGCGGACGGACGGCGCTCGCGCCAGACGACGCCGCGCCGCTCATGGGCGAACAGCCGTTCCACGTCGTGTGCGAGGTGCGGTCCGAACTCGCGTTCCACCAGGTAGAGGCCGAGGTCGAGGCCCGAGGTGACCCCGGCGCCACTCACCAGGTCGCCGTCGTCGACGACCCGCGCGTCCACCGCGACCGCCCCGAAGGCGTTCAGCGCGTCCAGCCCCAAGTGGTGACCGGTCACGTGACGACCGCGGATCAGCCCCGCCATCGCGAGGAGCAGCGAACCTCCGCAGACGGTGGCGACGGTGACGCCCTGCCGGCCGAGCGCCTCGCCCATCAGCCGGGGCAGGCCGGTCGTGAGAGCGTTGCCGAGCCGCGCGGTGACCGTCCCCTGACGCTCCTCCTCGGTGAGGCCCTCCTCCTCGCGCACGTCCCCGGCCGCTCCGGGAAGGACGACCAGGTCCGCGCGGGCCGGGTCCAGCGGCGCCGTGGCCCGCAGCGACACACCCGGGACGCCTCCGGCCACCTCCCGGGGCCCCTCCGCCGTCACGAAGGTCGCTGTGAGCGGGGTCCGCGTGAACATCGCGGCCGCCGTCAGGACCTCGTACGGCGCGAGAACGTCCAGGGGATCGAACCCGTCGAACAGCACGAACTGGGCCAGCATCGGCATGTCTCCTCATCGTCGGCAGTGCGGTCACCAACCGTAGGAGTACGGCCCGGCCCGATCCCAGAGGCGAGAAAGACAAAGACCAACGGATTCTCGCCAGCCATTCTCACCTGGGGATTCGTGAACAAGCACTGGATTCACCGATGGCGGGATTCGGTCTATCGTGGCGATCGTGCACACCGTGGCGATCCTGGCGCTGGACCATGTCGTACCGTTCGACCTGGCGACCCCCATCGAGGTGTTCGGGCGCACCCGCCTGCCGGACGGCCGGCGGCCCTACCGGGTGCGGGTGTGCGGACCCACCCCCGAAGTGGAGACCGAGACGTTCGCCCTGCGCGTGCCGTACGGCGTGGACGCGCTGGCCGAGGCCGACACGGTCATCGTCCCCGGCTGCTCGGAGCGGGCCGGGCCGCCCCCGCCCGCGGCGCTGGAGGCCCTGCGCGACGCGGCCGCGCGAGGCACCCGCCTCGCCTCGATCTGCGTGGGCGCGTTCACGCTCGCGGCGGCCGGGCTGCTGGACGGCCTGCGGGCGACCACGCACTGGGCGGCGGCGCCCGCGCTGGCCCGGCGGTTCCCGCTGGTGGACGTGCGGCCGGACGTGCTGTACGTCGACAACGGGCAGGTGCTCACCTCCGCGGGCGCGGCCGCCGGGCTCGACCTGTGCCTGCACCTGATCCGGCGCGACCACGGCTCGGCCGTCGCGGCCGACGCCGCCCGCCTGTCGGTGATGCCGCTGGAGCGGGAGGGCGGTCAGGCCCAGTTCATCGTCCACGAGCACCCGCCGGTGCCCAGCGGTTCGCTGCTGGAGCCGGTGCTGGCGTGGATCGAGGACAACCTCGGCCGCGACCTCACCCTGCGGGAGATGGCGGCCCGCGGCGGGATGAGCGAGCGGACGTTCAGCAGGCGCTTCCGCCAGCAGACCGGCACCACTCCGCTGCAGTGGCTGCTGCGCGCCCGGGTCAGGCGAGCGCAGTATCTGCTGGAGAACACCGACCACGGCATCGAGCGCATCGCCGCACAGGCCGGTTTCGGGTCGCCGACCGCGTTCAGGGAGCGGTTCAAGCGGGTCGTGGGGACCACGCCGCAGGCGTACCGCTCCTCGTTCCACTCCCCACTCCGCTCCCCACTTCATGGGGGCCCCGCCACCACCTGAACGCCACAGGTATGCGCCGGACGGCGGCGCGGAGCCACGAGACCCGCTCCGCGCCGCCTGAGTCACATCGGCGGCACTTCGCCGCCCGTCACACGGGCTTCGCCCCCTGTCACAGGGGCGGCTCTTCACCGCCGGTGTCGCCCGTGGTGGCCATGCCGCCCTCCGTCGCGGCGGCCTCCTCGCCGCCGTCCGCGCCGAGCGCGCCGCCGATCGCGGCGATGGCGTGCACGAGACGCACACCCGAGCCGTCGCGGCGGCCGAGCTCCTCCGGCAGCGGCACCGGCTTGCCGGTCGAGGAGACCGCCTTGACCGGCGCCGGGCCGGCGTAGGCGAGCAGCAGGACGTCCTCGCCCTTGAGGAAGCGCTGGGCGCGCACGCCGCCGGTCGCCCGTCCCTTCGGCGGGAAGTCGGCGTAGTCGGAGACCTTGCCCGCGCCCATCTGGGTGCCGGGCAGGGCGGTGGAGGAGCCGGCGATCGTCACCACCCGCGCCTCCCGCGTGGGATCGACCACGCCGAAGAAGACCACCTTCGCGTCGCCGTCGAGGCGCACGCCGGCCATGCCGCCCGCCGGGCGTCCCTGGGGCCGTACGACGGAGGCGGGGAAGCGCAGGAGCTGCGCGTCGCTGGTGATGAAGACCAGGTCGTGGTCGGCGGAGGTCAGCTCCACGGCGCCGACCACCACGTCGCCGTCCCGCAGTCCGATCACCTCGAACTCGTCGCGGTTGACCGGGTATTCGGGCACCACCCGCTTGACCACACCCTGGCTGGTGCCGAGCGCGAGCCCCGGCCCGTCCGGGTCGAGCGAGCCCAGCCCGACGACCTTCTCGTCCGGTTCGAGGACGACGTACTCCGACACCGGATGCCCGCCGGCGAGCGAGGGCGGGTTGGCCGAGGGCGGCAGCGCGGGCAGGTCGAGCACCGAGACCCGGATCATCCGGCCCGCGGAGGTCACCACGCCCACCTCGCCGCGCACGGTGGAGCGCACCACCGAGACCAGCACGTCGTGCGCCGTGCGGTCGCCCTCGCCGGAGACCGGCGAGGCGTCGGTCGTACGGGCGAGCAGGCCGGTGGACGACAGCAGCACCAGACAGGGATCGTCGGCCACCTCCAGCGGCACGACGGCGGTCCTGGCGGCCTCCGACGACTCAAGCAGGACCGTGCGGCGCGGCGTGCCGTACGTCTTGGCCACCTCGGCAAGCTCGGACGACACGACCTTGCGCAGCCGCTCCTCAGAGCCGAGGATCTCGTTCAGCTCGGCGATGTCGGCCTGGAGCTGCTCCTTCTCCCGGTCGAGCTCCAGCTTGTCGTAGCGGGTGAGGCGGCGCAGCGGGGTGTCGAGGATGTAGTTCGCCTGGATCTCGCTCAGCTCGAAGGTCTCCATGAGCCGCGCGCGGGCCTGCGCCGAGTCGTCGGAGCCGCGGATCACCTGGATGACCTGGTCGATGTTGAGCAGCGCGATGATGAGGCCGTCGACCAGGTGGAGCCGTTCCTCGCGCTTGCGCAGCCGATATCGCGACCGTCTGCGCACGACGTCGAGCCGGTGGTCCACGTAGACCGACAGCAGCTCCCGCAGGCCGAGCGTGCGCGGCTGGCCGTCGACGAGGGCGACGTTGTTGATGCCGAAGGTCTCCTCCATCGGCGTCAGCCGGTAGAGCTCCTCCAGCACGGCCTCCGGGTTGAAGCCGTTCTTGACCTCGATGACCAGGCGCAGGCCCTTGTGCCGGTCGGTCAGGTCCTTGAGGTCGGCGATGCCGGTGAGCTTCTTCGCGTTCACCAGCTCTTTGATCTTGGTGACCACCCGCTCGGGGCCCACGTTGAACGGCAGCTCGGTGACGACGATGCCCTTGCGGCGCGGCGTGGCCTGCTCGATCGTTGCCTTGGCCCGCATCTTGAAGGTGCCGCGGCCGGTCTCGTACGCGTCCCTGACGCCGTTGAGACCGATGATCATGCCACCGGTCGGCAGGTCGGGGCCGGGGACGAAGCGCATGAGCTCGTCGAGCGTGGCGTTCGGCTTCCTGATCAGGTAGCGGGCCGCCGCGATGACCTCGCCGAGGTTGTGCGGGGCCATGTTGGTGGCCATGCCGACCGCGATGCCGGAGGCGCCGTTGACCAGCAGGTTGGGGAACGCCGACGGCATGACCGACGGCTCGGTCTCCTGGCCGTCGTAGTTGGGCTTGAAGTCGACGGTGTCCTCGTCGATCGACTGCACCATGAGCATGGCGGCCGGGGCGAGGCGGGCCTCGGTGTACCGCATCGCGGCGGGCAGGTCGTCGGGCGAGCCGAAGTTGCCGTGCCCGTCCACCAGCGGCAGGCGCATCGAGAACGGCTGCGCGAGCCGTACGAGCGCGTCGTAGATGGCCGAGTCGCCGTGCGGGTGGAGCTTGCCCATCACCTCGCCGACGACGCGGGAGGACTTGACGTGCCCGCGGTCGGGCCGCAGGCCCATCTCGCTCATCGAGTAGAGGATGCGGCGCTGAACGGGCTTGAGTCCGTCGCGCGCGTCGGGCAGCGCGCGCTGGTAGATCACCGAGTAGGCGTACTCAAGGAAGCTCGTCCGCATCTCCGCGGAGACGTCGATGTCGACGATCCGCTCCTCGAAGTCCTCGTCCGGCGGGGGTGTCGTCGTGCGTCGGGCCATGTCGTGGTTTCCTGCGTGTCGAGGAGCCGGACCCCGGCCGTCGGGACCGGGGAGGGCGAACGTGGGTGATGAACATCAGTGGTGGTCATCGAACATTCTGCCGAGAGTTCACCCTGTTCGCGACTCACCACCCTACTGCCGGGCTCGTGCCCGCCGTCCCGGCTTCCCCGACGGGACAGCCCTTCCGGCTTCGGAATGGTCAGTCGCGGGGGCCGGCGCCGGGCCAGGGGCCGGGCGTCTCGCCCTCGTCATCGTCGCCCGGCACGTTCAGCTTCTCGTCGTAGATCCGGAAGCCCCGGGCCTTGTAGTTCGCCAGCGCGGCGGGCCCGTCGAGGGAGCAGGTGTGCACCCAGACCCGCCGGGTGGGCTCCCGCCCCGGCCAGCGCTCGGCGAGGTCCCAGGCGCGGGCCACGGCCTCGCCCAGCAGCCACCCGCCGAGGCCCTGCCCGATCGCGTACGGCAGCAGCCCGAAGTTGACGATCTCCACCGTGCCGCTGTCCTGGGCCACCAGCTCGGCGTACCCCGCGGGAGTGCCGCGCACCCAGGCCACCCAGGTCTCGACGCCCGGCCGGTCGAGCCAGTCCTTCCACTGCTTCCAGGTCCACGGCAGCCGGTTGGTCCACTGCCAGTCGCCGCCCACGGCCGTGTAGAGGAAGCGGCCGAACTCCGGGCTGGGGACCTCGGCGCGGACGACCTGCGCGGGGACCGCGGGCGGCCGTCCCGGCCGAAGGTCGGCGGGGCTGGTCTGTTCGAGATACCAGGTGGTCACGTCCATAACGGGACACATCAAACCACGACACCCGCCCGGGTTCGTCCGGCCACGGCCGCCGGCCCCGTCACGCGGGCGCCTCCATCGGCACCGCAGGCGAGGCGAACCTGCATGTATGTGCCGTTTGTCCGGATATGGCCGCTCCTTCGGTACCCTCCCCCCAGAAGAGGGAGGTGCTTCCGCGGTGTACGACGTCGTGGACCGGATGCTCGACGCGATGAACGCGCACGACCTGCACGCGGTGTTGCGGTGCTACGCGCCGGGCGCGGTGGTGGTCGGACCGGAGATGGAGGCGGGGGAGCCCGGAGAGATCGGCTCCTACATGCTGCAGATGTGGGAGGGCTTTCCCGATCTGCACTTCACGATCTGGGAGACGATCACCTTCGCGGACGTGGTCGCGACAGAGATGACGGCGGTGGGCACGCACACGGGGCCCTATCTGGTCGCCGGGGGTGACCTCCTCGCCCCGACCGGCCGTGGCATCAATGTGCGTGTCTCCTGGTTCTGGCACCTGAAGGACGACCTCATCCTGAGCCAGCGCTTCTACTACGACCAGCTCCAGATCTACTCGCAGCTCGGCCTGCGGTTGCCCCTGTCCTTCGGAGACGACTCGGGAAACGGCGCGTCCGGAGACCGCGGCCGGGGACACGACCTCTAGTTCCCCGCCCCGCCTCCCGCCGTCCCGGCGGAAACGGTCGGCCGGACCTGGTACCAATGGGCGGGTGAGCGAAGAAGAGGTGATGCTGCGGGAAGAGGCCGAGGCCCGGCTGCGGGCGCTCGCCGGTGATCACGCGCGGCTGCGCGACGACCAGTGGGCCGCCATCAAGGCCCTGGTCATGGACCGCAGGCGTGCGCTGGTCGTGCAGCGCACCGGCTGGGGAAAGTCGGCCGTCTACTTCATCGCGACCGCGCTGCTGCGCGAGCTCGGCGAGGGGCCCACGGTCATCGTCTCCCCGCTCCTGGCGCTGATGCGCAACCAGATCGCCGCGGCCGAGCGGGCCGGCATCCACGCCGAGACGATCAACTCGGCCAACCCCGAGGAGTGGGAGAAGGTCTACGGCCAGGTCGCCGAGGGCGTGGTCGACGTGCTGCTGGTCAGTCCCGAGCGGCTGAACAACCCCGACTTCCGCGACAACGTGCTGCCCGAGCTGGCCGGCAGCGCGGGACTCCTGGTGATCGACGAGGCCCACTGCATCTCCGACTGGGGCCACGACTTCCGGCCCGACTACCGCAGGCTCCGCACCCTGCTGGCCGAGCTGCCGCCGGGCATCCCCGTGCTGGCCACGACGGCCACGGCGAACGCCCGGGTCACCCGTGACGTCGCCGAGCAGCTCGCCGTCACCCAGGAGTGGGACGAACTGCCCGGCGGCGAGGTGTTCGTCCTGCGCGGCCCGCTGGAGCGCGAGAGCCTCCACCTGAGTGTGGTACGGCTGGGCGGCGCGGACCAGCGGCTCGCCTGGCTGGCCAGGACCCTGCACGAGCTGCCGGGCTCCGGCATCGTCTACACGCTGACCGTCGCCGCCGCCCAGGAGATCGCCGCGTACCTGCGGGAGCAGGGCCACAGCGTCGCCGCGTACACCGGGCAGACCGAGCCGGCCGACCGGCTGGCGGCCGAGGAGGACCTGCTCGCCAACCGGGTCAAGGCGCTGGTGGCGACCTCGGCACTGGGGATGGGCTTCGACAAGCCCGACCTCGGCTTCGTCGTCCACGTGGGCGCGCCCGCCTCGCCCGTGGCGTACTACCAGCAGGTGGGCCGGGCCGGGCGCGGCGTCGAGCGGGCCGAGGTCATCCTGCTGCCCGGTCCCGAGGACCGGGAGATCTGGGCCTACTTCGCCTCCCTCGCCTTCCCGCCGGAGGGCGTGGTCAGGGCGACGCTGGAGGCGCTGTCCGAGGGGGGAGTGCTGTCCACCGCCGCCCTGGAGACGAGGGTCGACCTCAGCCGGAGCCGGCTGGAGATGATGCTCAAGGTGCTCGACGTGGACGGCGCCGTACGCCGGGTCAAGGGCGGCTGGGAGGCCACCGGCGAGCCGTGGAGCTACGACGCCGAGCGCTACGCCCGGGTGGCCGCCGAGCGCCGGGCGGAGCAGGAGGCCATGCTCGGATACATCGCGACCACCGAGTGCCGGGAGCAGTACCTGCGCCGCCACCTCGACGACGAGTCGGCGACGCCGTGCGGCAGGTGTGACAACTGCACCGGCGCCCACCGTTCCGCCGAGGTGCCGGACGAGGCCGTCCGGGCCGCCCAGCAGCGGCTCGCGCGTCCCGGCGTCGAGATCGAGCCGCGCCGCCAGTGGCCCACCGGCCTGCCGGACCTGAAGGGGCGGATCAAGCCGGAGCTGTGCGCCGAGCCGGGCCGCGCGCTCGGCCGCCTGACCGACATCGGCTGGGGCACCCGGCTGCGCGAACTGTTCGCGGCGGGGGACGGGCCGGTCCCCGACGACGTGTTCGCGGCCGTGATCGAGGTGCTGAAGACGTGGGAGTGGGAGCGGCGCCCGATCGCGGTGGTCGCGGTGCCGTCGGGCACGCGGCCGGCGCTGGTCGGGTCGCTCGCCGAGCGGCTCGCCCGGGTCGGCCGGCTGGAGTATCTCGGCACGCTCGGCTATCGCGACGGGTCGCCCGCCGCCAGGCACAACAGCGCACAGCGGGTGACGGCCATCCGGGGGACGCTCGCGATGCCGCGTGACGTGGCCGCGAGGATCGCGGCGGCGGGCGGGCCGGTGCTGCTGGTGGACGACCGCGTGGACAGCGGATGGACGATGGCGCTGGCCGCCGCCCAGGTCCGTCACGCCGGGGCGCCCGCGGTGCTGCCTTTGGCCCTGGCCGTCACCAGCTGACCACCTCCCGCGTCCCTGGGTGGGCCCGGCGATGACCGGGGGGCCCCTGACACGCGGGGGCGATGAGCCGAGGCCGGGCTCGGGGACGGGTCAGGGGTGAATCAGGGGCGTCACCCCATCCCCGCGGCGCGCCGCGGCCTGCACACTCGTCGCCATGAGATCACTTGTCGCGGCTCCGCTCCTGGTCGGCGCGTACGGCGTCGCCCGCATGCTCGACGGTCTGGACGGCAGCCGGGGACCCGGCCTGGCCTGGACCGTGGGGCACCTGTTCTTCCTGGCCGCGTTGGTCCTCTTCGTGCAGATCTTCGGGCGGCTCCGCACGATGGCCGGTGGCGGCGTGACGGCCACGGCGGGGTACGCCGCCGGCCTCGCCGGTGCGCTGGCGCTGGCCGCGCAGTTCGTGATCGACATCGTGGTCGGTTTCCTGTCCGCCGATCACGACGCGATGGCGCCGCGCTTCGACGCCGTCAAGGCGATCCCGGGCGTCGAGCCGGTCGTCTACACCGTCGTGCCGTTGCTGTTCTACGTCGGCATGGTCGCGCTGGTGGCCCGGCTCGCCGCAGGGCGCCGGGTGCCGTGGTGGAGCCCGGCGCTGGTGCTCGTGCAGGCCGTGCTCCCGCTGGCGACCAAGGACCTGATCCCACTGGGAGCGGCGCTGCTCCTGCTGGCCTTCGTGCCGCTGCTGCGCCTGCGGCCCGCGCAGCCGGTCGTGCTCGCGCGAAGCCCGTTCTGAACCGCGCCCCCTCTGAACCGCGCCCCCTCTTAGCCGGGCCGTTCCGAACCGGGCCGCTCTGAATCCGGGGGTCAGAGACGGGGGCGGGCGCCGAGGTTGGAGATGCACTTGGCGGCGAGGGCGTTGCCCGCCGCCAGCGCCTCGGCGGCCGGCTTGCCGTCCAGCCAGACGGGCAGGAAACCGGCGGCGAAGGCGTCACCGGCGCCGGTGCCGTCCACCACCCGGTCGACGACCTCGGCGGGCGCCCGGACCGGTTCGGGACGGGTGTTGGAGTACCAGAGCGAGCCCTCGGCGTTGAGCTTGATCACGACCTGCGGGAACCAGGCGGTCAGCACCTTGGCCGCCGCGGCGGCGTCGTCCCTGCCGGTGAGCACCTTGGCCTGGTCGGCGTTGGCGAACAGCAGCTTCGCGCCGTCGGTCCACTCGAGGAACGGCTCGGCGCCGGTCCGCTCCAGCGGGGCGGCGGAGGCGCAGTCCACGGAGATCGACATGCCGGCGCGCCTGGCCATGTCGAGCGCGGCGAGGCCGGCGTCGCGCGACCCTTCGTTGATCAGCGTGTAGCCCGACATGTGGAGGTGGCCACCGGCGCTGAACAGGTCGCGCGGCAGGTCCTCGGGGGACAGTGCGGCGTTGGCACCGGGGTCGGACAGCATGGTCCGCTCGCCCTTGTGGGTGACGAGCACGACGCAGGTGCCGGTCGGCCGCTCGGGGTCCATGACGAGCCGGGCGTCCACGCCGTAACCCATGAGTTCCATGTCGCGGTTGCGGCCGGTGATGTCGGCGCCGCGGCGGCCGATGAAGGCGACCTCGGAGCCCTCCACGGCGAGCCAGGAGGCGATGTTGGCGCCGGAACCGCCACCGTGCATGGTCACGACGGCCGGGGTGTCGCTCGCCCTAGCAAGAGGGAACTTCGCGCGGGCGACCGCGTCCGTCATGAGATCGCCCACCACGACGACCCGCGTCATGATGTCACCACCTTGCCAACTGCTTGTGGAGGTGAGCCATGCCCTAGGAGGGGCGGCGTCCTCTCCGTGCTGTGAGGCTGACGTCCAGAAACCTAACAGCTTCCAGGGGCGTCGTGGGGTGGAGAGCGGACAGACGGGCACAGTCGATGCACAAGCGTTGCCCAACTTGCCGCGTCAGGGCTGGTAGATCCCCTATAGGCGGATCCAGAACGCGAGTCCTCCAGTCGTAAGGAATCTCTCAATACGGGCCAAGCCGGACACCGCTAGCCTCGATTGTGTGCACCCTCAGTACCCCGCCCACTGGGAGGCGGACGTCGTGCTGTCGGACGGCGGCACCGCCCACGTCCGCCCGATCAGGCCGGACGACGCCGACATGCTGCGCTCGTTCTACTCGCGCCTGTCCGCGGAGTCCATCTACTTCCGGTACTTCGGGCCACGGCCGCGCCTGACCGACAAGGACGTGGTCTGGTTCACCAACGTCGACTACGACAATCGGGTCGCCCTCATCGCCACGATCGGCACCGAGATGGTCGCGGTCGTTCGATACGACCGGGTGCAGCCGCGCGACCATGCCGAGGTGGCCTTCCTGGTCGAGGACGCCCACCAGGGCAGGGGCGTGGCCGGGGTGCTGATGGAGCACCTGCGGGCCGCCGCTCGCGAACGCGGGATCAAGACCTTCATCGCGGACGTGCTGCCGGGTAACCACCGGATGATGGGCCTGTTCCGCCAGGCCGGCTACACGGCGCAGAGCCAGTTCGAGGACGGCGTCGTGCGCATGACGCTCGACCTGTCCAGCACCGAGACCGCGCTGGAGGTCCGGCTCGCCCGCGAGCACCGCGCCGAGGCGCGCTCGATCGCCCGCCTGCTGACGCCGGAGTCGGTCGCGGTCATCGGCGCGAGCCGCGAACCGGGTGGAATCGGTCAGACGGTCCTGCGCAACCTGCTCGCCGCCGACTTCACCGGCCCCGTCTACCCCGTCCACCGGCACGTACGGGCCGTGGCCGGCGTGCGGGCCTACCGCAGCGTGTCCGCCATCGACGGCGAGGTGGACCTCGCCGTGCTGGCGGTCCCCGCCGAGGGCGTGCTCGAACTGGTCGGAGAGTGCGCGGAGAAGGGCGTGAAAGGCCTGGTCGTGGTCTCCTCCGGGTTCGGCGAGACCGGGCCGGAGGGCCGGGCCCGCCAGGAGGAACTGGTCCGCATCGCCCGGGCGTACGGCATACGGGTGGTGGGGCCCAACTGCCTCGGCATCGCCAACACCGACCCCGCGGTACGGCTCAACGCGACGCTCGCCGCGACCCTGCCGGGGCGGGGGAGGGTCGGCTTCTTCAGCCAGTCGGGCGCGCTCGGCACCGCCCTGCTGCAGCGGGTGGCGCAGCGCGGCATGGGCATCTCGACGTTCGTCTCGGCCGGCAACCGGGCGGACGTGTCCGGCAACGACCTTCTCCAATATTGGGAGGAGGACCCGGCGACCGACGTGATCCTGCTCTACCTGGAGTCCATCGGGAACCCGCGCAAGTTCACCCGGCTGGCCCGGCGGATCTCCCGGTCCAAGCCGATCGTGGTGGTCAAGTCGCGCGGCGTCCCCGGCGGCCACCGCGCGCCCGTGCTCGCGCTGCCCGACACCGCGCTGAGCTCGTTGTTCGCGCAGGCCGGGGTCATCCGCGTGGACGACCTGGTCCAGCTGTTCGACGTCGCCCAGCTCCTGGCGCACCAGCCGCTGCCCGCCGGGCCGCGGGTGGGCGTGGTCGGCAACTCCGACGCGCTCACGCTGCTCGCGGAGGAGGCGTGCGCCGGCGCCGGCCTGCAGCCGAGCCCGCCGGTGAACCTCGGCGCCCGCGCCGGCGCGGCCGAGTTCGCGGCGGCCCTGCGGAGCGTCCTGCCCGAGGTGGACGCCGCCGTCGCGATCTACATGCCGCCGATCCCCGGCGACTGCCGCGAGGTGGCCGGGGCGCTGCTGGAGGCCGCGCGGGAGTCGGGCAAGCCGGTGCTGGCCACCTTCCAGGGCGAGCTGGGCATGCCGACCGAGCTGCGCGTGGCGGGCGGCCCCGGCGACGACTCGCCCCAGCGCGGGTCGATCCCGTCGTACCCCGCCCCCGAGGAGGCGGTCCGCGCGCTGGCGCATGTGGTGCGGTACGCCCAGTGGCGCAGGCAGCCGCCGGGCACGGTCCCGTCCGTCGAGGGGATCGACACCGCCGCGGCGCGGGAGATCGTCGCCGCGGCACTGCGTGGTGAAGGGGCGGACGGCGAGGAGCGGGAGATCGACGCGACCGCGCTGCTGGCCTGCTACGGCATCGAGGTGTGGCCTGCGCACGTCGCCGCCGACGCCGAGGAGGCCGTCGCCGCCGCCGAGCGGATCGGCTGGCCCGTGGTGGTCAAGTCGGCCGACCCGGAGGACGCCCGCCGCGCCGGCACCGTGCGCATCGGCCTCACCGAGCCCGCCGGGGTCCGGCAGGCGTACGCCGACCTCGCCGCGCTCCTCGGGCCCGGCGCTCCGCTCGCGGTGCAGCGCATGGCGCCGCAGCCCTCGGTGCCCACCGTCGTCGGCGTGACCCAGGACCGCTACTTCGGCGGGGTCGTCACGTTCGGCCTCGGCGAGGTCACCGCCCGGCTGCTCGGCGACCAGGCCTACCGCCTCGCGCCGCTCACGGCGGAGGACGCGGCGGGGCTGGTGCGGTCGGTCCGCGCCGCGCCGCTGCTGTTCGGCGAGTACGGCTACCAGGCGGTGGCCGTGGAGGCGCTGGAGGAACTGCTGGTGCGGGTGGGGCTGTTGGCCGACGCCCTGCCCGAGGTGGCCAGGATGGACCTCGACCAGGTCCTGGTGGGCGCTTCGGGAGTGGCCGTGCTGGGCGCGCGGGCCGTCCTGCGGCCCGTCACCGCGCTGCGTCCCGACGTCGGGCCGCGCCGTCTGAGCTGATCGGTGCCGTCCGAGCTGATCGGGCCGCGTCACGCCGTGGGCGGAAAACCCGTCCCGTCGGGGTGTGAAACAGGTGTCCCTTACAGGGCAGGATGGACCCATGAGGGAAACCCGAGTCTCCGCCGCGGGCTTGCGCGAGGCCATAGATCGCAGCGGCTACTACCCGGATCTGGTGGCCGACGCCGTCGACTCCGCGCTCGGCAACGAGCCGGTCACGGCGTACGTCGTGCATCACGAGGCCACGTTCGACCCGGCGATGGAGGTGCGCAGGCACGTCACGGTCCTGGTCCTTTCGCCCACCCGGCTGCTGGTCTGCCACACCGACGAGCACCCGCCCGCCGAGGGCATGCCCGCCTCGCACGCCTCCACCACCACCGAGGCGGTGCGGCTCAGCCGCATCCAGTCGGTCGCCGTGACCAGGGTCGTGCCCGACCCCGCGTCCTACGTGCCGGGCGTCCCCCCGACGGAGGTCACGCTGACGATCGGGTGGGGCGCGATCTCCCACGTCGATCTCGAACCGGCGACCTGCGGCGACGAGAACTGCGAGGCCGACCACGGCTACACCGGCGCGATCACGGCCGACGACCTGTCCCTGCGGGTCAGCGAGGCGGCCGACGGTCCCGAGGCCGTCACCCACGTGCTGGCGTTCGCGAAGGCGCTGTCGGAGGCCACCGCCAAGGCCGCGACGACCTGACCGTCCCGTCCCCCTCCAGCCGCCGGGAGGTGACGTGATCGACCCCCAGCCCTCGGGGGCTCTGCCCGGGGAGCCGTCCGTGGCGTCGCCGGCCGTGCCCGTGCCGTACGTGCCCGCGTACGGCACGGCCTCGCTGGCCGATCTGCCGGGCTCGCTGCTCGCCTCCCTCGGGCTGCCGGTCGGCAACACGCTGGCGCTTGAGCCGGCCCCGCGGGTGTGCCTGTTCCTCGTGGACGGCCTCGGGGCCGAGCTCCTGGCCGCGCACTCCGACGCCGCGCCGTTCCTGTCGGCCCATCTGCGGGGGACGCTCACGGCCGGCTTCCCCTCCTCGACCCCGACCAGCCTGGCCACCCTGGGCACCGGCGCCCCTCCCGGGGAGCACGGCATGGTCGGAATCCAGATGGCAGTCCCGGGGGAGGGGCGGCTGTTCAACTGCCTGCGCTGGACCGCCCCCGGCCTGTCGATCGACCCGGACGTGTGGCAGCCGGCGCCGACCGTCTACGAACGCATGGCGGCTGAGGGGGTCGAGCCCGTCTACGTGGCGCCCGCCTCGTTCGACGGCACAGGACTGACCCGCGCCGTCTACCGGGGCATGCGCTACCGGGCGGCCGAGAGCCCCGGCGAGCGCGTCGAGGCCGTACGGCAGGCGCTGCGCGAGACCACCTTCGTCACCGTCTACTACGGCGAGGTCGACCGCGTGGGGCACTTCAGCGGGTGGGGCGGCGGTGAGTGGCTCGAACAGCTCGCGGTCGCGGACCGCATGGCCGAGCGCATCGCCGAGGCGCTGCCGCCGGGTGCGGTCCTGTACGTCACGGCCGACCACGGGATGATCAACGCCGCCGACAAGGTGGACGTGGACCGCCGCCCCGACCTGCGGGAGGGCGTGCTCATGCTGGGCGGTGAGGCCCGCGCCCGACACGTCTACACGGTCCCCGGCGCTGCCGCCGCCGTGCTGGAGACCTGGCGGGAGACTCTGCGCGGGCGAGCCTGGGTGGTCACCCGCGAGGAGGCCGTCTCGGCGGGCTGGTTCGGCCGCCGTGTCCGCCGCGAGTGGCTCGGCCGCGTCGGCGACGTGGTGGCCGTGCCGTACGGCGAGTGCGTGATCGTGGCCTCGGCCGGGGAGCCGGTGGAGTCGTCCATGATCGGCTACCACGGCTCGCTGACCCCCGCCGAGCAGAACGTCCCGCTCGCGGAGATCCGCGGCTGACGATCTCCGAACTCGTCCCCGCTGCGGGTGACTTCGAGGGTCATGCCGTCGTCGAGAACGTGGGACATCGGGCGACCGACGATCACGACGCCGCGCAGCACACCGAGGTCGTCGGCGACGCCGAAGCACCACTTATGGCCGCGGGGAAGCTCCAGGTAGCGGTGCCACATCGCGACGAACCCGCACACGCCGCGCCCGGCCGCGCGACGAGGCGGCCGAGCGCCGAAACCCGCGTGAAAGCGGGTTGACAGTTGCTCGGCCGCTGATCATTTTAGGGGAGGGGTGTCCTCCCGCATCGGCCCGCCGGTAATGAAGCGATGCTCCTGCACACCATCGGTCCACTGCGCGCGGGTCCTGACGTTCGTCATGTCGCCGACGCGATACGTGGACTCCATGTTCGATCCGCAAGGAGGACGCCATGTCGCGACGAAGCACCCTGCTCCTCGGCCCGTTATCCACCATCCTCGCGCTGCTGCTGATGACCGCGCTGCCGCAACCCGCCCAGGCGTACACGCAAAGGGTTCGGGTCACGGTGGCGCAGTCCACCCTTGCCGTCGCCGGATCCTACTGCGTCCAGGCCACGGCAGGCATCGACCACCTCACGCCGGGCGTCTGGTCCGCGAACCAGGCGTGGGGGACGGCCTACGCACTCGAGGCGGACTGCGTCACCCCGAAGGTCATGAAGGCCAGGATGAACCTGCAGGTCCAGAGGTGGACTGGAAGCGTGTGGCGGTGGTGTGTAGGGGGGGAGGCCTGGGTGTATGGAACGACGGGCTCGGACGCCTTTGGCCCCACCGGGCCCAGCGTGAACTACAGCTACCATATCGGCGCGACGACGGAACTTGGGAGCACATTCTGTGGTGGGCCTGGCTGGTACCGGGCACAGGTGCGAGCACAGGTCTCCGTCTGGGACCCCTTCGCCGCCAGCTGGATCTGGAAGGGCGGCACCCTCTATTCGGGCAACGAGTGGGTGGAGTGAGCCCCCCGTCCGGGCGTGTGCGGCCTCGCGGATCACGAGATTGATCGTCCTCTCACCCACAGCTCGCGGGCGGGGCCAGGCCGGTGGGAGGAGGGCCGACAGGCGCGGCCCGGGCCGCCTTGACGGCGGCGCGCCCTCTACTTCTCACGGCCGGACCTCACCCTTCGCCGTTCACGGCGGGACATGGCGAGCTGGATGCCGTACGCGCCGTCGCGGCGGTGCGGGATCCACGCCCGCTCCCGAAGGGGCGGCCGTGCTGAGCCCACAGCGGCTGGAGGCGTTGTACCGGCAGTTGCGCACCGCGTTCGAGAACTCCAAGAACGAGCCAGGGGCGGCGGACTTCCACTACGGAGAGAGGAGATGCGCCGCCTCGGCCACAGGGACCCCACCTACCGCGCGCCTCGCTTGAGCGCTTCATCGTGACCGCCTACTGGCTGCTATCAGGCTACGGACTGCGGGCCTGCCGTGCGGTGACAGCCCTGCTGGTCGTGATCGGCCTGGCCACCCTCGGATTCGTCACCATCGGATTCGACCGCTCATCCATCACCGCCTACCGGGTGCTCCTCGCCGTCGGAGGCGGCGTCAACCGCTGACCCCGGCGTGGCACGGGACATGCGACCGGAGCTCGCCGGCGGCGATGCGAGGAGGCCGGGCAGAAGCGGGGGACAATGGCAACGGCACCGTTTCGACCAGGAGGCGTCACATGGGTGGGCGGATCAGGGAACACAGCGTGTGGCGAATGCCGCTCAGAATCGAAAGCGAGGAGATGGCATGAGCCCGCTGATCACTCCTGAGGAGCTCGCCGCGATCGGCGACGCCGCGATCCTCGACGTCCGCTGGCGGCTGGGCGGACCGCCCGGCGTCGAGGCGTACCGCGAGGGTCACGTCCCGGGCGCGGTCTTCTGCGACCTCAACGCCGACCTCGCCGCCCCGGCCGGGCCCGCCGGACGGCATCCGTTGCCCGCGCCGGAGGCGTTCCAGGAGGCGATGCGCCGCCTCGGGGTGTCCGAGGGCCGGCCGGTCGTCGTCTACGACGAGGCCGACTCGACGGCGGCGGCCAGGGCCTGGTGGACGCTGCGCTACTTCGGCCACGGCGACGTGCGCGTGCTCGACGGCGGACTGCGGGCCTGGACCCGGGCCGGGCTCCCGGTGACCAAGGAGGAGGGACCCGTCGCTCCGGGCGACTTCACGGCGCGGCCGGGCGGGATGCCCGTGCTCGACGCCGATCAGGCCGCCGCGCTGGCGGCCGACGGCGTGCTGCTCGACGCCAGGGCGGCCGAGCGTTACCGCGGTGAGGTGGAGCCGATCGACCCGGTCGCCGGGCACATCCCGGGGGCGGTCAGCGCTCCGACCACCGGGAACGTCGAGCCCGGCGGGCGGTTCCACAACAGGGAGTTCCTCCGCGAGCGCTTCAACAGCCTCGGGGCGGTCGAGGGCATGCCCGTCGGCGCGTACTGCGGGTCGGGGGTCACGGCCGCCCACGAGGTGCTCGCACTGGAGATCGCCGGGCTGCCGGCCGCCCTGTACGTCGGCTCCTGGTCCAACTGGGTCGCCGACCCCGCCAGGCCGGTCGCGACCGGCTGACGGGCTACCCGCGCCGCAGGTGCATCACCTGGTCCAATCGCCCGAAAAAGCTTGGCGCAACCGGCTCCCAACGACCGGTCGCGTCAGCCCGTGGCGAAGGGCGTGTCGCCGGCGCCGAAGCACACGAATCCCGGCACTGCCGACTTCTCGGACGCCTGGGCCAGCGCCTCGGCGGGGGAGCGGCCCTCGGCCAGCAGCGTATGGAAGAGCGTCATGAGCGCCGGCGCCTCGTCGTCGCGCACCGGCATCACACCCGCCACCACGCACGCGGCGTCCCCGTTGCGCGTGGCGCTGTCGAGGAAGGCCCCGGCGAGGCCCAGCGCCGCGCCGTCCACCGGGGCGTGGGCCATCCCGGCGTCGCAGGCCGAGAGCACGACGAGGCGGGGGATCCGCCGCGCGGTCAGCAGGTCGTAGGCCATGAGCGGCCCGTCGTCGAGTGTGATCTGCGACAGCATGGGCCCGCGCGGGCTGAACATCCCGTGGGCGGCGACGTGGAGCACGTCGGCCCGCTCCAGCGCGCGGAGCACCTCCGCCCTGGTGGCGCCGATGCGCCGCGCCCGCCCGTGCGCGGCGGCGACCATGTCGGCCTCGGCCGCGGCGTGGTCGAGCCCCGGTCCCGCGAGCGACAGCACCAGAGGGGTGTCGGCCGGGCCCGGGCGCGGGGCGAGCCACGCGGCGGCGTCGGCCGCCACCGACACCGGCCGGCCGCGCAGCGAGGGAAGCAGCGGCCAGGGCAGCGTGCACAACGCTCCGGTGGGCACGACCGTCACCGGCCCGCCGGCCGGGCTCCCCACTGACGTGAGCGTCCCGGGACCGGACAGGAGGACGCGGTCGAGCGCGGACAGCTCCCGGGCGACCGCCTCGTCCGCAGCGCCGGGGAGGGCGTCCGTGTCGCGCGGGGTGTCGAGCAGGGCGCGGCGGCGCAGGCCGTACCGGATCCGCACGGTCGCCTCCACCGCCGCCTGGTAGGAGCCGAGCACCCGCAGCGCGCAGCCCCCGGGGCCGGCCGTGACGGCGAACAGGTCGTCGCCGCGCCGCACCAGCTCCACGAGGAGCCCGGATCCGGCGGGCGGGACATCGTGCAGCACCGACGTGGGAGCCGGGGCGCCGCGCACGACCGCCCGCCATCGCTCGGCCCATTCGAGCACCGTCCGGGCGTCGCCCGTCCGCCGGGCCCGGTCGATGGAGATCTCCAGGCCGAGCGCGGCGAGATCCTCGGCAGGCCGCGCCGCGTGCACCCGCAGTTCCGCGTCACTTGCCATGTCGCGGGGACCGGCGTCACCGCCCGGGGCCCGTACGGCCTCGATGCCCCGAGCCGTGGCCGCCAGGGCCTGGTCGAGGTCCCCGTCCAGGCGGTGCCGCATCGCCAGCGCGTGCCAGCGTACGAGCGGGCGGACGGCGGTGGCGGCGACGCGGTCGAGCTGCGGACGGGCGTGCGCGATCGCGCCCAGCCGTACGGCCGCCGCCGCGGCGGTGAGCCGCAGCGCCGCCGAAGCCCCGGACCAGCCGCACGCCGCCAGGTCGTCGGCACAAGCGATCAGATCGGCCACCAGGCCATCGGCCCCGGCCGCGTCCTGCGCGCCGCCGACCGCCGTGTCGTGCGCGTGCGCGGGCAGGGGTGCGGTGCGTGCGGCCTGCGGGCCGGAGGTCTCCGCGAGGCGGGCTCGCAGGGCGACCTCCCTGGCCAGCGGCAGCCAGGCCGTCCTGCCCTGCGCGTCCAGCTCCGCGAGCGCGGTGCGCGCCGTCGTCTCGGCCAGCGGGGCGTCCCCGGCGAGGAGCGCGGCCTGGGCGAGCAGCAGCCGCGCGCCGGGAAGCGCCGCCTGCGCCCCGGCCGCCACCAGTTCGGGCACGGCCTGTTCGAGCAGCGTGCGCGCCTCGCCGGGCAGCCGCGCGGCCACCAGCGCCTCGGCGAAGTCGGTGCGCATCGCGGCGAGTCGTTCGGGGAAGCCGAACAGCGTGGTCTCGGCCGCCCGGTATCGCGCGAAGGCGGCGGCGATGTCGCCGCGCCGGGCGGCCACGAACGGCAGATTGCCCTCAGCCAGCATCGCGACGTGGTCGTGGCCGGCCGACCTCGCCACCCGGGCGCATTCGGCCAGGTCGGCCTCGGCTTCGCCGTACTGCTCAAGATAGGTGCGGGCGAGCCCGCGGTTCAGCAGCCCGCCCGCCCGGAAGCGAGGATCGTCGTCCAGCAGGCCGATCGCCCGGTCGCAGTGCCGTACGGCCTCCTCGTGCCGTCCCAGCAGGATCAGGGCGACCGACCGCTGCACGCCGAGCCTCGCCAGGTCCGCTCCCACGAGATCCCGCTCGGCGAGATCGGCGAGGCGCAGCCCGCCCTCCGGGTCGCCGAGCTGGGCCCGGACCGTGACGAGTGACATCCGGGCCTGTGCCACCCGGCGCGGGAACCCCCGCCCCGCCGCGATCGCCAGCTCCAGCCGCTCTCCGGCGAGTTCGAGGTCGCCCAGCTCGCGGGCCGCCAGCGCCGCCGCGCGCAGCGCCACCGAGGCCGCCTCGCCGCACGCGCCGGCGGTCAGATCCAGTACGGCTCTCGCCTCCGCGAGGGCCAGCCGAGGGTCGGTCGCGGAGAGCCGTACGGCGGCCTGGGCCCTGTCCAAGAGGTCCATGCGAGAAGTCACGGGCGGATGTGGATCCAGCGGGTGAAGACGGGCGGGTGACCGGGCCGGTGGCAGACGACGCTGACCCACCCGGGAGGCAGGCCGGCCACCGCGAAGTGGCCGCTGCCGGAGGGCACGCGGACCTTGGCGATGTGCGGGGTCCGCACCTCGATCCTGGCGTCCGGCCCGGGGAGGGGGGACACCTGACCGGCCACTTCCATCCGCCCGCCGGTGACGGTTGTTTCGATGTCGATGACCAGGCCGTCCGCGCGGAAGCGGCGGACGCCCGCCTGCGCCGTCCCGGCCTCGGGGGAGGAGCGGGTTCCCGGCGGCACGGGGAGGTCGACCGGCCCTGCGGGCACGCCTCCGGGCACCCGCAGGCCGAAGACCGCCCGGGCGGCGGCCGACACGCCCTCCGGCACGGGATCGGCGCCCGCTCCCATGCGCAGGGCCGCCAGCAGGTATTCCTCCCTCATCCGGTCTCCTCCTCCACGAGTGCGCGCAGACGGGCCATGCAGCGGGCCCGGGTGGGGCCGATGCTGCCGACCGGCAGGTCGAGGCGGACCGCTATCTGGGCGTACCGCGCCTCGGGATGGAGCACGTAGAGGCGGATGAGCGACCGGCACGGCTCGCCGAGCAGGTCGAGCCTGCGCCACACCTGCCTGCCGAAGTCGGCGTCCACCACCGCGGCCGTCGGGTCGGGCAACGTCGTGTCCGGCACGTCCAGGTCGGAGACCACCTCTCCGCGCGCCTTGCGGCTGAGCCGGGCCGCCTCGTGCCGGGTCGTGGTGACGAGCCACGCGCCGATCCGTTCGGGGTCGCGGATGGCGCCCGCGTTCTCCACGAGGCGGAGCCAGGCGCCCTGCACGGCGTCGGCCGCGTCGGCGGCGCTCAGCCCGAACGCCCGGGCGACCGCCCACATCCTGCCGTCGAATCGGGCGACCAGGTCCTCCCAGGCGGCCTGGTCGATGGTGGCGAAGGAGTTGTCTGTCGGCATCTGTCACTCTGCGCGCTCGGGGAGAAGCGTATGGTGACAGAGACCTTACCTATCTCCGCTCGTCACGACCACCCCGAGATCCACGACCCGCCGGCCGCCGTTGAGCAGGCGCCGTACGGCCCGGCCCGGTGGAACCTCCCGGCACAGGCGGGCGAGTGCCCCGGCGACGACCGCGGCGGCGAACGACGTGCCGCTCCAGACGGCGTAGCCGCGGAAGTCGCCGTAATCGAGGAAGCTGCTGGTCAGGCCGACGCCCGGGGCCCAGACGTCCACCCAGGGCCCGTACGCGGAGAAATCGGCCCTGGCCTCGCCGTCGAGCGCGCCGACCGCGACGACGCCGGGCAGGGCCGCGGGCCAGAACGGACGCGACGACGCGGTGTTGCCCGCGCACGCGACGACGGCGGGGAAGCCCGCGAGCGCCTCGGCCAGCCCGAGGGGCGGCGCGTCGTCGAAGGTGTGCCCGCCGAAGGAGAGGTTCACCACGTCGGCCCGGCCGCCGCGCAGCACGGCGAGCGCGCGCAGCAGCGCCGCCTCGTCGCTCACGCCGTCGCTGTCGAGGAAGCGGAGGACGCGCAGCCGGACGCCGGGCGCGTGCCGCAGGATCAGCCCGGCCACGAACGTGCCGTGTCCCGCCTGCCGGTCGCGCACGCCGTCGCCGTCCGCGTCGGGTGTCTCGGCGATGTCGTCGCTGTACCACCGTGCCAGCCACGGGTGCGGCGCCAGCCCGGTGTCGAGGACCGCCACGATGACCTCGCCCGGCTCGCCCGGCTCGTACGGCGGCGCCGCCGCGGGCACGGGCGGTCCGCCGGGCCCGCCGAAGAACAGCGGCTGGCCCGACAGGATGTGGTTGGGGGAGGCCGGGTGCCCGCGATCGCGGAGCGTGGCCGTGAGGTCGATCACGTCGGTGCCCGGCGGCAGCCGTACGCGGTGGAGACGACCGGTGCCGGGAAGGGGCTCGGCGGCCAGGGCCCACCGGGCGACGGCGGCGGGGGAGGAGGTCAGGAGTTCGTCCGGCCGGATGAGAACGGGCCGTCCTGGGAGGGGTTCGACAAGCCGGCTGCGCATCGGGGGGCCTTTCCGTGATGGTTACGGAACGCGTCCTTCCCGATTCAGTTGGTCGCCAAGCACCAATCGGTATGACCCCCCTCTGGTGCCGAGCTGCGACGGACGGTAGTCTCTCCTACAGTCATCCAACCGTGATCATTCCAAGTATGAGGCCGTTGGGGAAGGCGCACCTCATGCGAATTGGGAGGTCCGGTGGCTGCTGCTCGTGGCGTCCTGTACGTCCACTCGGCTCAGCCTGCGCTGTGCCCGCACATCGAGTGGGCCGTCGCAGGCGTTCTTGGCGTACCCGTCGACCTGACGTGGACCGCCCAGCCCGCCGCGCCCGGGACCCTGCGGGCCCAGGCCGAGTGGGAGGGGCGTCCCGGCACGGCGGCGGCGATCACGTCCTCACTCATGGGCTGGCAGCGCATCCGCTTCGAGATAACCGAGGACGCCTCGCCGGGCGTCGACGGCTCCCGGCACGCCTACACGCCGACGCTGGGCGCCTTCACGGCGGTCGTCGGCGCGAACGGGGACATCCTGATCCCCGAGGACCGGCTACGCAACGTGATGCTGATGGCGGCCCAGGGCCGAGTCGTCCTGGAGGAGGAGCTCGACCGCCTGCTCGGCAAGCAGTGGGACGAGGAGCTGGAGTCGTTCAGGTACGCGGGCGAGGGCGCGCCCGTGCGCTGGCTGCACGCGGCCGTCTGACGCCTTTTATGCGGATGGTGATAACAATCCGCCCTTGCGCCTTGTGAAAGCGACATAGAAAGTCGTCTTTTTCGCAGATATACCGGGACTCATTCACGTCCGCACCCCCCAACGCGGACCCGAGGAGGAGTCCATGAGCGTTCTTGCCCGGCGCCAAGTGATCGGCGTGGCGGCGGCGGCGCTGCTGGCCGGCTCGGCGGCGCCCGCCCAGGCGGCCGCCGCCTACGACTACCATCCGAGCGACGCCGACTGGGCCGACTGCCCACGGCTTCCCGCCGGCGCCACGCCCGACACCTGGAGCTGCATCTTCATCGTCACCGTGGGCGGCTCGATCAAGCTCGGCTCGATCACCCAGGACATCAGCGAGCCGCTGCGGATCACCGTGGCACAGGGCAAGCTCGCCGACGGCAGCACGGCCGCGGCGTTCGGCAGCGTCGTCGGCGGCCGGATGAAGGTGCCCGGCGGCCTCATCGGCAAGCCGTTCGAGGTGCCCAAGCTCACCGACGTGTACGTGGAAACCCAGGGCACCGGCAAGGTCGAGGCCGGCCCGATCTTCCCGACCAATGTCGGCGTCAAGATCCGGATGATCCACTCGCTGCTCGGCACGAAGTGCTACATCGGGAGCGACGCGGCTCCGATCGTGCTGAACCCCGAGGTCACCTCGCTGGACCTGACGTCGATCGACGGGACGCCGGTCTTCAAGGTCGCGGCCAAGGACACGACGTTCGCGGTGCCGAAGGCGTCGGGCTGCGGCCTCAACTGGGGCCTGGTCAACACCGCCGTGAACCTGCGGGCCGGTCTGCCCTCGCCGAGCGGCAAGAACGCGGCCGACTTCCAGTGGTTCGTCCGCGGCAAGTCCTACCTGGAGCTTCCCCAGCTCACGTCCTGACCTCGCCCGCACCCGCCCGGCCCGTGGCGTACGGGCCGGGCGGACCGGATCAGGCGAGGCCGTCCAGAGTGGCGAGGTCCTCGGGGGACAGGCGCAGCCGGGCCGCGGCCATGTTCTCCTCCAGATGGGCGAGCGAGGAGGTGCCGGGAATGGCCAGGGTGACCGGGGAACGACCGAGCAGCCAGGCGAGCGCCACCTGGGCGCGGGTCGCGCCGTATCGGCCGGCGACCTCGTCGAGCACGGCGAACTGCTCGGCCGAGGGTGCCATGCCGGGCGGGGCCTGCGACAGGTCCAGCCCGGGCCGGAGCATGCCGGCGGCGAGCGGGAAGTAGGCGGTGAAGCCGATGCCGGCGACCTCGCACGCGGCCAGGACGTCCGCGCCCGACCGGTCGAACAGGTGGAGCCGGTTCTGCACCGCCGCCACGGGCGCGATCGCGCGCGCCTCGGCCAGTTGCTCCCTCGTCACGCCGCTGAGTCCGAGCGCCCGGATCAGCCCGCGTCGGCGCAGCTCGGCCAGCGCCCCGAAGGACTCGGCGAAGGGCACCTCGCCGGGAAACAGCAGTCCGTCGCCGCCCACGCGCAGGTAGACGAGGTCGAGCCGGGCCCGGCCGAGCCGGACCAGGTTCTCCTCGACCTGCTCGCGCAGTTGCTCGGGCTTCGCGGCGGCCTCGAACCCGCGCCACTCGTCGCGGACCACGCCGACCTTGGTGGCGATGAGCAGGTCGTCCGGATAGGGGCGCAGGGCCTGCCTGATCAGGTCGTTGGCGACGTGCGGGCCGTAGAAGTCGCTGGTGTCGATGTGGGTGACGCCCAGTTCCACGGCCCGGCGCAGCACGGCGAGTGCGGCGGCGTGGTCTCGCGGCGGGCCCCACACGCCCGGACCCGGCAGTTGCATCGCGCCGTACCCCAGTCGCCGTACGGCCAGGCCGTCCGCGAGCCGTAGTACCTCGCCGGTGGGACCGGTGAAAACAGTCACTCAAGCCTCCTCATGCCGGCCGCGGCCTGGTCGCCGCGGCCACGGGAGAGGCGGACCTGGATCGACGCCGTGGTGATCGCGCCCTCGGGATCGCGGTCGAGCTTGTGCCGGCGCACCAGGTCGTGCACGCCCTGACGGGTGATGCCGAGCATCGCCGCGGCGACCGAGACCGGCACCGCGGTCGCGGCCGGGTGACCCGCGCGCCGGGCGACCGCCCGGCCCAGGGGCGTGCCCCACCACGCGGCAGGCGGGTCGAACGGCGCGTCGCCCGGATACAGCGCGCTCACCAGCCGGATCGCGAGGAAGGCGGCCGCTCGGTCGTCCTCGCCGCACAGCACGTCGGCCCAGGCCCGGCTCTTGACCGCGAGGAGCTCGCGCAGTCGCCTGTCCTCGCCGGACAGCTCGTCCGGCTCGAAGAGGATCTCCAGCGCGCCGAGCACCCTGCCGCCGACGACCCGGCACAGGTCCTCGGCCAGTTCACGGCGCTCGTCCATGCCCGCCTCCCTTCTACTTGACGACAAGCATCAAGTACTTGTCGTCGAGCGTCAAGTAGTCGATATCCGCTCTCCGAGAACGCGAAAGCGCCGGTCCCCGGATTCGGGGACCGGCGCTTCCGGTACGTCGTCAGAGCGGGATGTTGCCGTGGGCGCCGCGGGCCGGGGTGGCCTGGGCGAGCACCCGGGCGATCATGCCGCGCGTCTTGGCCGGCTCGATCACCTCGTCGATCACGCCGAGGTCGAGGGCGCGCTGGAGGCCGCCCGCCGTCTTCTCGTGCTCCTCGGCCAGCCGGGCCTCGAGCGCGGAGCGCTCCTCCTCGGGAGCGGCGGCGAGCTCGCGCCGCTTGAGGACGCGGACGGCCGCGACCGCACCCATGACGGCCACCTCGGCGGTCGGCCAGGCGAACACGCGGGTCGCGCCCAGTGCGCGGGAGTTCATCGCGATGTAGGCGCCGCCGAACGCCTTACGGGTGATCAGCGTCACCCTCGGCACCGAGGCCTCGGCGAACGCGTGCAGCAGCTTCGCGCCGCGCCGGACGATGCCGTCGTGTTCCTGGCCGACGCCGGGCAGGTAACCGGGCACGTCCACGAGCACCACCAGCGGCACCCCGAAGGCATCGCACATCCGAACGAACCGGGCGGCCTTCTCCGCGGAGGTGGAGTCGAGGCAGCCGCCGAGCCGCATGGGGTTGTTGGCGATGACGCCGACCGTGCGGCCACCGAGCCGGCCCAGGGTGGTGACGATGTTCGGCGCCCACTTGGGGTGCAACTCCACGCCGGGCTCGTCGAGCAGCCCGTTCACCAGCGGGTGCACGTCGTACGCGCGGCGCGGGTTCTCGGGGAGCAGGCTGCTGAAGTCGACCTCGTCCACCTCGCGCATCCGGCCCTGGTGGCCGAGCAGGCAAGCGAGCTGGCGGGCCCTGAGCAGGGCCTCACCTTCGCTCTTGGCGACGACGTGGACGACGCCGCTGCGCTTGCTGTGCGGCTCCGGCCCGCCGAGCGAGGCCATGTCGGTCTGCTCGCCGGTCACGCTGCGCACGACGTCCGGCCCGGTGACGAAGATGCGGCCGTTGTCGGCAAGGATCACGATGTCGGTCAGGGCCGGGCCGTAGGCACCGCCGCCGGCCACCGGGCCGACCACGACGGAGATCTGGGGAACGACGCCGGAGGCCTTGGTCATGGCGGCGAACACCCGGCCGACCGCGTGCAGCGACTCCGCGCCCTCGGCGAGCCGAGCGCCGCCGGAGTGCCACACGCCGATGATCGGCACCCGCTCGCGCACGGCCACGTCGTAGGCGTGGACGATGTGCTCGCAGCCCTCCGAGCCCATCGCGCCGCCCTGGACCCGGGCGTCGCTGCAGAACGCCACGACCGGCACGCCCTCGATGCGCCCGGTCACCGCCCGCACGCCGCTCTTGTCCTCGGGGGTGATCGGCCGGATCGAGCCCTCGTCCAGCAGGTGGCCGAGGCGCACCAGGGGGTCACGGGCGTCGACGGCGGCCGCTTCGGCGGCGTCGGCCACCGTTCTGCTGTCCAGCACTGTCATTCGAGACTCCCTTGTCAAAACGTCGTGAAGGCCACGGCGACGTTGTGTCCGCCGAACCCGAAGGAGTTGTTGATCGCGGCGAGCTGATCGCCCTCGAGCTTGCGGGGTTCGCCGCGTACGAGGTCGACCTCGATGCCGTCGGCCGGGTCGTCCAGGTTCGCGATGGCCGGCACGAGCCGCTCGTGCAGGGCGAGAATGGTGAAGATCGACTCGATGCCCCCGGCGCCGCCGAGGAGGTGGCCGGTCATCGACTTGGTGGCGGTGACGATCGCGTGGCCGCCGATGGCCTCCTTGATCGCACGGGCCTCGATCTCGTCGCCGAGCGGGGTCGACGTGGCGTGGGCGTTGACGTGGACGACGTCCGACGGGGCGAGGTCCGCATTCCTGAGGGCCCGGAGCATGGCCTCCCTGCCGCCCTTGCCGTCCGGGTCCAGCCCGGTGATGTGGTAGGCGTCGCTGGTGTAACCGGCTCCGGCCGCCACGGCGTAGATGCGGGCGCCGCGAGCCAGGGCGTGCTCCTCCGACTCCAGCACCACGATGCCCGCGCCCTCGCCGAGCACGAAGCCGTCGCGGCCCTTGTCGAACGGGCGGGAGGCGCGCTCGGGCTCGTCGTTGCGGGTCGACATGGCCCGCGCCGCGGCGAACGACGCGACGTTCAGACCGTGGATCGCCGCCTCGGTGCCGCCGGCGACCACGATGTCGGCCCGGCCGGAGCGGATCATGTCGATGCCGTAGCCGATGGACTCGGCGCCGGTGGCGCAGGCGCTGACCGTGGCGTGCGCGCCGGCCTTGGCGCCCAGTTCGATGCTGATCCAACCGGCCGAGCCGTTGGGCATGAGCATGGGCACGGTGAACGGCGACAGCCGGTTCCAGCCCTTCTCCCGGTAGAGGTCGTAGGCGGACAGGATCGTTCCGATGCCGCCGATGCCGCTGCCGACCACCACGCCCAGCCGCTCCCCGTCCACCTCGGGGGCGCCCGCGTCCTGCCAGGCCTGCCTGGCGGCGATCAGGGCGAACTGCTCGGCCCGGTCGAGCCTCCTGGCCTCGGGCCGGGGAAGCACCTCGCCGGGATCGACGGCCGCCACACCGGCGAACTTCACCGGCACGGTGTCGACCCAGTCCTCGGTGAGCGTGCGGATGCCCGACCGCCCCTCGAGGAGCGCCGACCAGGTCGATGCGACGTCTCCACCGAGGGGCGTCGTCGCGCCGAGCCCGGTGACTACGACACGTACCCGGTCCTTACTCACTTGTCTGCACTCCTCTTGGTATCGGGGCGTGAAAGGGGGCCGGACGCGCCCTGTCGCCTCGCCGGAGGCGGGGCGGGCACGTCCGCGCGGCCGTCGTGTGACCTAAGGTCCTAGGCCTGGATGAAGTTGATGACGTCCTTGACGGTCTTCAGGTGCTTGAGCTGGTCGTCGGGGATCTCGACGCCGAACTCGTCCTGGGCCGCGACGGCGATCTCGACCATGGAGAGCGAGTCGATGTCCAGGTCGTCCACGAAGCTCTTCTCCGGCGTGACCTCGTCGGCCGAAATGCCGGTGATCTCGTTGATGATCTTGCCGAGGCCCGCGAGGATCTCCTGCTCGGTCAGTGCCATGTCGCGACTACTCCTTGGATTTGCTGTCTTCCGGGTTTCCTGGGTTGCCCCAGCTGTGTACGGCAGGCCGTACACGTTCCTCAGGGGATCTCGATCACCTGGGAGGCGTAAGTGAGGCCGGCGCCGAAGCCCAGCAGCAGGGCCAGGCCCCCCGACTGGACCTCGCCGCGCTCGATCATGCGCGAGAGCGCGAGCGGGATCGACGCGGCGGAGGTGTTGCCGGCGAGCACGATGTCCCTGGCGACGACGGCGTTGTCGGCGCCCAGCTTGCGCGCGATGGCCTCGACGATCCGCAGGTTCGCCTGGTGCGGGACGAAGGCGGCCAGGTCGGCGGGGTCCACGCCCGCACGTTCGCAGGCGAGCTTGGCCACCGGGTGAAGCGCGGTGGTGGCCCAGCGGAACACCGTCTGGCCTTCCTGATGGAGGAAGGACCGGCGGTCCTTGATCATGATCGCCTCAGCCTTGTCGCCGGCGCTGCCCCAGGCGACCGGGCCGATGCCCGGCCGGTCGGAGGGGCCCACGACCGCGGCGCCCGCGCCGTCGGCGAAGATCACGACGGTCGACCGGTCTTCGCCGTCGACCCACTGGGTGAGCTTCTCGCTGCCGACGACCAGCACGTTGGTCGCCGAGCCCGACCGCACCGCGTCGGAGGCGGCGGCCAGCGCGTAGCAGAACCCGGCGCAGGCGGCGTTGAGGTCGTAGGCGCCGGGGGCGGTGATGCCGAGCCGGTGGGCGACGCGGCCGGCGGCGTTGGGAATCGGGGCCTCGATCGTGCAGGTCGCCACGATCACCAGGTCGATGTCGTCGCTGGACAGGCCGCTGGCCGCCAGGGCCTTGCCGCCCGCCTGCACCGCGAGGTCGATCTCCGACTCCTGCGGGCCCGCCACGCGGCGTTCCTTGATGCCGACGCGACTCTGGATCCACTCGTCGTTGGTGTCGAGCCGGGCGGCGAGGTCGTCGTTGGTCACGACCTGGGCGGGCTGGTAGCCGCCGAAGGCGAGGATCCTCGCCGCGGGGGCGCCTTGACCGAGCCTCACTTCAGCACCTCCCGGGCGGTGTCCAGGTCGTCAGGGGTCTTGAGCGCCACGGTCTTCACACCGGGCAGGGCCCGCCGGGCCAGGCCCGTCAGCGTGCCGCCGGGCAGCAGCTCGATCACGGCGGTGACGCCGCGCTCGGCCATCGTCGCCATGCAGGCGTCCCACCGGACCGGGTTGGCCACCTGGTTCACCAGCCGGTCCAGGAACTCGCCTCCTCCGGCGACGGCCGCGCCGTCGGAGTTGGACAGCAGCGTGACCGACGGGTCCGCGGGGGTGAGGGCCGCGGCCTCGGCGCGCAGGTGGTCGACGGCGGGCGCCATGTGGACGGTGTGGAAGGCTCCGGCGACCGCCAGGGGGCGCACCCGCGCCTTCTCCGGCGGCTCGGCCGCGAAGGCCTCCAACTGCGCCCGGGTGCCGCCCGCGACGATCTGGCCCGCGCCGTTCCTGTTGGCGGGGGTCAGCCCGTGCTTGGAGATCGCGGCGAGCACGTCCTCCTCCGAGCCGCCGAGCACCGCGCTCATGCCGGTCTCGGTGACGGCGGCGGCCTTGGCCATGGCCCGGCCGCGCTCGCGCACCAGGGCGAGGGACTGCTCGGGGGTCAGCACCCCGGCGATCGCCGCGGCGGCGAGCTCGCCCACACTGTGCCCCGCGACCATGTCCGGCCGGACCCCGAGCGTCTCGAACGACGCCAGAGCGGCCGCCACGAGCAGGGGCTGGGCCACGGCGGTGTCGCGGATCTCGTCGGCGCCGGCGGTCGTCCCGTACGTCACGAGATCGAGCTCCACGATCTCCGACCACGCGGAGATACGGTCGCGGAACTCGGGGATCTCGAGCCACGGACTGAGGAATCCTGGGGTTTGGGCGCCTTGGCCCGGAGCGACGATGACGAGCACGTACTCAACCCTGCCCTGTAGAGGTTCACCACACTGATGGAGATCCGAACGAACTTTGTGGCCGCCGCGTTGTGGGGTCCCTACAGTTTCGGTGTCGAGGAGATTAAGGCACCCGGCTCAGGTTACGGACAGGCGCCCGAGTATGAGACCCACTTGGAGGGTGAATGCGGACCGCCCCTCCGTGGGCTGGTACCCGGTCAGTTCCGTGATCTTACGTAGACGGTACCGCACGGTGTTGGGATGGACGAACAGCAGCCGGGCCGTCGCCTCGAGAGAGGTCCCCTGCTCCAGGTACGTCGCGAGCGTGTCGAGCAGCGGGGTCCCGGCGAGCGGCTTGTAGACGTTCTCCACCAGCTGGGCCCGGGCGTCCTCGTCGCCGTCCAGCGCGCGCTCGGCCAGCAGATCCTCGGCGAGCACCGGGCGCGGGGCGTCGGGCCAGCCGGCGGCGGCACGCAGGCCCGCGATGGCGGCGCGGGCCGACCTGGCCGCCGCGTGCAGGTCGGGCACCTCCGGCCCGATCACGACGGGCCCGGGGCCGAAGCGCGCCACCACGCCGCGCGCCGCGTCCTTGACGCCGTCCGCGCCGCCCACGATGACGATGAGCCGGTCGCCCTGCACTCCGGCGAGCAGCTCGTGGCCGAGGCGCCGCCCCTTGTCGCGCAGCCCGTCGATGACGCTCTGCGGGTCCTCGTCGGGGGCGTACCCGGCGAAGACGACGACCGGCGCGGAGGTCCAGCCGAGCGCGGCGGCCCATGAGTGGAGCCCGTCGTCGACCTGGCCGCGCACGAGCGCGTCCACGATCAGCGCCTCCAGCCGGGCGTCCCAGGAGCCGCGCGCCTCGGCCTCCCTGGCGTACACCTGGGCGGCGGCGAAGGCGACGTCGCGCGTGTAGCGCAGCATCGCGTGCCGCAGCAGCTCCGCGCCGCCGGGCGCGGCCAGCTCCTCGACCTGGGCCTCGACGACCTCGACGACGATGCGGACGAGGTCGACCGTCTGCTGGAGCGACACGCTGCGCTTGAGCTCGCGCGGCGCGGTGCCGAAGAACTCGATGCTCGGCGTGGGCCGCCCCTCGCCCGCGTGGCCGAACCACTCCACGAACGCCGCGATGCCGGCCTGCGCCACCAGGCCGACCCACGACCTGTCCTCCGCCGACAGCGCGCGATACCAGGCCAGCCGCTCTTCCATCCTGGCCATCGCGGCCGTCCCGAGGCTGCCCATGGCCCGGTCGAGCCGCCGCGCCGTGTCCTCCCGGATCTTGTCGCTCATCGGCACACCGTCTCCGGTCATCCGGACGACGTCGTCGCCCTGCCCGTCCGCACGCACCTGTCCGCCGTTCCACGCGCCCCGCTCGCTCACGCCCTCTAGCGTGCCAGGTCATCACGGTGATCGTGCCGTACGGGGGTGTGGACGATGTCGCCGCAGGTCGGAACGGCGGCCCGCGGCCTCAGGAGCCGATGCGGTGCAGGACGACGATGTCGTCCCGGTCGAGTCGCAGCTCGTAGCCCTCGTTCAGGTAGCTGTCCACCACGCCGCGCAGGTCGTTGTTGACCGAGGCCACGATCCAGGGCGTGCCCCGCTTCTGGTAGTCCCACCACAGCACGGTCGTCCGGCCGGACAGCCGCGCGCCGAAGTCGTCGGTCGCCTCCACCACCACGCCGTCGGGGACCATGCTCATGGCCTGCTCCCGGGCCTCCGTACGCGGGTCGGGATGGTAGAAGTCCGGGCTCATCAGGTTGTCGAACGGCCGGTAGGGGACCGTGGTGACCGCGACCGCGAAGACCGCGGCGGCGTAGGCGAGCCGCAGGCCGTGCCCGGGGCGCGGCACCCCGCGCCGCTCCAGCCACCGGATGAGCCGTGCCGCGCCGTCCACCCCGGCCATCAGCAGGATCACCACCACGAACGCGTCGTAGTGCCAGCCGGTCGACCACCAGTTGTCCGAGTCGGCCAGCAGCCGCTCCAGGATCAGCGGCAGCGCCGCCAGGACCAGCGGGGACAGCAGGCACAGGAACAGCGCCGGCCACAGCAGCAGGCCCCAGGTGTCCCACTTCGAGTGGTCGTCGAAGAGCATGGCCACGAACTGGTGCGGCCGCGTGACGGCGCTCCACAGCATCTGCGGCAGGTCCTCGCCGAGCTTGGAGTAGCGCGTGTAGTACGCCGGGTTGCCGCCCGCCAGGGGGATCACGAACTTGCGCACCACCTCGAACGCGGCCACCCCGGTGAAGACCAGCCCGGCGCCGAGCCTGCGCTGCCCGGTGAGGAACAGCCAGACGCCGAGGCCCGCCACCATGAGGCCCAGGTCCTCCTTGGTGAGCAGCAGGCCGAGCACCGCGAGCAGGCCGGGCAGCCGCCGCCCGGCGTGCAGCCGTTCGACGGCGATCGCGCTCAGCAGCGGCACGAAGGCCACCTCGTGGAACTCCACCGCCGTCGCCTGCGCGATCGGCCAGGAGATGGCGTACGCCACGGAGACGAGGTAGGCGTGCGGCGTGCCCAGCACGCGGCGGGTGAACATCCACACGAACGGGATGGCCAGGGCGAACAGCACGGCCTGCGTCACGAGCAGCGTCTCGGGCCCGTCGTGCAGCCAGTAGAGGGGCGCCAGCACGGCCAGGATCGGCGAGAAGTGGTCGGCGAGCTGGATGTAGTCCATGCCGAGGCCGCCGGTGACCCCGCGCAGCGGCACCGTGGGCGCCGAGAAGTGCGAGTATCCGCGCACCGCCTGGTCGAAGATGACCAGGTCGTAGGTGCTCACCTGGAAATGGGCGAACCTGAGCAGGGAGAGGGTCCAGTTCAGGGCCGCCGACAGCGCGCAGAGCACGGACAGCGCGATCAAGTGGCGGTGCGACCTCCAGAACCTCCGCGCGACGGGGCCCGGGGCCGCCTCGCCGTCCGGCCGTTCCTCCGGTGCGACGGCGGCCGTGGCGCCGACTGTGTCTCCGGGCTCCGCCTCGCCGGCTGCCCGGGTGCCTGCGGTGTCTCCGGGCTCCGCGACGGCCGTTCCGTCCACGGCGGCTGCCTCCAGTGTGTCGTCGGGGTCGCTGCCTTTCCGGGGTGGCTCCTCCGCCGGTTGCCCGGACGTCGCGGTCCCCGTGATCACGAGGAGGAGAGTAGGCCCTTCGGGCGGGAACGGTCTATATGCGCGTATCCCCGGAAAATCCTCGCCGGGACGCCCGATGCTCCCACCTGGGCCTCCTCCCGTGTGCCGATGAATCTTTCACCGGCACGGGACGACGTCCGTGCGCGTCGGATGACCCGCGGCGAAGCGAGGATCGTCCGACCGGCCCTTGCGGGGGTCCGGGGTCGTCCCCTGGTGTCGGCGGGTCAGATGACGGCGACGGCCGTGATGAGGCCGATGAAGAAGTGCGTCACGCCGAGGAGGACGGCGGCGGGCTGCAGCGTGGTCTCGCGGACGAGCTCACGCACCGAGATGCCGGCGACCTTGTCGAAGGCCACCATGCCGAGCGTCTGCACGGCGATGCCCACCAGGCCGAACACGAGCGTCGCGAGCAGCCCCTCGCGCAGCGCGCCGCCCGACGACCAGATGGAGGCCGCCACGACGAGTCCGACGCCGGCGACGCTGGAGGCGGCCAGCACCGTGGCGTTGGGATTGCGGTCGGTACGGATGATCTTGCTGAGGCGCCCGGGCGTCGCCAGGTCCACGACGTAGAACCCGGCGACGAGCAGCAGCACGCCCAGGATGGCGTACGCGAGGATCGCCAGGGCGCCGTGCGTGAGCACGTCGGCGATGGAGGTGGCCCCCGCGTCGGGCGGCAGGAGAGGCTCTGGAGTGGGCATGAGGTTCGCTTTCAGCCGTGGATGCGATGGGGGACGAAAGAGGACGTGTCGTCGGTGACGAGGCCGGAGGTCTCCCGGATGCCGAGCCCGGCCGACTCGTCGTCGACCATCCACGCCCCGAGCACCGGACGCCAGCCGTCGAAGTCCGGCAACGGCAGGAACTCCTGGTAGACGAATCCCTCCCTGCCGTAGTCGCCCTCGGTCTCCACCTCGACGCCCGGTGCGGCGATCCGCATCGAGGCGCCCTCGCGGCCGAGCAGCGGCTTGCGCACGTAGCCGGGTCCGCCGGCCAGCTCGCGGGGACCGTCGAGGTAGGCGGGCAGCAGGTTCGGGTGGCCCGGGTACAGCTCCCAGAGGATCGCCAGCAGGGCCTTGTTGGACAGCAGCATCTTCCACAGCGGCTCGATCCACGTCATCGAGATCTGCTGCGCGAGCGCGTGCGGCGCGAACGGCTCGGCGACGATCCACTCCCAGGGGTACAGCTTGCACAGCGTGCGGACGACCCGGTGCTCCATGTCGACGAAGCGGCGGTTGAGCGCGTCCCAGCCGATGTCCTCCATGGCGATCGCCGCCGTGACGAGCCCGGCCTGCTCCGCGGTCTCCTGGAGGTAGCCGATGGTCATCGCCTCCTCGCCCGTCTCGTCGGCGCTGGTCCACGCGAAGTGGGCCGGGCCCGTCTGGAGCGTCAGGGACTTCCAGCGGTCGATGAGGCGCTCGTGGATCGAGTTCCACTGGTCGTCTTCGGGATACACGTCCTTCAGCCAGAACCACTGCACGACGGAGCTCTCGACCAGGCTGGTCGGGGTGTCGGCGTTGTACTCCAGCAGCTTGGCCGGTCCCGTGCCGTCGTAGCGCAGGTCGAACCGGCCGAAGACGTGCGGGTCGCGTCGCCGCCACGACTCCGCGACGGCCGCGCGGCAGTGGGGCGGGATGCCGAGGTCGGCGAACCGGTCGGAGGCCACGATGTGGTCGGCCGCGGCCAGGCACATCCGGTGCAGTTCCTCGACCTGCTCCTCCAAGGCGAGGACCTCGTCCATCGTGAAGACGTAGTGGACGCTCTCGTCCCAGTAGGGCCGGGTGAGGCCCTCGGGGTGGGCGGAGCGGTGGAACGCGAGCCCCTGTGACTCGATGAGGGCGGCCCAGTTCTCCCTGGGCGCCGAGGTCAGCCTGCGCACGTTCCGGCCCCGCTCAGCCGCCGCCGCCGGAGTGGAAGCCGAAGCCGCCCCGCTGCACGACCCGCCCCGACCGGGTCGTGATCTGGGCGTCGGCCGGCCGGACCGTCGTGCCGCGGTAGACCCTCCCGCCGCTGTGGGTGCCGCCGTAATACCAGCGGTACGCGCCGTGCGAGCCGGAGTAGTGGCTGTGGCCGTCGTCGTCGTCGCAGTAGTCGTCGTCGACGACCAGGTACGACCCGTCCGGGTTGAGCGTCGAGGTGTCCACGCAGTCCGCGCCGACCTCCTCGTAGTCGTCCTGCGCCGCGCAGAAGCCGACGACGAGCACGGACAGCACGCCCAGGGTGCCGAGCTTGATCGCCGTGGAGGACTTGATGCCGCTCGAGGGCGGCGGCGTCTCCGGCCGCGGCGTGCCCATGGCCATGGGATGGGTGGGCAAGGAGGAGCCGTCGGGTGGCGTCGTCTTCGGTGGGGGGCTCTCCCCGGGTTCTGCCAATCGGGCTCCTGCTGTCGAGATCGGCACACATTATCGTCTCGCTGGACGAACGGGACAGGCCGCCGCGGGGTTCCTGATCGGTCTGTTATGTCCGCCCGGCTGAGATGCCGTACGCCGGGTAGCGTCCCGGATGTGGATCCCGTCGAGGCACTGAAGCGCATCGCCTTCCTGCTGGAACGGGCCGGCGAGCCGACCTACCGCGTGCGCGCCTTCCGGGGCGCCGCCGCCGCGATCGAGTACCTGCCCCGGGAGGAGCTGGTACGGCTCGCGCGCACCGGCGGCCTGACCGACATGCGGGGCATCGGCAAGGTCACGGCCCTGGCCATCACCGAGGCGCTGGACGGCGCCGTGCCGACCTACCTGCGGCGGCTCGAGGACACCAAGGACGTCGACCTCGACGAGGCCGCGCAGGCGCTGCGGTCGGCGCTGCGCGGCGACTTCCACAGCCACTCCGACTGGTCGGACGGCGGATCGCCCATCGAGGAGATGGCCGACGCCGCCCGCGCGCTCGGTCACGAGTACCTGGCGCTGACCGACCACTCGCCCCGGCTGACCGTCGCGCACGGCCTGTCCGCCGACCGGCTGCGGCGGCAACTCGACGTGGTCGCCGAACTCAACGAGCGGTACGCGGGGGACGGCGGCCCGCCGTTCCGCATCCTGACCGGCATCGAGGTGGACATCGACACCGACGGCTCGCTCGACCAGGAGCCGGAGCTGCTCGAACGGCTCGACGTCGTGGTGGCGAGCGTCCACTCGCTGCTGCGGATGGACGCCGCGGACATGACCCGGCGGATGGTCACGGCGGTGGCCGACCCCCACGTGGACGTCCTCGGGCACTGCACCGGCCGGGTCGTACGCGGACGGGGGCGGCCGGAGTCGCGGTTCGACGCCGAGATCGTCTTCGAGGCGTGCCGGAGTTTCGGGGTCGCGGTGGAGATCAACTCCCGGCCCGACCGGCTCGACCCGCCCAAGCGCCTGATGCGGCTGGCGTACGAGATGGGCTGCGAGTTCGCGATCGACTCCGACGCGCACGCGCCAGGCCAGCTCGACTGGCAGCGGTTCGGCTGCGAGCGCGCGGCCCTGTGCGGGATACCGGCGGAGCGCGTCCGCAACACCCGTCCCTGGGGGACTGCTGCGGACTTGGGGTGATAGTCCTGTGGCGTCCGAGTGAGGTGTGTTGGGCGGGTTTCGTCGGACTGATCGACGTAGCGTCGAATCATGAAACGCCGCGACGCGCTGGTGAAGGAGCTGGAATCCGCCGGATGCCTGTCGGCCCGCGAGCTCGCCTCGCGCCTCGGGGTCAGCAAGAGCACCGTCGTGCGCGACGTCGCGAAGCTCCGGGAGGCCGGTGTCCCGATCCGGCTCGACCAGGGCGGGTACGCGCTCGCGGGCCCCGACGCCGTGAAGCGCGCCATCGACAGGGCGCTGCGCTGGCGGCACGTGCTGCGCCTGGAGTACGTCAACAGCAAGGGCGTGCCCACCGTCAGGGACGTCGAGCCCAGCATCTGCCTCGGTGGCCGGGGCGGGCACTGGTATCTGGTGGCCTGGTGCCGGCTGCGTGACGACGTGCGCGTCTTCCGGCTCGACCGGATCTCCTGGGCCGAGGTCATGGACGAGCGCTTCCCCGAGCCGGGCCGCGACCGCCTGGCCGAGCTCGCCGAGGCCGTCGGCGGCTGAGCCGGCCGTCCGTTGACTGCTCGCGGCGCTGGGACGCGGCGTGCGTACGGCTGGAGACGCGGGCGGCATGGCCGGGACCGGGCGCGGCCGGCGGGAGTCGTCAGGGCGTGCGGGTCCGCGACCCGGGTGGACGGGCGCCGGTCGGATGTCCGTGCCGACGTGCGTCGATGCGAGGTAGTCGAACGCGTCAGCGAGAAATGTCGGTGGGGTGGCCTACCCTCTGCGGCGTGAACCGTACCGACCGGCTCTATGCGATCGTCGAGGACCTGCGGGCGATCTCCCCGCGCTGCCGGTCCGCGCGTGAGCTCGCCCTGCGCTTCGAGGTGAGCTCGCGGACCATCGAGCGGGACATCTCCGCGCTGCAGCAGGCCGGCGTGCCCATCTACGCGGAGGTCGGGCGCAGGGGAGGGTACGCGCTGGACAAGAGCATGTCCCTGCCCCCGCTCAACTTCACCCCCGCCGAGGCCGTGGCGGTGGCGATCGCTCTCAGCCGCACAGAACAGCAGCCCTTCGCCGACGAGGCGCGCAGTGCGCTGCGCAAACTCGTCGCCGCCATGCCCGGCCCGGAAGGGGAGCGGGCCCGGCAACTGGCCGCCCGGGTGCAGATCCTCACCGAGGACAAGCCGGAGTCCCGATACACCGGGTCGATCGGGCGGGTCATCGAGGAGGCCCTGCTCAAGGGCGTCGTCTTACGCATCCACTACGGCGACGCGCAGGGTGTGCTGACCACCAGGAATGTGGAGCCCGGGGCGTTCGTCGGCGGGCGGAGCGGGTGGTGGTACCTGGTGGCCTGGTGCCGGCTGCGCGACGCCGTCCGCGTCTTCCGGCTCGACCGGATCGCCGAGGCCGTCCTCACCGAAGATCCGGTGCCCGGCCGGCCCCTGGAGGCGTTCGACGCCGGCGTGCCCGACATGATCGCGCGGACGCCGGTGCTGGACTGACCACTGATTCGAAAATATGTTCGTGGATTTCTGGAAACACCGACAGGGGGGTGTCGCCGAAGGGCGGGAGGCTCTACTCACGCGACGACGGACCCCGCCACGGTCGATCGAGCGCCTTCCCCGCTCGTCACGCCGCCCGCCATCCGCAGATGGAGCACGAGCGCCGTCGCGCGGGAAACGAGCGTCCACAGAAGGCAACAGAGAAAGAGACCGACGATGACCACTCCCGCCGCCCCCGCCGTCAACACGGTCGCCTGGTTCGAGATCGCGAGCGACGACCCCGAGGGCGTCCAGCGGTTCTACGGCGACCTGTTCGGCTGGCGGTTCCGGACCGACGAGGACTCGGCCGCCGTGGGCATGGACTACCGGCTCATCAGCTACGACCGTGACGGCGAGGTATGTGGCGGCGTGTTCGGCACCCGTGGCGACATGCCGGGCCATGCCGTCTTCTCCGTGCTCGTGCGGGACGTGGCCGAGACCTGCCGGAAGGTGGAGGCCCTGGGCGGGAAGGTGCTCAGCCAGGTCGTGGGCATCGAGGGCGCCCCCGACTTCGCCTACCTCCACGACACGTCCGGCAACCTCTTCGGCGTCTTCACCCCGGCAGGTTCCTGAGGCCCGCGTCCCGTGGTCGCCGATCTTCATGCCGGCGGTTCCCGCTCCTGGGCGGTGCCGGCAGCCGAGGCCGCTGACAGGTGAGCGACGCTCGGCGGAGTCAACTTCTGATCTTCACGCCGGCCGGTCTCCGATCCGATGGGTGGCGCGGTGACCGAGGCCGGTGACGCAGAGCCGAGTGATGACGCTGGAGCGAGCAAATTTCTGATCTTCGCGACGGCCGGTGCCTGACCGGCCGGAGCGTACCCAGGCCGTCCGAGCGCCCGCCGGGATCCCCCCTCCCGTGCTTCCCCTGCGGCGCCTTCCCCCGGGCCCTTCCCCTCCGGGCCGTCAGGGCGCTCGGACGGCCATCCCCCGCCTCCGCCGGCCGGGTGGGGTCCGCCGGCCGCCCGTTCGAGGTGCCGATACGGGCGGCCGGCGGCGGTGCATCGCCACGTGCGCGATGGCGGTGCCAGGCAGCCGGCGGTCGTGGCCGGGTCGTGGATCGCGCCGCATTCAGTGCCGGCTGTACAGGTTCTTGCGACGGGCGAGGACGATCCAGGCCGCGACGGCGACGGCCGCCGCGAAAGCGATGAGGCCGATCTTGAGCGGCGTCGAATCGTCCGCCTCTTGTGCGGACGCGGCCGCCGCCCTGTCCACCGTCTTACCCGTCGCGGATTCGCCGGCCGCAGCCTGGTCGGGCGCGGGGCCGGTCGCCGCCGCCTTGTCCGGCGCGAGCGTGGTCGTCGCCGCCTGGGGCACGGCTGCGACCACTCCTGCCTTCACCTTCACCGTCTTGCTCGCCTTGGAGGGCTCGGTCGCCTTCACGGTGACCTTCCATTCGCCGGCCGGCAGCGGCTCGGCGGCGTGGTAGAGGTTCTGGCCCTCGGGCGCCGACCTGAGCGGCACCGGTCCGAAGGTGCGGCCGTCGGTGGATTTGGCGGCCAGCGTCGCCACGACGATCGCCGTGACGGGGTGGTCGTCCTCCTTATAGGTGACCAGGACGTTGACGTTGTCCGCGCCGTCCCCGGTCACCTCCAGTTTGATCGGTCCGCCGTGGGCGGAGGCCGCCGGCGCGCCGAGCATCAGGGCGAGCCCTGCCAGCAGGAGGGCCATGGTGTAGCGCAATGCCTTGTTCACGAGTCGTGGTGCCCTTCGTGTTCGTCGTGGTTTCCCTCGGGTTCGGAGTCCGGGGTGAGCACTCCGTCGCCGGGCGCGGCCGGCAGGTACACGTGCTGATGTCCGTAGCCCGCGTCGATGTTCACGGCGTCGAGTGCGGTGGCCCCGACCGACCAGGTGAACAGGGCGCCGGTGCGTTGCCGTGCGGCGAGGTCCAGCACGGCCGAATGGCTCGGCCCGGTGAGCTCCCGCGCGGTCGCGTAGGTGTCGACGGCGGTGGCGAGCTGGCGCACGGCGGAGGCGAGAGTGGACCGCGCTATGTTGGTGGCGGTCTCGCCCGAGGGCGGGTCGGCGAAGCTTTCGACGGCGGCGTCCGCCGTCTGCCGCCAGCTCGCGACGTCGCCGGAGGTCACCACGGCCGGGCCGGCCGTGCCGTCTGCGGGCATGACCCGGTTCAGGCCCTCGAGCACGGGACGGAGCCGGTCGCCGGTGGAGCGGGCCAGCTGGGTGAGTTCCTTGATCTGTGCCTTGTCCCGGAGGGCGGCCTCGACCCGGAGCCGGTCGGCGATCTGCTCGACGGACGTCGGCCGGGTCAGCGCGAAGACCAGACCGCCGGCGGTGAGCGCGCCGATCATGAACGCGGCCGCGAAGCCGAGTGCCCGGTTGCGGGCCGGACGCCGGTCCGGCGTCGGTCGTCTGGGTGGTCGGTTGATGGTCGCCACCTCCTGAGGGGCGGATAACGCTGATCGGGTGGAATGGGGGGCCCATGACACGTGTCGCGGGGAGCGTCGATCCGTCCGCGCGTTCAGGTGTTCACGCCCCGAGTGGTGTGCCGCGGCCGCTGAGGATGATCAGCTTCTCGATGCGTCTGCGGCGCCGGCGGCTGGTTACGCGGATGGTGAGGAAGGCCAGGATGAGGAGGGCGAGGAGGGCCAGTTGTGGCCATGG